>NZ_JBSGCD010000007.1:0-365283 GCF_053601675.1 Micromonospora sp. NPDC004704 | reverse complement strand
GACACCGACGACCTCGCGTACGACGACTTCGCGCTGGACGCCGAGTTCGCCGCCTTCCGTACCGGACTGCTCGACCAGATCACCCCACCCGGCCCGGACGCCGTACGCACCACCGTCCGGCACCGCCGACGGGTCGCGACCACCACCGGCCTCGCCCTCGCCCTGGTCCTCGTCATCGGCCCGGTCGCCGGGTACGCGGCGCTGAACCGCAACTCCGCACCGCCCCCCGGACCCGCCGCGACCGACGAACCGACCACCAGCCCCACCCCGTCGACCAGTCCGACCCCGTCGGCGACCCCGTCGGCGTCGGCCACCCCACCGCCACCGGACGGTGAGATCAGCCGGGCGGACCTGCTGAAGGCCCGGGTGACCCTGCCGGCGTGGCAGTCGACCGCCCCCGAGTGGTGCGTCACCAGGAACGTCCGGCTGGAGGACGACCCGAAGATGAAGCACCCGGCGCTGGCCACGCTCGTCCACGGCGACGTGGACCAGGACGGGGCCGCCGAGTCGATCGCCCTGCTGACCTGCCCGCTCACCGAGGGCGGGACGACACAGCAGGTGGTGGTGTTCGACCGGGACGCCACCGGAAAGGTGGTCACCCTCGGCCAGGTTGTCCGGGTGGGTGCCGGAATAGAATGGCTGGCCGATGTGAAATACGACCCCACCGGAACGGTACGGGTCCAGGTGGGCGATATTCCGACGTGCTGCGAAATCCCGAACGCGTGGTCGCAGAAACAGTGGCGGAGCTACGCCTGGAATGGCAGGGAGTTCGAGCAGAAGGCCGGACCGGAGGCATTCGGTCCGAATCCGACATTCATCGACCTGTGGCCGGTCAGCGCCACGGACGTGGTCTTCGTCGAACATCCCGAGGACGTCATCTCGGGATGGCGGTACGGCTCGGTGACCGTCAAGATCCGTAACGACGGTCCCTCCACCTCGAAGACCGTACGGCTGGATCTTTGGTTCAGTCAGGGCGTGATGCGGCACGAAGGCGCCGGCTGGTCTTCCTGCACCAAGGTGAGCAACACCTCGTCGGTGCCGGCCGCGGCACTGTTCTGCGAACTCAAGCCGCTGAAGGCCGGTGAGGAACGGACGCTGGTGCTCGGGCTGATGAGCAGCGCGCAGGGCGACAGCGGCACCGCCACGGTCCACCTGAGCAATGTGGACCGGGTCGACGGCAGGGAGTGGGTCGTACCGGATTCCAGCGGCAACAACGACCGGATCGAGTTCCAGTACCGCTGACCCGAGGGCGCATGGCCCGTGCCCGGATTTCCGGGTGCGGGCCATTGTCGTTGCCGGGTCCGATCGGCGCCGACCCTTGACGCGTTCCGGTCGGGATCGGTTGTCGGTCATCCTTGTCGTTTCGCGGACAGAAAAGTACCGCAACCCGAATACGGAATGGGACGTGTCTTGTTCGATGCCGGGACAGAAAGCGCCACGGCACACGGGGAACAATCTGGAGGAACAATGTCCGTCTCAATGCGTCGTCGTCTGCTCGTCGGTGCGCTCGGCACCGCCGCGTTGCTGGTGGCCCTCGCCCCGGCCGGCGCCGCCTCGGCCGGAAACAGAAACCACGGCTCGTCCGTCTCCGTCGGCAACCTGGTTCTCCAGCCGACCGAGCGTGGTTACCGTGGCACGCTGCCGATCACGATCACCCTCCGCGGCACCGCGGACGTCCTGCCCGTCGTCACCGTCACCGAGCCGGTCGGCGGCTCCTTCACCAGCCTGCTGCCCGAGGGGCCGTGCTTCCCGCTGAACGACGGACCCCGTCGCACGGTCAACTGCACGATCGACCGGTTCGAGCCCGGCGAGCGGCGGACCGTCTACGCCGAGTTCGAGGTCCTGACCGACGCCCGCCGTTACCCGATGGTGGCCACCGGCGGTCGGGTGGACGTCTCGGTCGACTCGGTCCCGGTACGCGGTGGCGAGGCGTTCTCCGCCCTGTTCCGCTCCACCACCGGTTCGGTGCTCCACCCCCGGCCGTACGTGCAGGACACGGTGGCCGACGGCTCGGTCCGGGTCGGTCCGGCCGTGCTGAACCAGCAGGCCGACGGCGGCTACGCCGGTCAGGTGTCGGTCACGGTCGGCTACCGCAGCGACGCGCCGCACGACGAGCTCCAGGTGCAGCTCGGCCTGCCGGAGGGTGTCCGGACCGGCGAGGGCGTCTTCTGCCCGTTCGCGCGCTGCGTGGTGCCGGGCGGCGAGTTCATGCCCGGTGAGGTACGGACCTTCGACGTCCCGCTGACCGCCGAGGCCGACATCGTGGCCGGGCCGCTCGGCGACGCGACCGCCCAACTGCACCTGCCGTACGGAAACGCCGAGACCCCGGACTCGAACCCGGCCGACAACGCGGCGACCTTCACCGTCACCGCCGTCCCGGCCGCCTGAGCCCGAAGTCACAGCGGCGGTGCCCGACCGGGATCTTCCGGTCGGGCACCGCCGCGTTCGGTACCCACACTCCACAGTGGTTGGACCGGTGGCACTAGCCGAGCATCGTCAGCATCTGGTTGATCTGGGCGGTCCGGGACTGGTCGATCCGGCCGGCCAGTTCTCGGGCAGCCGGGTCCTGCCCGAACTTCGCCTCGTTACGGGCCATCTCGACGGCGTTGTGCTGGTGGGCGATGAACAGGTTGAGGAACGCGGTCTCGAACTCGGCCCCGGTGATCCGGCCCAGGGCGGCGATCTGTTCGGGTCCGGTGGCCGGCAGACCGCCGTGGTCGGCGTGGGCGTGGTCGGCCGGGTCCGCCTCGGTCGGCTGTCCCCAGTTGCGCAGCCAGCCGCGCATCGTCTCCTGCTCCTCGGTCTGGGTGACGTCGACGGCCGCGGCGAGGGTGCGTACCTCGGCGCGCTGGGCCCGGCTCTCGGCCAACCGGACCAGCTCCAGGCCCTGACCGTGGTGGGTCACCATCATCTGGAGGAACATCACGTCGGCCGGGTTGAACGGTCCCGGTGACCCGGTGGCGGTCGCGGAGACCACCGGCCGCGGCGCGGGGGTCGGCCCGGCCGGTGAACCGCCGGGGGCGGTGCTCGCGCCGCCGCAGCCGGCGAGCAGCAACAGCACAACCGGGGCGAGCAGCGTACGACGGTAACGGGCCATGTCCCGCCTCTTTCGGCTCGGGCAACGGGCAGGGATGGGACGTGCGCGGGCCCGTACCGGATCCGGTACGGGCCCGCCGGTGCAGGTGCGGGTCAGAGCCGCTGCCAGAGCGCCGGTACGTTCGGCGGCTCCCAACCGGGGATGGCCGTGTGTGCCTGACGGCAGCGGTAGCTGGCACCGCCGTAGGTGACCGTGGCGCCGACCTGGTACGCGGTGCCCGAGGCCCAGGTGCCACCGGCCGGCGGCGGGGTCGTCGGGTTCGGCGGCGGGGTTGCCGTACGGGTCGGCGTCGGGGTGGGGTTCGGCGGCGGGGTGGGGTTGCCGCCCCCTCCGCCACCGATCTGGAGGTCGACGCAGGAGTAGAACGCGTTCGCGGTGTCGGCGATGTTCCAGATGGCAAGCAGCTTCTGCCGGCCGGAGAAACCGCTGAGGTTCACCTGGTGCGAGACGGTGGCACCGGGCTGGCGGCCGTTGTCGTTGAACAGCGCCACCCGCTGGTTGCCGATGTAGTACTCCCAGGTGCTGGTGGAGTGCCGGGCGGTGAGCACCCAGTTGAAGGTGAGCGAGGTGCCGACCGAGGTCGCCGGCCAGTTGCGGCTCTCGTCACTGAGTACGGAGAAGTGCGCGATGTTGGCGTGGCAGTTGCGCAGCCCCTTCGGACCTTCGACGCTCTGCGGTTCCCACTGGATCTGTCCACAGTTGGCGACCCGACCCTGCGCGCAGTTGGCCTGCCGGCTGGGTGGTGACGAGATGTAGCCGTGTGCCTGCGCGGGCGCGGCGACGACCAGGGTGGAGGTGATGAGGGCTGCGACCGTCAGCAGCGACAGTGCGGCAGATCTTCGCATCGAAGGGCTCCTTACTCGTACTCGGCAGGGCGCCCTTAACAATTTATAGTAAACACTATTTACAGTAAAGACCTGGAAATAAGTTTGTCGATGTGTTCGTACCCGTACACAGCGCAGCGGCCCGGTATCCGCCCCGCCGAGGGGGCGAACACCGGGCCGCCGTGACGAACCAGCCGATCGGTCAGGTGGCCGAGATGGTCCCCGTACCGACCAGGACCAGGACCACCGTGCCGAGGATCACCCGATAGACGATGAACATCGTGTACGTGTGCCGGGCGATGAACTTCAGCAGCCAGGCCACCGCGAGGTAACCCACGATCCCGCTGACCAGGGTGGCGGTGATGGTCGCCGGCCAGCCGACCCCGTTGCTGATGTTCTCGTACTCGTCCACGACCTGGAGCGCACCCGCCGCCATCAGGGCCGGGATGGAGAGGAAGAACGACAGCCGGGTCACGGTGACCCGGTCCAGGTCGCGCAGCAGCCCGGCGGACATCGTCGCGCCCGACCGGGAGATGCCCGGAATCAGCGCCAGCGACTGCACCGTACCGATGATCAGGGTGTCCTTCCAGGTCACGTCCGACTCGTGGCGAACCTGGGTGGCCGCCCGGTCGGCGAACCACATCACCCCGGACCACAGGATCAACGCGAACCCGACGAACCAGAGACTGCGCAGGGTGGTCTCGATCTGGTCCTTGAACAGCAGCCCGATCACCCCGATCGGAATCGAACCGAGGATGACCGCCCAGCCGAACCGGTAGTCCGGACTCTCCCGACCCGCCGGGCTGAACACCCCGCGCACCCAGGCGGTGAAGATCCGGATCAGGTCCTTGCGGAGGTAGAGCAGGGTCGCGAACACCGCACCGACCTGGATGATCGCGGTGAACGCGGTGATGTCGGGGTCGTCGATGGAGTAGCCGAGCAGCTTTTCCAGGATGGTGAGGTGACCGGTGCTGGATACCGGCAGGAACTCGGTGAGCCCCTCCACCGCGCCCAGCAGCACCGCTTCCAGGATGTTCACATGCGCCTCTCGGAGCCGGGATGGAGGCCGGAGGACGACCGTACGGTCCGATGGATCATCCTTCGACGGGCGTTGACGCTAACGCAGTCCCGACCGTGGAAATCTGCGAGGGGAGGCGTCGGCGAAGACCGGCGGGCGTACGACGGTCAGTAGGTGGGACGTTGCAGCAGGCTGAGGAACTCCACCAGGAGCCGCTCACGCAGGCGTACCGGTGCGACGTTGAGCAGGGTGTTGACCACGGCCACCCGTTCCGGCAACGGCCCATCCGAGGCACCCTCGGCACCGCCGCCCAGCCCCAGCCCGGCGGCGAGGCCGGCAACCAGTTCCGGGGTGAGCTGCTCCGGGGTCAGCGCACCGGCCAACGCCAGCAGCTCGGCCGGCAACTCGACCGGACCGGCGGCCCGCGCGGCAGCCGCGGCGGCACGCAGGTCCACCCCGAAATCGGCCACCCTCGGCGCCACCGACGCGGTGACGGTCAGGTGGATGCTGGCCGGGAGGTCGCCGTACGCCATCTGGGGTTGGGTGTGCCAACCACGGACGGTGAGCTCGTCCGCGAGGACGAACAGGTCGAGACCGGGGTCCTCGGTGCCGAAACAGACCACGGTCGCCTCCGGCTCGGCCAGCAGCCGCAACCCGTCCACGGCGGTCACCTCAGCGGCCAGCCCGCGAACAGCGTCCACAGTGGTCCGGGCCAGCGCCAGGTAACCCGCGTCACCGACGTGCCGCAGGGTGGCGAACGCCGCCGCGATCGGCCCACCGGAGCGGGTGGACGAGATCACCGGGTTGAGCATCGTGTAGCCGGGCCAGTCGGCGAAGGCGAAGTACTGCGGCTTGCGCAACTCCGCGTCGCGGTGCAGCAACACCGAGACGCCCTTCGGGGCGTAGGCGTACTTGTGCAGGTCGACCGAGATCGAGGTGACCCCGGGTACGGCGAAGTCGAACGGGGGCACGTCCACCCCGAGCCGGCGCAGGTACGGCAACGTCCAGCCGCCGAAACAGGCGTCCACGTGGCACCGCACCCCGGCCGCCGCCGCGATCTCCGCGATCACGGAGATCGGATCCACCACCCCGTGCGCGTACGACGGCGCGGAACACGCCACCAGGACCGTCTCCGGCCCGATCGCGGCGGCCACGTCGGCCGGATCCGGACGCAGCGTCTTCGGCGACACCGGCACCAGATCGAGCGCCACCCCGAGGTAGTGCGCCGCCTTCGCGAACGCCGCGTGCGCGGTCACCGGCACCACCAGGCGCGGCGCCCCGATCTCCGGGTGGGCGTCCCGTGCGGTCTTCACCGCCAGGATCAGCGACTCCGTACCGCCGCCGGTGACACTGCCGACCACCTCCGGCGCGCTGCTGCCCGGACCACCGCCGAGCGTGCGGGCCGCCGCGCCGACCAGCGCGTTCTCCATCGCCAGCAGGGACGGGAACGCGGTCGGATCGAGCCCGTTCACGTGCGCCGACAGCGCGTACGCCGAGTGCGCCAACTCGTCCAGACCGGGCACCGCCGGGTCGTAGACGTACGCGAACAACCGCCCCCCGTGGGTCGGCCGGTCGGCGGCCCGCAGGCCACGGATCTCGTCCAACACCTGGGCAGCGGGTACGCCGTGCGGGGGCAGCGCGTCGAACATGGCGGACACCGTAACAGCCGACCCGCTCACCGGACCGGTCCGCTCTCGCTGACCGCCACCGATGGATCGGCCACCGGTCCCGCCTGCGCCTGCGCGAGCCGGGCCGGGGTCAGGTCGTAGCGCCGCAGCAGCAGCACCGGCAGCCCGACCAGCAACGCCGGCAGCACGGTGAAACCGAGCAGCACCCCGAGCCGGGCGGTGTCCGACTGCGCCGCCGCGACTCCGGTGTCCGACGAGACGTAACCGAAGAGCTGCAACACCAGCCCGTAGATGCCCGGCCCGAAGGCCAGCCCGAACGTCTCCCCCGCCGTCCACACCCCGGTGAACACCCCCGCCTGGCGACGGCCGGTCCGCGCGGTGTCGTACGCGATGCAGTCCGGGAGCATCGCCAGCGCGAACACCTGGAGTCCGGCGTACCCGCACCCGATCACCACGATCACCAGGTACGGCAGGACGGCCGGCAGGAGCGGCGCGGCGACCAGCGCCAACGCCCCCGCGGCGAAGATCAGTGACGCCCGGACGAAGGCCCGCAGCTTGCCGATCCGGGCCCCGATCCTGGACCACAGCGGCATCACCAGCAGAGCCGGTCCGACAAACGACACGAACGCGATCGTCGTGCCGCTCTCGCCCGCCTCCAAGACCTGCTCGACGAAGTAGTTGACCCCGGCGAGCACGGTCGCGATCCCGGCCGCCTGGATGACAAAACAGGCCAGCAGCAACCGGAAGGGCCGGTTACCCGAGACGACCCGGAGCTGGGCCCGCAGGCTCGGCTCACTCTCGCCGACCGTACCGGCGGAGGTGCGCCGGGTGCCGAGGAAGGCGCCCACCGCACCGACGACGATCAGCACCGCCACGAACAGCCCCATCCACCGGTGTCCGGGGATGCCCGAGCCACCGGCGTTGACCACCATCGGCGCGACCGCACCGGAGACCAGGATGGCCACCGCCAGCACCGCGATCCGCCAGGTCATCAGGCGGGTACGTTCCTCGTAGTCGGCGGTCAGCTCGGCCGGCATCGCCACGTACGGCACCTGGAATAAGGCGAACGCGGTCGCGGTGGCCAGGAAGGCGAACGCGACGTACCAGCCGGCGTCGGTGCCGGTGCCGACCGGTCCGGCGAACATCGCCGCGAACAGCACCGCCAGCGCCATCCCGCCCACCAGCAGGAACGGCCGGCGTGGCCCCCACGGCGAGCGGGTCCGGTCGGAGATCCGCCCGACCACCGGGTTCACCAGGACGTCCCACGCCTTCGGCAGCAGGACCAGCAGCGCCGCGATGCCCGCCGCGATGCCCAACGTGTCCGTCAGGTACGGCAGCAGCACCAACCCCGGTACGGTGCCGAACGCTCCGGTGGCCAGCGATCCGAGCGCGTAGCCGGCATGCACCCGGCGGGGCAGGCCGGTACCGGCCGGCGAGGCAGTCATGGGGCCGAATGCTAACGGCGGTACGCGGTCCGCCCCACCCTCCGAAGATCCGATTCCGACCGCCCGGAAGGTGTCCGGGCTACCCGCCGGCCGTCCGCCGGCTCAGTGGTGCGGGAACCAGGCGGCGTTGCGCAGGTCTACCTTGTCGCCGCGCATCGGGGTGCCCTCGGCGACCAGGCTGGCCCGCGCCCGCGACTCGTGCCCCGGAGGCAGCCGGCCGGCCGAGTTCACCACCCGGTACCAGGGCACACCGCCACCGTGCCGCTTCATGATCGACCCGATCTGGCGGGCGGAGTTGCGCCCGGACCGGTCGGCCAACGCGTCCGCTATCGCCCCGTACGACATCACCCGTCCCGGCGGGATCCGCTCGACCAGCGCCAGTACGGCCTCGACGTACTCTTCCGTCGTCACGGATCGCCAGCATATGGGAGCCGACCGCCGGCCAGCGGCGATAACCGCGCAGAATGGGCGGGTGCGTGAAGCAGTCACGGCAGCGCGGCGGATCGTGGTCAAGGTCGGCTCGTCCTCGCTGACCACCGCCAGCGGCGGACTCGACACCGATCGGGTCGACGCCCTCACCGACGTACTCGCCGCGCTGGCGGCGGACGGGCGGGAGATCGTGCTGGTCTCCTCCGGTGCGATCGCCGCCGGTCTCGCCCCGCTGGGGCTGCCCCGCCGACCGCGTGACCTGGCCACCCAGCAGGCCGCCGCGAGCGTCGGGCAGGGCCTGCTGATCGGCCGGTACGCGGCCAGCTTCGCCCGGCACGGACGCACCGTCGGGCAGGTCCTGCTCACCGTCGACGACGTCACCCGACGGGTGCACTACCGCAACGCGTACCGGACCCTGCGCAAGCTGCTCGACCTGCGGGCCGTACCGATCGTCAACGAGAACGACACGGTCGCCACCGAGGAGATCCGGTTCGGCGACAACGACCGGCTCGCCGCCCTGGTCGCCGCCCTGGTCCAGGCCGACCTGCTGGTGCTCCTCTCCGACGTCGACGCCCTCTACACCGGCGACCCCGCCAAGCCCGGCACCACCAGGATCGAACAGGTGCACAGCACCGACGACCTGGCCACGGTGACGATCGGCCGGGCCGGGCGGGCCGGTGTCGGCACCGGCGGCATGGTCACCAAGGTCGAGGCGGCCAGGATCGCCACCGGCTTCGGGATCCCGGTCGTGCTCACCGCCGCCCCGCTCGCCGCCGAGGCGCTGGCGGGGGCGTCGGTCGGCACCCTGTTCCACCCGGCCGTACACCGGCCCGGTGCCCGGCTGTTCTGGTTGGCCCACGCCACCTCGCCCCGGGGTCGGCTGCACCTCGACCCGGGCGCGGTGCAGGCCGTGGTGACCCGCCGCAAGTCGCTGCTGCCGGCCGGCATCACCGCCGTCGACGGCACCTTCACCGCCGGTGACCCGGTCGACCTGGTCGACATCCTCGGCGTCCCGGTCGCCCGTGGGCTGGTCAACTACGACGCGGTGGAACTGCCCGGACTGCTGGGGCGATCCACCGGCGAACTCGCCGCCGCCCTCGGCCCGGCGTACGAGCGTGAGGTCGTCCACCGCGACGACCTGGTCCTGCTGTGAAGAACAAGGAGTTCGAGATGACCGTCACCGAGCAGGCACGCCGGGCCCGTACGGCGGCGAACATTAGCGTCAGCGAACAGGCACGTCGGGCCCGTACGGCGGCGGACACGCTCGCCACCGCGACCCGTACCGCCAAGGACGCCGGCCTGCACGCGATGGCCGACGCGCTGGTCGCCCGTACGCCGGAGATCCTGACCGCGAACGAGGCGGACCTGGCGGCCGGACGCGCGGCCGGGCTGTCCGCGGCGATCCTGGACCGGTTGGGCCTCACCTCGGACCGGGTGGCCGCCATCGCCGCCGCGTTGCGGGAGATGGCCGGGCTCGCCGACCCGGTCGGTGAGGTGGTACGCGGTTCGACCCTCCCCAACGGCCTGGAACTGCGCCAGATCCGGGTCCCGTTCGGGGTGGTCGGCATCATCTACGAGGCGCGGCCGAACGTGACCGTCGACGCCGCCGGCATCTGCCTCAAGTCCGGCAACGCGGCCCTGCTGCGGGGTTCCTCGTCGGCGGCACACTCGAACGCCGCCCTGGTCGAGGTGTTGCGGGACGCGGTCACCGGTGCCGGCCTACCGGCCGACGCGATCCAGCTCCTCGACGCCTCGTCCCGCGACTCGGTCAAGGAGTTGATGCGGGCCCGTGGCCTGGTCGACGTGCTGATCCCGCGCGGGGGCGCGTCGCTGATCCGGACCGTGGTCGAGGAGTCGACGGTCCCGGTGATCGAGACCGGGGTGGGCAACTGCCACGTCTACGTGGACGCCGCCGCCGACGTGGCGAAGGCCGTCGACATCGTGCTCAACTCCAAAACCCAGCGCCTGTCGACCTGCAACACCGCCGAGTCGCTGCTGGTGCACGCCGACATCGCGGACGCGTTCCTGCCGGCCATGCTGGCCGCGTTCGCCACCGCCGGGGTGACCGTGCACGGCGACGACCGGGTCCGGGCCTACTCGGCCGAGGTGGTGCCGGCGACCGAGGAGGACTACGGCACGGAGTACCTGGCCGCGGAGATCTCGGCCGCCGTGGTCGACTCGCTCGACGTCGCGGTCGAGCACATCCGGCGGTACGGCACCCAGCACACCGAGGCGATCGTCACCGACTCGGTCGGTGCGGCCCGGGAGTTCGTGGCCCGGGTCGACTCGGCCGCGGTGATGGTCAACGCCTCGACCCGGTTCACCGACGGCGGCGAGTTCGGCTTCGGCGCGGAGATCGGCATCTCCACCCAGAAGCTGCACGCCCGTGGCCCGATGGGGCTGCCCGAGCTGACCTCCACGAAGTACGTCGTCACCGGCGACGGCCACCTGCGCGGCTGACCGCCGGGCCGGTTCACCCACAGGTCGGGTCCGCCGGCCGACCGGTCAGCGGGCGGCGCGGATGACCAGCAGCGTGGTGTGCACGTCGAAGGTGTCGCCGTCCTCGCTCGGCCAGCCACCGTCGCTGCGCTGGGTCTCGGCCAGCCGGCGGCGGGCGGCGACCAGCAGCCAGTCCTCCGGGTTGACCCCGACCCGGACCAGCGCCGACGCCATCCAGGCCACGTCGGCCGGGGACATCTGCGGCAGCCGATCACCCAGCACGCCCTGGATCCGCGCCGACTCGTAGAACAGCTCCTGCCGGTAGAGCACGGCGGCCGACAGCCAACCGGCGGCCAGGAACGACGGCCAGGTGCCGTCGGGCTTCAACCGGTCGGCGATCGCCCTCGCGGCGGCCTGCACCGACCCGGCGTACGCGCCGCCGACCCGGTGGTCCAGTGGTCCGGCGGCGCGGGCGTCGAGCCCGGCCACGGTGAGCCAGAACCCGGCGTTCGCGGTGAGGAAGAGTTCCGCCTCGGCGTCGCCGGGCTTCGCCCAGTCCGGCGCCTCCCGGGCCAGTGACTCGTCCTCCTCCCAGGTGCCGTCCGGTCGCTGCCGGCTCGCGAGCCAGTCCAGCGCCTTCCGGGCGGCGGGCCGGTCGAGGGCACCGAGGTCGTCGAGTTCGGCCAGCCGGAAGCAGGTGGCGTCGACCGAGGCGATCCCACCGCCCCAGACCGCGGGCCAGCCACCGTCCGGGGCAGAGCCCATCTCGACGTCGCCGATCACCTCCGGCAGGGGTGGTGCGCCGGTACGCAACCAGGAGAGTCGAGCCCGGTCCACCGCGTCGCCGTGCGCCACGACAAAGCCGATCGCACCGTCCATGTCCACCACGGGAGAGAAGGCTACCGGCGGGAAACTTTCTCTGCCTCGGTAAGTCAGCCGAGGTCAACCAGCCACTCGGCAGGTCCGGTCATAGGCCCCGGTCAATCCGAAACCCGACCACGGATGACCAAAAGGGCTCCTTCCGTACCGAACCTTCGGCACGGAAGGAGCCCTCGTCGAACACTGCGCACCCGGAGGGTGACGGTACGTGGTGTGATCCTCAGTACGCCGGCAGCGCCGGGTCGACCTGCTTGATCCAGGCCAGCACCCCGCCCTGTACGTGCACCGCGTCCCGGAACCCGGCCGCCTTCAGCGCCGCCAGGGCCTCCGCCGAACGGACCCCCGACTTGCAGTGCAGCACGATCTGCCGGTCCTGCGGCAGCTTGGCCAGCGCCTCACCGGAGAGGATCTCGCCCTTGGGGATCAGGGTCGAACCGGGGATGCGGACGATCTCGTACTCGGCCGGCTCCCGGACGTCGATCAGGAAGTGGTCCTTGCCGGTGTCCTGCCACTCCTTGAGCTCCGAGGCGGTGATGGTCGAGCCGACCACCGCGTCCTGCGCCTCGGTGGAAACCGCGCCGCAGAAGTCCTCGTAGTCCTCCAGCAGGTCGGTCACCGTGGGGTTCTCACCGCAGAGCACGCAGCCCGGATCCTTGCGGACCTTGATCTTGCGGTACTCCATCTCCAGGGCGTCGTAGACGGTCAGCCGGCCGACCAGCGGCTCACCGATGCCGGTCAGCAGCTTGATCGCCTCGGTCACCTGGATCGAGCCGATCGACGCGCAGAGCACACCGAGCACGCCACCCTCGGCGCACGACGGCACCATGCCGGGCGGCGGCGGCTCCGGGTAGAGGCAGCGGTAGCAGGGGCCGTGCTCGGCCCAGAAGACCGAAGCCTGGCCGTCGAACCGGTAGATCGAACCCCAGACGTACGGCTTGCCGAGCAGCACCGCCGCGTCGTTGACCATGTACCGGGTGGCGAAGTTGTCGGTCCCGTCGACGATCAGGTCGTACTGGCTGAACAGCTCGCGTACGTTGTCCCGGTCCAGCGCGGTGTTGTGGATCACGACGTTGACCAGCGGGTTGATCTCCCGAACGGTCGCCGCGGCGGACTCCGCCTTGGGGCGGCCGATGTCCGACTGGCCGTGGATGATCTGGCGCTGGAGGTTCGACTCGTCGACGGTGTCGAAGTCGACGATGCCCAGCGTGCCGACACCGGCCGCGGCCAGGTACATCAGCGCCGGAGAGCCCAGGCCGCCGGCGCCCACACAGAGCACCCGGGCGTTCTTGAGCCGCTTCTGCCCCTCGACCCCGACGTCGGGAATGATCAGGTGGCGGGAATAGCGGCGGATCTCGTCAACGGTCAGCTCGGCGGCGGGTTCGACGAGCGGGGGCAACGACACGGTGAACTCCCCGGAATCGATAGTGGTGTGCCGCGCCATTGTCGCTCGGGACACCGGGCATTGACCATGAGGTGGAACACCTGTCCCGTGAACCGGGGCGGGAATAGCCGGCGGTCGGGCCGCCGTACCCCGGGTAAGGAGCCCGGTGGACCACGGAACGGCAGGTCAGACCGGCGGTCCCTCGTACCGGCGCCCGTCCAGGTACGGCCACGAGTTGGCCACGCAGCCGTTGAGGAACAGCGTCTGCTGCTGCATCACCGGTGCCGGCCTGCCCTTGCCGGGACACTGCTCGTGCCCGTGTCCCAACTGGTGGCCGGTCTCATGGTTGATCACGTACAGCCGGTAGTCGGCCAGCGGCAACTTCGCCGCGACCAGGTAGTCGACCGAGAGCATCCACCGGTTCAGGTTGATGATCACCTTGCCCGGCGTCCGGCACGACGTGTACGGCTCACCGTCGATCCGGATGTCGGTCCCACCGGCGGCGCACATCCGGGCCGCGGTGTCGGCCGTGGCGAGGTAGACGGTGAAGTCGTAGTTCGAACCCTCCGGCACCCGCTGCAACCGGAGTTGCCCGCTGCCGGTCCAGCTACGCGGGTCGCTCAGGGTCTCGTCCACCGCCGCCGAGAACTCCTTCACGTCCTCACCGGAGCCGTCCTCGGTGGCGACCCGGTAGCGCCGCAGCACCCCCGCCTGCCCGGCCACCTTGCCCACACCGGTGCCGTACCGGAACGTGTTCTTTCCGGACTGCGGCACCGGGCCGGGCATCCGCAGCAACGGCGGCTTCGGCGACGACACCGATGGTGACGTGCCGGGCTTCGCCGGGGGCGTCACGGCCGCCTGGGCGGCGTTGACGCCCGCCGGTGGTCCGGTCACCGACAACGGCCGCTCGGCCGCGGTCAACCGGTTGACCAGCGGCGGGCCGACCAACCCGATCAGCACACCCACGACCGCCACGAGAACCGCCGTGACGATAGCGAGCCGTCGTCCGCGCGGAGCTTCCCGCCGCCGGACCCCGCGGTACCGATCCGAGTCGTTCGCCCTGGTGGCACGGGCTCGGGACCGGGATCGTGAACTGGAAGTGGACATCGTTGACCAGCGTGCCACGTCACGGTCAGTAGCGCAGCATTGCCGTCTCATCCAGTAGGGCAACCACCGCACGGGCGACCGTACGGGGTACCTCGAGCTGGGCCACGTGCCCCACTCCGTCCAGCATCAACAGCCGGCTGTCCGGGATCACCCGGGCTGCCTGGGGTGCCACCCGGATGTCCACCAGCCGGTCCTGCCGTCCGCCGATGACCAGCGTCGGCGCCTTCACCAGCCGGGCGATCCGCCACATTGAACCGGCACCCGGCAGGTACGCCCGTACGAAGCTGCTGACCAGACCGCGCAGCGTACGCAGGTAGGCGGCGGCGTAGTGCTCGGCGGTGTACCGGATCCGGATCTCCTCGATCGCCTCCCGCCGCCGCTGGTCGTTGATCCGGGTGATGTCCGCCACGCACGCCGTGAGCACCTGCAGGGCCATGTCCTCGGGCGCGATCTGGGTCAACCGCCGGTACGCGAGCCGCTCCGCCATCGGCACCGCCAGCAGCGGCAGCATCCGGCCCTGCAGTGACCGCCGGGGGTCGAGGAAGGGCATCGCCGGGGAGATCAGGGTGAGGGTGCGTACCAGGTCGGGACGGAGTCCGGCGACGCGTACCGAGACCGCACCGCCCAGGGAGTTGCCGAACAGGTGCACCGGCCCCCGGTCGGCGTACTCGAGGTAGCGGATCACCCGGTCGGCGAAGGCGGGCACGGTGTAACTGCGCCCCGGTTCGCTGAAGCCGAAGCCGGGCAGGTCGATCGCCTGACCGTCGAGCCGGTCGGCGAGCAGGCCGGCCAGGTCGGTCCAGTTCTGCCCGGAGCCGCCCAACCCGTGCACGTAGAGCGCCGGTTCGGCGTCCGGGGACGTGGCGGGGGTGTCCCGTACGTACGTCACCAGACCGTCGAGCAGCACCGGTCGACCGGGCCAGGGTGGTGGACATCCGTCCCGGCGGAAGAGTTCGTCCGCCCCGAGGGCCGCACGCTTCATCTATCCAGTGTGCCGCGAACCGGGCCCGATCCGCCCGTACGCCCCTTATCCACTGATGCGCTCTCTGACCGGCGCTCAGACGAGCAGTGCCTCCAACCGCCGGTTGACCGCGGCCAGGGTGGCCCGGACCACCGCCTGCCGGGGATCGCCCGCGACCAGCGCGGAGCCGGCGAGCTGCTCCACCCACCCGTCGCAGACCAGCAGCACCACCACGGTCGCCACCTCGCAGCTCCCGAACGGGACCACCGCCGCGTGCTCCACGAAGCACCGCCCCATCTCGGTCACCCGGGCCGAGGCGCTGAGCAGTTCGTCGATCGCGACCGCGGCCGAGACCGCGCAGAGCCGGAGCACGTAACCGTCCACCGCCGGCCCGGACGCCAGCCCGGTCGCCCGCTGCTCACCGGCGGCGAGCCGTACCTCGACGGTCGCCTCCAGGCCGAAGGTGCTCACCTGGACGTGGTCCAGGACCACCCGGGGGCCGGGGACGCCGCCGGGATTGAGCGGCCTCGACGGTGCGGTCTCGGTGGTCGTGGGCTGACCCCCGGAGTACGAGGACCCCGCGGTCACCGGGCTGCCGGTGGCCATCCCCCCGGACACACCGGTTCCACCGCCGTACGGGCCGACCGGGCGCTCCTCCACGGCCGCCCGGCCCTGGTGCGCGGTGGCCGTCCGGCGTCGGCGGGGCGGTTCGGCGGGCTCCTCGACCGGCCGGTCGTCGGCAACCGCCGAACGAGGGTCGGGCTGGGCGACGGCGGGTGGGGCGGACGCCGGGGCCACGGATCCCGGGGCGGCGGGCATCATCGCGCCCTGCATCGGGGTGCCGGGGAGCATCGCGCCGGGCACCGGGGTGCCGGGCAGCTTCGGCGCCGCCGCCAGGCCCATCCGGTCCTGGAGCAACCGGGCAACCTGACGGCTCACCTCGGCCGGATCCGCCCCGTCGGCGAGGTCCAGTCGCAGGCTGTGCGCACCGGCCGGGGTCGTACGCAGGGACGCGTCCCGTACCCCGGGCACACCCCGTACGGCGGCCAGGATCGCCTTGACGTCGAAGCCCTCGGGTCGGTCCCGGAGCTGGCTGGGCGCGTCCTCGCGCCGCAGGTGGGTGGCGATCCGGGCGAGTTCGGGGGTTTCCGCCGAGGGCTCCGGCGGGATCGGTTCGGCCATCGTCGGTACGTCCGGCTCGGCCGGCACCCGTTGCGGGAGCGCCTCCGGCGCCGGTTCCGCCGCCCGGATCGCCGGGCCGGGGTCGACCGGACCCGCCTGTTGCGGCCCGGCCGGATAACCGGGGTACGGCGCTCCCCACGGACGTTCGGGTCCGTTCGGGTACCCACCGCCCCGTCCCGCCGGCTCACCGGGTGCGGGATAACCCGCAGGTTCACCGGGCGCGGGGTAACCCACCGGCTCGCCGGGCGCGGGGTAGCCTGCCTGCTCACCGGGTGCCGGGTAACCCGCTGGGTCACCGGGTGCCGGGTAGCCGGACGGCTCGCCCCCGGCCGGGTATCTCCCCGGTCCGGCGGCCGACGGGTAGCCCTGCGTCGGCTCCGGACCCGGTAGCTGGCCGGGAGCCGGCACGGGGCTCGAATCAGGCCATCCGGGCGAGTCGTCGTGACGGGCGCGGCGCGCTTCGGGGTCCTGGGTGTCCTTCGCCCACGGCGGTGCCCAACCGGACGCCCAACCCGGCCGGGACTGCTCGGCCGGCTGCTGGGGTTCGGGCGCGGAACGGGGCCACTCGGTGCCGCCGTCCCCGCTGGACTGCGGGGTCTCCGACCGGGACCAACCGGGGCCGGAGGCACCTGCCGTCGCTTCGGACGCCGCCTCGTTGCGGGCCCAGGACGCGGCGGCGGCCTGCAGACCGCTGCCGGACCGGGCCCAGGCCGGACGGTCGGAATCGGCGGCCGGTGACCCGGCGCCGGATCGCGCCCAGGCCGGACGGGCCGGTTCACCGGCGTCCTGCCCACCCTCGGACCGGGCCCAGGCCGGACGACCGTCGTCCTCCGGGGCTGCAGCGGCACGGTTGCGCTCGGGTCCGGATGTCTCGGCCTCGGCAGCGGATCGCACCCAACCGGCTTCGGCACCACCACCGGACCGGGCCCAGGCGGGCCGGGCGCCTCCGGCGCGGTCCGACTCGTGCTCCGGCTCCGGTACGACCGTGCGTTCGTGGGATTCCGGGGCGTCCCGGTGCGGTGGCGGCTGCTCCCGCTCGGCCGGGCGTTCGGCGGTCCGCGCTCCCCGATCGGCCGGGTTCGCCGGAATGGGCACTGATTCCAACCGCTTCGGCGGGGTCAGGTCGTAGTTCGGCACCGCACGGAAGACGGGTGCGGGTTCGAATCCGGGCGGCGTAGGGCCGGGTTGGGCCTGCTGACCGGCCGGCGGGGCCGAGGTCGGTACGGATTCGCCGTACGCGTGGCGGGCCGACTCGGCGTCCGGCGACTCGGCCGGACCCTGCGTCGCCGAGGCCCGGTCGGTCGCACCGCCGGGCCGGTCCTGACCGGTCGAAGCCCGGTCCGTCACCGCGCCGAGGCGGTCCCCGACCGCCGCCACGGGCCGATCCTGACCACCGGCGGACCGGTCCGGTACGGACGACAGACGGTCCTGTTCCGGCTGGCCGGAACGCTCCGGTGCCGACGGTGGACGCGGCGCCGGTACGGCGATCCGCTCCGGTCCGAAGTCCTCCGGGTACGCGTACTCGGGCTCACCCTGGTACGGGTAGGGCGGCCCACTGGCCGGTGCCCGGTACGCCGCCGCCGGCGGTTCCGGGTAGTGCCGGTCACCGAAGGTCGCCCCGTTGGTCGGCTGCCCGGACTCGCGTCCCGCGCCGGTCGGAACCGTCGGGTCGGCGTACCTCGTCGCCGGGTCGGCCGCCCATGACGGCGGTCCCCCCGGTTCCGGCGACTGGCGCCACCTCGGCCGTGAGTCGGAGCCGCCATCGGCCGGCTTGGCCCCGTTGGGCCAGCCGGAATCGGCCGCCGCCCACCCATTGGCCGGCCGGGCCAGGTCACCGTGCGGACCTGCCCCGTTGCCGTTCTCGCCCGGTGCGGCGGCCCCGGGTTGCCCTGTTTCGTCCACCGTGCGCTCCTTGGTCGCCCCCGCTGAGGCTACCGTGTGGTGACAGTGGCGATAAGTTACAGCGGTGGCCTAATTCGGCGGCGCGACGCGATACGTCGATCCGTTCTGATCGAGGTCGATGGTTGTGCGATGTGTGAGACACGGAGGTTCCCATGACCGCTGCTGCGGAGAACGGTGCGCAGACAGCAGGCCGACCTACCCGGCTGCCTCGCTCGGCCCGGCGTAAGCAGTTGCTGGCCGCCGCCCAGGAGGTTTTTGTCGCCCAGGGCTACCACTCGGCGGCGATGGACGACATCGCGGAGCGGGCCGGGGTCTCCAAGCCGGTGCTGTACCAGCACTTCCCGGGCAAGCTCGAGCTGTACCTGGCGCTGCTGGACACCCACGCCGACGCGATCGTGGCGATGGTCCGGGAAGCGATCGCGGCCACCCCGGACAACAAGGATCGGGTCAGCGGCGCGGTACGGGCGTACTTCGACTTCATCGACCACAAGAGCGAGGCGTTCCGGCTGGTCTTCGAGTCGGACCTGCGCAACGAGCCGGCCGTACGGGAGCGGGTCGAGCGGGTCGAGCAGGGCTGCATCGCGGCCATCGCCGACACGATCATCTCGAACACCGGCGTGCACCGGGCGCGGGCCGAGTTGCTCGCCTCCGGCCTGGTCGGGGCGGCCGAGACGGCGGCCCAGTTCTGGCTGGCCGGCGGACGTCAGGTGCCGAAGTCCGAGGCGGAGGCGCTGCTCGCCGCCCTCTCCTGGCGTGGCATCGCCAGCTTCCCCCTCCAGGGCGAGTCGGCCTGACGGATACCTCCGCTCATCGGATAGCCTTCGCAACGGCGAAGTTTCGCCCTGGATGAGGAGGTCCCGTGGAGGTCAAGATCGGCGTGCAGTACGCGCCGCGCGAGTTGGTGCTGGAGAGCGCGCAGACGCCGGCCGAGATCGAGCAGATCGTGACCGACGCCATCGCCAACGACGGCACCCTGTCCCTGACCGACGAGAAGGGTCGCCGGATCATCGTCCCGGTGACCAAGGTCGCGTACGTCGAGATCGCCGAGGCGTCCCCTCGGGCCGTCGGTTTCGTCGCCCGCTGACCCGGTCCTTCCCGACGGGCTGACGACCCCGACACCGGCCGACCGGCCGGTCCGGGGCCCAGCCCGTCGCCCAACAGACCGGCCGCCCGTCCCACCGGGTCGCGCGGTCGGTCACGCGGCCCCCGCTGCCCCCGCCGGGGTCGGCCACCTCATGTGTGGCGCCCCGAGCAGCCGTCCCGCCTGCGACACCCCCTCCGCGACCGACGGCCCTCGGATTCGATCCCGGCCGAATCGGACAACCAGATCGAGCCGAGCACACCGGTGACGAGTAGCCCGGTGCGTCCGGAACCGCCGATTGGCGCCCGGTTCGGAAGCGCGCGATGGTAATCCGCACCACAGTGCGTACCCCCGGTTGGAGCCCCATCAGCGCGAGTAGAGGCGACATTTGCCCGGCTCAGGTAACATGGAGCAGTTGCCGTAGGTCTCGAGTACCTCGAAATGCTTCCTGCGGCGCGCGTGCGGCCCGGTTTGAGTCGGCATTTCTGCCGCAGACCGTGTGGCCCGCGCCAAACCGAAACCGCGCCCTACGGACTGACGGGGCGCACCCACGAGAGGGCACCCCCACAACCAGATGAGCGATCAAATCGAAGAAGTTATGGCTGGCCAGGAGCTGGCCGCCGACGCTCCGGTGCGCCCGGAGGCACCGACCTTCGCGGACCTGGGCGCACGTCAGGAGACCGTGGACGCGCTCGCCGCCGTCGGTATCCTGCGCGCGTTCGCGATCCAGGAGTACGCCCTGCCGATCGCGCTGCGCGGCACCGACCTGATCGGCCAGGCGCCGACCGGCACCGGCAAGACCCTGGGCTTCGGCGTACCGCTGCTGGAGCGGGTCACCGCGCCCGCCGAGGGCAGCACCGGCGTACCGCAGGCGCTTGTCGTCGTACCGACCCGTGAGCTGGGCCTGCAGGTCGCCAAGGACATCGCCGCCGCCGGCAAGACCCGTGGCGTACGCGTACTGCCGATCTACGGCGGGGTGGCGTACGAGCCGCAGGTCGAGGCGCTGCGCAAGGGTGTCGAGATCCTGGTCGGTACGCCCGGCCGGTTGATGGACCTGGCGAAGCAGAAGCACCTGCGGCTCGACGGGGTGCACGCCCTGGTTCTCGACGAGGCCGACCGGATGCTCGACCTGGGCTTCCTCGACGACGTCGAGAAGATCCTGGCGATGTTGCCGGAGAAGCGGCAGACGATGCTCTTCTCGGCCACCATGCCGGACCCGATCGTCACGTTGGCCCGGCGCTTCCTGCACCAGCCGGTGACGATCCACGCCGGGCACACCGCCGAGACCGGCCCGTCGCCGCTGACCCAGCAGCTCGTCTACCGCACCCACTCGATGAACAAGGTCGAGATCGTCGCCCGGATCATGCAGGCCGAGGGCCGTGGCCTGACGATGATCTTCACGCGGACCAAGCGGGCCGCCGACCGGGTGGCCGAGGACCTCGACTTCCGTGGCTTCGCGGTCGCGGCGGTCCACGGTGACCTGGGACAGGGTGCCCGGGAGCGGGCGCTGCGGGCGTTCCGTACCGGCAAGATCGACGTTCTGGTCGCCACCGACGTCGCGGCCCGTGGGCTCGACGTCACCGGCGTCACCCACGTGATCAACTACGACTGTCCGGAAGACCAGGACACGTACACGCACCGGATCGGTCGTACCGGCCGGGCCGGCGCCACCGGTGTCGCGATCACCTTCGTCGACTGGGACGACATGCCCCGGTGGCGGATCATCGACAAGACGCTCGGGCTCGACATGCCGGAGCCGCCGGAGACGTACCACACGTCCCCGCACCTCTACACCGACCTGCACATCCCGACCGACGTCTCGGGCACGCTCCCGACCGCCGACCGGACCCGGGTCGGCCTCTCCGCCGAGGTCGAGGAAGACCTCGGTGGCCGGTCCCGCACCGCTCGCCGGCCCGACGGCGGACGGGGCGGCGACAGCGCCGGTCGCGGCGCGGGTCGTACCCGGGGCCGCCGGGACGGCGACGGTCGCTCCGGTGGTGGCCGATCGGCCGCCACCACCCCGGACGCGCCGGTCGACCAGGCCGACGAGGTGGTCCGGACCAGCACCCGGCAGCGCCGTCGGCGTCGCGCGGGCGAGGTTGTCGTCGGTGACGGCACCGACACCGGCACCGCCGCTGCCACCGTGGTCGTGACCGACGGTACCGGCCCGGTCGCCGAGACCACCGGCGAGGGATCGGACGAGGCCGGCACCGGTCGCACCCGTACCCGGCGCCGCCGCCGTGGCGGTCGGGGTTCGCGGGCCGGTTCGGCATCCACCGACACCGGCGCCACCGATTCCGGTACGCCGAACGCGCGCTCCACGGGCGACGGTTCGGCCCCGGCGGACTCCGCCAGCGCCTGACCACCGTCACCACAGCTCATCGGTTCCGGCCTCCCCGATCATCGGCGGAGGCCGGAACCGTGTCGGCCCTCGACCCGACCCCGCGCGAAAAGGCCAGGTAGACACATGCCCGAACAACTCGAACTCGCACTCGCCGAGGTACGGGCGCTGCTGCTCGATCCCGGGCTGACCCGTGCGGTCGCCGCCGGCCGTCGCCGGGGACAGGCACCGACCCTGGTCCGCGCCGAACTGCGACCGGTTGCCCTCAAGGCCGGTCCCCGGCTGCAGATCGCGACCTTCGACGGCTCCCGGCCGTACACCCGCAACGTGGCACCCGGTCCGGAGTCGGACGAGGCGGTGGACGCCCTGCTCGCCGAGCCGTTCGGCAACTGGCACGTGGAGACGGCGACCGCCACCGTCCAGGTACGGGTGACCAAGAAGGGCGACGCCCAGGTGCACCGGGCGGCTGCCGACCGCACCTCGGTCGCACCGGCCGGACACGACCGGGCCAAGGAGTACCTGCTCGATCCGGGCGACCCGCTGTTCGCCGCGGTCGGCGGCAGCGCGGCCAAGCGCCGCCAGGTCGACGCGTTCCTCCGGGCGCTGGCGGCAACCCTCCCGGCCGAGCTGACCGGGCCGCTGCGGGTGGTCGACCTCGGCTGCGGCAACGCGTACCTGACCTTCGCGGCGTACCGCTATCTGACCGGGCGCGGGGTGGATGTCGAACTGGTCGGTGTGGACGTACGGGAGGACCAGCGGCAGCGCAACACCGAGTTGGCCGAGGAACTGGGGTGCGCCGACCGGGTACGGTTCGTCGCCGGCACCATCCTGGACGCGGTGGTCGAACCGGCACCCGACCTGGTGCTGGCCCTGCACGCCTGCGACACCGCCACCGACGAGGCGCTCGCCCGCGCGGTCGGGTGGGGCGCCCGGTGGGTGCTCGCCGCTCCGTGCTGCCACCACGACCTGGCCCGGCAGTTGCGTGCCCGGCCGGCTCCGGAGCCGTACGACCTGCTGACCCGGGAGGGCATCCTGCGGGAGCGGTTCGCCGACGTACTCACCGACTCGCTGCGGGCCGGGTTGCTGCGGCTGCACGGGTACCGGGTAGAGGTGGTCGAGTTCGTCGACAGCCAGCACACGCCGCGCAACCTGCTGCTGCGGGCCCGTCGTACCGGTGCCGAGCCGACACCGGAGCAGCGGGCGGAGTACCGGGGTCTGGTGTCGCAGTGGCAGGTCGTACCCCGGTTGGAAACCCTGCTGGGCTGACCCTCGCGGGGTCAGCGGCGGCGGTCCCCGTTGCTGTCGCCCGGCGTACGCCCGGACGGGGTGGGAACGTCGTACGCCGTGGTCGGGAACGGTACGACGTTGCCGTTGCTCTCGGGTTCGGCGTTGCCGGCGGCGGCAAAGGCGTTCCAGGAGATGTCGACCAGCAGCCGCTTGAGTTCGGCGTGCCGGTCGGCGGCGTTGCGCTGCAACGCCATCCGGACCCCGAGCACTACCGACACCAGGGTGGTGATGATCGTCCCGGTGGCGGCCAGTACGTGCAGTCCGCTCACCTCCGTACGCGTGAAGACCAGCACCAGCAGCCAGATCCAGAAGCCGGCCGCGAAGACCGCGGCCTTGGCCACGAAGAACAGGCTGATCGATCCGGGTCGGTGTGGGAGCGGTGGGGCTGGATTGGCCACGTTGATCCTCTTCACTCGCCTCGGTGGGGACGTGCCAGCAGGCGATGGACGCCAGACGACGGTCAGCGGTCGACCGGCCTGACTCGATTCGGTCGACCCGCGCGATGGTCGAGCATAGTGGATTCAACCGATCACCGGGAGTGGTGGTCGGCCCGGTCGACACGGTCTCCCGCTACCCCCCGGTCAGCGGGAGACCGTCGCCGTAACGTCCCGCGCCGGGCGCTCCCACTCCGGACAGGCCAGGGCGGGTCGTCGATCCGGCGCCGAGGCACCACCGGGGCAGTCCCGGCCACGAGACTAGTCGATGGCTGCTTGAGTGGCGAAGCGCCGAGATGGCACTACGCTCAAGGGGCAAAGGTCGTGCTCCAGCAGGAGAGGGCTGTCCACTGACAATGGGTGCCGCATCGGACTCACCCCAGGCGGCATTCGCCCGCTTCGTCCGCAGAGCCATCGACGATGCCAAGGACGACCGAGGTTGGAGCGTCACCGATCTGGCCGCACACACCGGCGTCGGACGGTCCACCGTGTTCCGCTGGTTGGCCGGCGACTGGCACGACTATCCCGAGCTGGCGAAGGTGCGCGGCTTCTGCGCCGCGCTCGACGTACCGGTCACGGCGGCGTTCCGGGCGCTCGGCCTGCCCGACGGCGAACCGGTGCGCGACGACCGCCGCCGCACCCCGTCCGGCACGACAGTCCGCGCGGGTCGCGCCACGAAACGCGGTGATACGCAGATCGACGCGGACGTACGGGTGATCCTCACCCGGCTCGCCGACCCGACCGTGCCGGCGGACGAGAAACAACTGATCCGCGACCTGCTGCGTTACCTCGCCCAACGCCCGGTACGCAAAGCCGGCTGAGCCCGAGCCGGGGGTCAGGGCACGGTCAGGGTGAACTCGGCGGTGTGCACCACCCCGGCGACCTGGAAGTCGAAGAACATCCGGTAGCTACCCGGACTCGGCGCGGCCAGCCAGAACTTCACCGCACCGCCGACCAGTTGCTCCTCCGGGTGCACGTGCACATAGCCCAGGTCACCCGCGCGCAACGCGACCAGGTGCCCGTACGCGCCCAGGTAGCGCTCCAGCCCGGCCACCGGGCTGCCGTTGGCGAAGACCCGGAACAGCAGCGGTTGGGTGGCACCCACCTGCGGGGTCCCCTCGTACGTGACCGTGAACTCCCCGACCGTCGCCTCCCGGGCCGCCGCCGGCAGGGCCTTGGGGGCGTAGTCGCCGTTGACGACCAGGTCGACGCCGAGCGTGGCGGCGGTCTCCTTGCCGGTGGCGTCGAGCGCGGTGAAGTCCGCGTACGCCCGCCAGATGCCGGGCGTGGCCAGGGTCAGCGGCACGCTCCAGGTGCCGTCCGGTGCCATCGTCGGGTGCAGGTGCTGGTAACCGGAGAGATCACGGCGGGCCACGATCAGGTGCAACTGCTTGTCGTGGACAACCGTGAACTTCGTGACCGGTCGACGGTCGGTGCCGAGCACCCGGAACTGGAACGGCTGTTCCCGGCCGGGCTGGAACGCGCTGGTCGTCGGCACCAGGGTGAACCCGGAGGCGCTGAGCGAGAGCCCGCCGACCTCCGTACCGGCCGTGGCGGTGCCGCCGGTGGTGGTCGTTCCCGGCCCGTGCTCGTGCGCCCCGGTGCCCGGCGCGTGGGTGTGGTCGCCCACCGCGGACGGCGTACCGGCGGAGGAACCGGCGCTGTCGGTGTTCATCCGGCCGAGCCCGAACCCGCCGACCAGGGCGAGGACCACCCCGCCGACGAAGAGGGCCATCCGCGCCGAACCCCGCTCCGGCGCCGGGGGCGGCTCCAACGTGGCATCCGTCGCCACCGACTCCGATCCGACCACCGACTCTGATCCGACCACGGACGACGACGACATGAGCTGGTCTCCTCTACGAACGGACGAGGCGGGCGATGGCGTCGGACGCTTCCTTGACCTTGGCGGACGGGTCACTGCCGTCCCGGGCCGCCTCCATCACGCAGTGCGCGATGTGTCCCTCCAGCAGGCCGACCGCAACAGCCTGGAGTGCCTTGGTCGCGGCCGAGATCTGGGTGAGCACGTCGATGCAGTACGTGTCCTCCTCGACCATCCGGTGCAGGCCGCGTACCTGGCCCTCGACCCGGCGCAACCGGCCCAGGATGGCCTGCTTGTCCGAGGCGTACCAGTAGGGGCCGTGCCCGGCTGCGGTCGGAGCGGCGTCGGCGGAGGGGGCCGGAGCGGGGTCGGCGGGAGGGGTCTGCGCCGGCGGCTCTTCGGTCATGCCGAGCAGAATACCCCCCGGTCGTATCCACGCCCATCTCGGTGGATCCCGTCGCCAACGTCGATGGTCAGTCGTTGAGCAGGTCGTGCCGACAACCGTCGTACCGCGCCGCACTGCGGCGTTCGCAGCCGGGATGTCCGTCGTGTTGGCGCTCGCCGCCGCGCCCGAGCCGGCTGATGCCGAGCCACCCGGCAAGACCACCGAACAGCAGCTCGCCGCCGCTGCCGAGCAGCTCGAGATCGTCATCGAGCAGTACAACGGCCTGCACGAGGAGCTGCGCGGGTCCCGGGTCCGGGCGGCCGAGCTGGACCGCGACCTGGCCGTACTGGCGGACGCCATGAACGCCCACCGCACGGAGGCGGCCCGGTTGGCCGCACAGGTCTACCGGGGCCACGGGGCGCAGCCGCTCGCGGCCGTCTCGGCGCTGCTCACCGCGTCCACCGACGACCTGCTCGGCTCCCTGCTGATATTGAACCGGCTGAGTCGGGACCAGCGTCGCATCGTCGCGCAGCTCGCCGTCACCCACGACCAGCTCTCCGTCGCCCGAGCCGAGGCGCGGGCGCTGGACGAGCAGCAGCGGGTCCAGGAACGCCAACTGGCGTTGCGCAAGCAGCACATCGAAAGCGAGATCAGCCGGCTGAGCCGACTGCGGGACGCGACCGGCGAGCGCGAGCCCGCCCCACCCCGGTCCGCGCCCCGCCCACCCGGCGACCTGGGCAGCGGCACCGCCGCGTCGGCGGTCCGGTTCGCGTACGCCCAGCTCGGCAAGCGGTACCAGTGGGGCGGCGAGGGCCCGGACGGGTACGACTGCTCCGGCCTCACCTCGGCCGCCTGGCGCGCGGGCGGTGTGCAGTTGCCGCACAACGCCGCCCGGCAGTGGCGCGTGGTGAAGCGGATCAGCCGCGCCGAGCGCCAGCCCGGCGACCTGGTCTTCTACTACGCCGACATCCACCACGTGGGGATCTACGTCGGCGACGGCAACATCATCCACGCCCCCCGTTCCGGCAAACCGGTCCAACTCGAACGCGTCGACTACCAACCCATCCACGGCTACGGCCGCCCCACCTGACCGCGCCCCCCTCTCCCCTCCCCCTGGCGCCTAATACAGAGAAAGAGTGGTTATCCAGCGTCGGATAGCCACTCTTTTTCTGTATTAGTGGCCGGCGGGCGGGCGGGCGGGCACGGCGGCGGGGCGGGTGGGGTGGGTTAGGCGGCGAGGGCTAGGGACAGGGGGAGGACGGCGGGGGCGCCGGAGCGGCGGAGCAGGCGGGCGACCATGGTCATGGTCCAGCCGGAGTCGACCAGGTCGTCGATCAGCAGGACCGGACCGTCGAGGTCGGCGAGGGCGTCGGCCAGTGCCGGTGGTACGGCAAAAGCGTCGTGCAGTGCGCGTACGCGTTGGGCGCTGTTGCCGCGCGGACCGTCACCGCCGGACGCGCCTTCGCGGGCCGGCACCTCCCCGAGCAGCGGCAACCGGCCGACGGTGGCGATCCGCTCGGCGAGGCTGTGCACGAGTCGGGGGCGGCGGCGGGAGCCGATCGCGACCACCGCCACCGGCCGGGCCGGCCAGGGGTCGGAGCCGCGCGACCAGTCCCGGAGCACCCCGACCATCGCCGCCGCCACGTCGTCGGGGATGGTCGCGTCGGTGGCCTCCGGTGCCACGAGATTACGCAGCCGCCCTCCCCAGCCCAGGTCGGAGAGGCGCCCGAGGGCCCGGCCGGGCAGTGCCTGCTCACTCGGGCCGATCTTGCCGCGAAGCGGTACGCCGACCGCCTCCAGACCGGTCGGCCAGAGCTTCTTCGGCGCGATGTCCACACCGGGGCGGCCGAGCCAGGCCTGCGCGGCGGCGAGCGCGGGCGCGGAGACGTCGGTGTTGTACTGTCCGCCCGCGCACCGGTCGCACCGTCCACAGGGGACGGCCTCGGGGTCGTCCAGGCAGCGGCGGAGAAACTCCATCCGGCAGTCGGTGGTGCTGACGTACTCGCGCATCGACTGCTGCTCGGCGGTGCGTGCCTGGGCCACCCGGCGCAGCCGGGCCTCGTCGTACTGCCACGGTTGCCCGGTGGCCAGCCAACCTCCGCGTACGCGACGCACCGCGCCGTCGACGTCGAGCACCTTCAGCATCAGTTCGAGCCGGGTACGCCGAAGGTCGACGATCGGCTCCAGCGCGGGAGTGGACAGTGGACGGTCGGGGTCCAGCGCGGCGAGCACGGCGCGTACCTGCTCCTCGGGCGGGAAGGCGAGCGAGGCGAAGTAACGCCAGATCGCCTGGTCCTCGGCGCCGGGCAGGAGCAGCACCTCGGCGTGCTCGACGGCGCGACCGGCCCGGCCGACCTGTTGGTAGTAGGCGATCGGCGAGGGCGGTGCGCCAAGATGGGCGACAAATCCGAGGTCCGGCTTGTCGAACCCCATGCCCAGCGCCGACGTCGCCACCAACGCCTTGATCTTGTTGTCGAGCAGGTCCTGCTCGGCGGCCCGGCGTTCGGCGTCGTCGGACTGCCCGGTGTACGCGGCCACGGCGTACCCACGGGAGCGGAGGAACTCGGCCGTCTCACCGGCCGCGGCGACGGTGAGGGTGTAGATGATCCCCGAACCGGGCAGCTCGTCGAGGTGGTCGGCGAGCCAGCCGAGCCGGTGCGCCGGACTCGGCAGGTCGAGTACGGCCAACCGCAGCGAGGCCCGGTCCAGGGCCCCGCGCAGGACCAGCGCCCCACCGGTCTGACCGGGTGCGGTGCCGGTGTTGAGCTGTTCGGCCACGTCGTCGGTGACCCGCTGGTTGGCGGTGGCGGTGGTGGCCAGCACCGGGGTCCGGTCCGGCAACCCGGCGAGGAACGTACGCAGCCGGCGGTAGTCGGGGCGGAAGTCGTGTCCCCAGTCGGAGACGCAGTGCGCCTCGTCGACCACGAGCAGTCCGGTGGTGGCCGCGAGCCGGGGCAGCACACTGTCCCGGAAGTCGGGGTTGTTCAGCCGCTCCGGGCTGATCAGCAGGACGTCGACCGTACCGGCGTGGATCTCCCTGGCGATCTCATCCCACTCGTCCAGGTTCGCGGAGTTGATCGTACGAGCCCGGATGCCCGCCCGAGCCGCCGCCTCCACCTGGTTGCGCATCAGCGCCAGCAGCGGCGACACGATCACGGTCGGCCCGGCGGCCCCACTCCCGCTCCCGTCCCCGGCGCGCAGCAGCGCCGTGGCCACGAAGTAGACCGCCGACTTGCCCCACCCGGTGCGCTGTACGCAGAGCACCCGTCGCTGGTCGACCACCAGCGCCTCGATCGCCCGCCACTGGTCCTCGCGGAGCCGGGCGTGATCACCGGCGAGCCGGCGCAACACCGCCTCGGCCCGTTCCCGTACCGCCACCCGGTCATCTGTCACCTGGCATTTCTACCAGCGCGGACGGACGTTTCCGTCGTACCCGCCCCCGGGATCGCCGATCCGGGCAGAGATCGGCACAACCCGGCGGACGTGTCGCCATCTTCCTGGTCAGGCGGGCGGCGCGGCGGTGATCGGGGGTTGGAACAGGAGAACCTCGCGGAGCTGGTTCAGTACGCCGCGGGAAAGGCGGGATCGGGCGGCGAAGTCGTCCATCGAGGTGAACCCGCCCCGCTGGGACCGCTCGTGGGCAATGTGCCGCCCCTGCTCCGGCGTGATCCCGGGCAGACTCCAGAGCACCTGGTCGATGACCGCGTTGACGTCGATCAGGCCGCCGTCGTCGAAGGAGCGGAGCAGATCGGGCCGACCGATCTGGAGGTCGACCCGAGCCGCCGGGTAGTGGTAGAAGAGGTGTCGGGCCTGCTCCCGACGCGTCCGTTGGGCCGCCATGAAGGCGGCCGGGACCCCGACGGATCGAGCCGGTCGCCAGTGCATCATAAGGACGAAGGCCGCTCCACCGAACGAGATCACTCCCCAGTAGAACACCGCGACGATGTCGAAAACGCGCAGGTCTTCCTCGATCGGCTCCACTCCCCAGGTGCAGAACAGCACGGTCAGGACCAGGATGAGCAAGGCGGTCGCCCCCAGCCAGACGCTGCGCCGTCGAACCGCGTGGTAGGCGATGATCCCCCAGGTCAGGAAGCCGAGGCTGCCGATCACGACCAGTAGCCCGAACCCGGTCTCGACCCAACCTCCGAGCGGTTTGCCGGGGTGTCCCGACGATTCCGTGCCGGTCACCGGGGCGAACAGGGACGACAGCGGCATGGGCAGCGACGGCGGCAGGAGCGCCGGGGGCAGCGGGGCCGCCTGCGGTACCGGAGTCGCGACCGGGGCCGGGGCCGGGATCACCGTCGGCGGCACACCGGTCAGCACGGCTGTGGGTGCGGCAGCCACCACGGGCACGGCTCCCGACATCGCGACGGGCACGGCTTCCGACGACGCGACGGGTACGGCTCCCGACGACGCGACGGGCACGGCTCCCGACGACGCGACGGGCACGGCTCCCGACGACGCGACGGGCACGGCTCTCGGCATCGCGACGGGTACGGGCACGGCCGGGGCGACCAGGACCGGCGGTACGAGCCGATCCGGCTCGCCCGCTACGCCCAGTGCCGGATCGGACCGCAGGATCCGCCGGTGCAGTTCCTGCAGGCTCTCGCCGGGCTCGACGCCGTACTCCTCGCTGAGCAGTGCCCGTACCTCGCGGAACGCCGCCAGGGCCTCGGCCTGCCGGCCGGAGCGGTAGAGCGCCAGCATCAGCAGCCCGTGCAACTGCTCCCGGACCGGGAACCGGCCGACCGCCTGGATCAGGTCGGTGACCATCTCCTTGTGACGCCCGAGATTCAGCTCGGTCTCGGCCCACGATTCCAGGGCCGCCGCCCGACCCTCGACCAGCCGGGCCCGCGCCGAGTCGAAGAACGTACCGGTGAAGCCGACGAGTGGCTCGCCCTGCCAGAGCGCGAGTGCCTGCCGGAGTTCGTCGGCCGCCTCACCCAGCCGTCCCTGCGTACGCGCGGCGGTCGCCCGCCGTACCCGGCGCTCGAAGAGTTCCGTGTCGAGGTTCTCGGCGGAGACCCGCAACTGGTAACCGGTGTCGGTGAGGGTCAACAGTTGCCCCGGACTGCGCGGCGATCGTTCCGGTTCCAGGATCCGGCGCAGCCCGGCAACGTACTTCTGCACCACGTTGGGGCCGTTCATCGGCGGGTCGTCCTGCCACACCGAGTCGACGATCTGGGTGGGCGAGACCGGACGTCCGGCGTAGAGCAGGAGCATGGCGAGCACCGCCCGTTGCTTGCCCGGCCCGAGGTCCAGTTCCCGGTCCCCGTGCCACGCCCGCAGCGGTCCGAGAAGTTCGAAGCGCAGGCCCGCCCCCATGTGCACCTCGCTCCTGACCTCGGATTCCGCCGACGGCAGTACACGTCAGCCGGACGGCAGCATAACGACAGTCGTCCGGCAGTATGTGCGAGCACTCTCATGATCGACACGAACGTCCCCGCCCGGATCAGCCCGGGCGGACCTTAACGGAGAGATAGACATGCGGCGACGAAACACCATGATTCACACCCTTCGGCGGGCAACCGTCACCGTCGCGGCAGTCACGGCAGCGGCTGGTCTGCTGGCCGGATGTGGGCAGGACACGGCCGGGTCGGAGGCGGCACCGGCGACGACGACCGCAGCACCCAACCCCAAGGAGACCCTGCTCGCCGCCGTCCCGGACGAGACCCGTCCCGGCTTCAGCTACACCATCAAGGACTGGGAGACGACCCTCACCGGCGAGGTGGCGCCGACGACCAAGGCGACGCACCTGCGGATGGAGATCAAGGAACCGTCGCTGGGCTTCACCATGCACATGGCGTACCTGACCGTGGACAAGCAGAGCTGGACCAAGATCACCTTCACCGGTGCGGAGGGCCTGACCGGGCTGCCCAAGCTGCCCGCGAAGTGGATGCTGCTGGATCCGGCCAAGCTGACCGACGCGGAAGGCGTGCCGACCGAGTACACCGGCGCCGACGTGGCCGACCTGAAGCCGCTGCTGGCGAACACCACCATCACCGAGAGTGCGGGCGGGAAGTACGCGGGCACCGTCGACCTGAGCGGCGCGGCCGGTACCAACATCTTCTCGGAGGAGACCGCCGCCGGAATCGGCGAGGCGGCGAAGACCCTGCCCTTCCAGGCGACCGTCGACGCCGAGGGCCGGCTCACCAGCTTCCTGGTGAACGTGCCCACGGTGGGCAAGACCAAGGCGTACGACTACAGCGTCACCTACGCCGACTACGGCACTGCCCCGGCTGTGGCCGTACCGGCTGCCGCTGACGCGGTTGCGGCACCGGCCGCGGCGTACGAGCTGATCAACTCCTGATCCTGAGCATGTGACGAGGGGGTGGCGGCCACACGGGGGGCCGCCACCCCCTCCGCGCGCCGAACGGGGCACCGGGGGTGGGCCCGGGCGACCGGTGGCGGTCATCCGGCAGGATCGCCGACAGTCCACAATCGACGAATACCTGCCGCGAACCACGTCGCGCGACCACCGACAGGGACGGGACATGCAGCAATCGCACGTCACTCACAGCAAGGCGCTACGCAACTTCGGCCTCACAGTCGGGATCACGTTGATCGTCTGCCTGCTCGGCGCCCTGTGCCAGTGCGGAGGCGAACCGGTGGCCGAAGCGCCGCCGGGCGAGAAGTCGAGGCTCTTCGCCGCACTGCCGAGCGCTACCGGACCCGGCTTCGGTTACACCATCACCAACTGGGAGCGGACCTTCGTCGGCGAGGTGGGGCCGTCCGCCGGAGCTTTCCAACAGCGGACATCGCACCGCAACCAGGAGTTGGGCGCCACCGTGGAGGTGACCTATCTCTGTTCGCGTAACCAGATCTGGGCGAAGGTCGAGTTCACCGACGCGAAGGATCCCAGGAAGCTGCCGACCTTCCCGGACGAGTGGATGCTGTTGAACTACAGCCGGATGCACGTCGACACACCGATGCCACCGAGGTACACGGAGCCGGACGTGGGCGGCGTCTGGGGGTTGCTGTCACACGCCACCTCGGTGAACGAGAGCGAGCCCGGGATCTTCACCGGGCGGGTCGACCTGGCGGGTGGGGCGGCGGAGAAGTACCTGTCCGAGGAGGCGGTCCAGAAGCTCGGCGACACGGGTGTATGGCTGCCCTTCCGGGCCACGCTCGACCAGCAGGGCCGCCTCGCCACCATGGCGGTCAGCGTCCCCAAGGTCGGCGACACCGCAGCGTACGAACACACCATCACCTACCGCAATTACGGCACCACCCCCACAATCTCCCTCCCCGACCCCACCACCCCCCTCCACCCTCCCCTGACCCTCTACAACCTCCTCGCCCCCTGACCCCGAACCCTCCGGTTGATCATGAAGTTAGCGCGGTCGATGTCGGCGTGTCGCCGCGCTAACTTCATGATCAACGGCCCCTAGCGGCGGGGGCGGGAGGTTAGGCGGTGGAGGGGGGTTAGGCGGGTTTTTAGGCTGGCCAGGCCGCCGGGGAAGAAGTAGACGGCGAGGATGAAGACCGTTCCCAGGACGAACAGGGGTTGGGAGAGGGGGGCGCTGAGGACTGTCGGGAGGCTGTCGACTGCCGAGGAGGAGCCGAAGTCGGTGAGGCGGTGGTCCAGGTACATGTAGAGGAAACCGCCGATGACCGGGCCCCAACGCGTACCGGGTCCACCGAGGACCACCATGACCAGCAGCGACAGGGTCAGCTCGGACGAGGTGATGTGCGGTGACGCGCCACCGACGAGCAGGCAGTAGATCACGCCACCGGCGGTGGCGAGACTGCCGGAGAGGGTGAACGCGACCAGCTTGAACCGGTACGGATCAAGCCCGAGCACACCGATCCGCCGCTCGTCGTCGCGGAGTCCGGCGAGCACCCGACCGGTCGGCGAGGCGGCGACCCGGGCCACCACGAAAACCACCAGGGCCAGGTACGCCAGCGCCAACCAGTAGAGGTTGACCGTGTTCGCCACCCCGACCAGGCTGTCCGGCAACCCTGACACGTCCAGCGGCAGACCCTCCTCACCACCGGTCAGGCCACCGGAGTCCAGGGCGACCAGGGTCGCACCGACCTGCGCGAAGGCGAGCGTGACCATGGCGAAGGCGATCCCGGCCGTACGCAACGCGATCGCGCCGAGCAGGGCGGCCAGGATCGCGCCACCGGCGAGGGTGAGCAGAGCCGCCTGCCACAGCGGGAGCCCGCCCTTGGTGACCAGGATGTCGGTGCCGTAGACCCCGGCGGCGAAGTAGAGCGCGTGCCCGAAGGAGAGCATGCCCGTACGCCCGAACAGCAGGTCGTACCCGGCGGCGAGGCCACCGAAGACCAGGCAGATGGCGAGCAGTTGCAGGGTGCCGGGCGAGTTGAGCGGCCCGTCGAAGAGCCCCGGCAGCGACACCGTCGAGTACGGCAGTATCGCGAAGACCGCCAACGCCACCAGCGGCAACCAGGGCCGGACGATCCCGAACCAGCCCCGGCGTTCCGGCTCTGGTGGCGCGACCACCTCCGGCGCCGCCACAGCAGTCTGAACCTCGGTCATGCCAGCTCCTCGCTTCGCTCGTCGCCGGCATGCCACGCACGACTGAGCTGACTGATGACCTCGCTGCGCTCGGTCATGCCGTTACCGCCTTCCCGGCGATGCCCTGCGGGCGGAGCAGCAGCACCGCCGCGAGCAGCGCGACGACGCAGAGGTCACCGGCGCCCGAGGTGCCGTAGTAGTTGACGAACTGCTGCAACAGCCCGACGACGACCGCCGCGTACGCGGAGCCGACCACCGAGCCCATCCCGCCGATCACCACCACGATGAAGGCGAAGATGAGCAGCGAACCGCCCTGGCTCGGTGACACCGAGCCGTAGTAGACGCCGCCGAGCCCACCGGCGAGTGCCGCAACGGCCCCGCCGATGACGAAGACCAGGGTGAACGCCTTGCGTACGTCGATGCCGAGCGCGGTGACCATCTCCCGGTTCTCCACCCCGGCCCGGATGATCAGGCCGTAGCGGGTGTAGCGGAGGAAGGCCAGCAGCGCGGCGAGCACCACGACGGCGGCGACGATCAGCAGCAGGATGGAGTTCGGCACCTTGGCGCCGAGCACCACGGTCACCTGCCGGCTCCACTCCGGCCGGGGAAAGTCGCGCGGGTCGGCACCCCAGGATGCCTGGAGCAACGCCACCCCGGCCAGCGACAACCCGACGGTGACCAGCACCTGTTCGATGTTGCGCGAGTAGAGCGGCCGGATCATCACCAGTTCGACCAGTGCCCCGACCAGCGCACCGGCGGCCACACCGAACGCGACGGCGAGCACGAAACCGAAGCCGCCCGGTCCGGCACCGGGCAGGTGGTTCGCCGCCCACCAGGTGCCGTACGCGCCGACGGAGAGGAACAGCCCGTGGGCGAAGTTGAGTACGTCGGCGAGGCCGAACACCAGGGAGAGCCCGGCGGCGACGAGGAAGTACAACGCGGCCAGGCCGAGCCCGGTGAGCGTCAACAGCACGATGGTGCCCATCAGGCGTGTACCCCCGACGATCCGACTCCGAGCAGGTTCTTGGTCAGGTCCGGCTCCTCCAGCAGTTGCCGGGCGCCGCCGGTCCAGGCGACCCGTCCGGCGTCGAGCACGATCGCGTCCTGGGCGAGCCGGCGTACGACCGCGAGGTTCTGTTCGACGAGCAGGACCGGGACGGTGACCGCGACCCGTTCCAGCACCTCGGCGACCTCGGTGACGACCTTCGGGGCGAGCCCCTTGGTCGGCTCGTCGACCAGCAGCAGTTTGTTGTTGTTGAGCAGGACCCGGCCGATGGCGAGCATCTGCTGCTGGCCACCGGAGAGCGATCCGGCCCGTTGCCGTCCGCGCCGGTCCAGCTCCGGGAAAAGCTCGTAGACCTTGTCGTACGCCGGTTTCGCGCCCCGCTGTTCGGCGAGCCGCAGATTTTCGGTGACGGTGAGTCCGGCGAACACGCACCGGTCCTCGGGTACGTAACCGAGCCCGCCCCGGACCAGTTTGTGCGTCGCCTGCCCGGTGAGGCTCTGCGACCCGGTACGGATGCTGCCGCTCACCTCGCCGTTGCGGGGGGTGAGCCCGATGATGGCGCGCAACGTGGTGGTCTTGCCGACCCCGTTGCGCCCGAGCAGCACGGTCACCCCGGTAGGCGCCACCGTGAAGGAGACGCCCTGGAGGATGTGCAGCCCGGCGATCCGTACCGAAAGATCCTCGACGGTCAGAATCGGTTCGTTGCTCATAGCGACTCCCCCAGGTACGCCTCTTGCACGGTGGCGTTGGCCATGACGGTGTCCGGGGTGTCGATGGCGAGCAGCGCGCCGTGGTGCATGACCGCGATCCGGTCGGCGAGTTCCAGGATCACGTCCATGTGGTGCTCGACCATCAGCACCGACCGGCCGCTGTCCCCGGTCAGCGACCGGATCACCGCGACGAGTTCCGGCACGTCCTCGGCGCTGACCCCGGCCATCGGCTCGTCCAGGAGCATCACCTTCGGTTCCCCGGCGAGCAGGAGCGCGATTTCGAGTTTGCGCTTCTCGCCGTGGGCGAGGGTGCCGGCGAGTGCCGTACCCCGGTGGCTGAGGCCGACCCGGTCGAGGGCCTCGTCGGCGGCGGCGGCCACGTCCTTGTCGGCCGCCGCCCGCCGCCACAGCTTCATCGACCCGCCACGATGCGCCTGTACGGCGAGCCGCACGTTCTCCCGCACGTCGAGCGAGCCGAACACCGAGGATGCCTGGAAGGTGCGGCCGAGCCCGAGGCCGGCCCGCCGGTGCGGCGGGAGCCCGCTGATGTCCTGCCCGTGCAGCAGCACCTGCCCCTCGGTGGGACGCCGGAGCCCGGAGATCAGGTTGAACAGGGACGTCTTGCCCGCTCCGTTCGGCCCGATCACGCCGAGGAACTCTCCCGGCGCCAGGTCGAAGGAGACGTCGTCGACGATGGCGACTTCGCCGATTCGCCAACTGAGGCCTCGGGTGGCCAGCACTACTTCACTCAGCCCTTCATGGCTACCGCGGGCGGCGCCGTCTCGTCGCTGGTCAGGGCCTTCTGGAGCTCTGCCTTGATCTGGTCGCCGCTGCCGGTCAGCTTGGCCTGGAACATCGGCTGGAGCAGGGCGTGGTCGGCGGGGCGGATGGTGTTCTTGCCCTTGACCCCGTCGAAGCTCCACCCTTCGAGGGCGGTGACCATCTTGTCGACGTCGTCGCCGCCCTCGGTCGCGGCCCGGACCACCATCTGGGCGGCGGTGAAGCCGTCCGGGTGGAACAGGTCGAGCGTCCCGCCGGGTACGCCAGCCTTGAGTGCCTTGGTGGCGTCGTTGTCGACGGCGCCGTCGAAGAAGTGCGACAGGAACGAGATCTTCGTGCCGGCGGCACCGAAGGTCGCCCACGAGGCCCGGATGTCGAGCCCGGTCACCACGGTGGTGGCGGCGAGTACGCCCTGCTGGTCGAGGGTCTGCCACATCGCCGGGGCGGTGGTGCCGGCCCAGGCGACAAAGAGCAGGTCGGGCTTGGCGGCGCTGATCTGGCTGGCGAACGGGGTGAACTCGGTGGCGCTGGCCGGTGCGAGCACGCTGCTCACGGTGGCCCCTGCCCCGCCGATGACCGCCTGTACGGCCGCCTCGTTGCTCTTGCCGAACGCGCTGTCCTGGGCGAAGACGACAACCTTCTTGCCCTTGGCGTCGCCGATGAACGACTTTGCGGTGACAACGTCCTGGTACGACTGCCGTCCCGAGCGGAACGTGTACTTGTTGACCCCGGTGACCCCGTCGGTGGCGGCCGGGCCGGAGATGAACAGCGTCTTGTTCTGGGCGGCGATCGGGGCGACCTGGAGCGCGACACCGGAGGCGGTCGACCCGGCGATGATCTTCGTGCCCTTGCCGATCAGGTCCTTGGCGGCGGAGACCGCCTTGGCCGGGTCACCGGCGTCGTCGACCTCGGTCACCTCGACCGGCCGGTCACCGATCTTGTTGGTGCCCTTGGTCGCGTACGACAGGCCGGCCTTGAAACCCTCGATGTACTGCTTGCCGTAGCTGGCCAGCGCTCCCGACTGGGAGTAGACCAGGCCGACCTTGACCGGGGTGGTGTTGGAGTCGCCGCCCCCGGTGGCGGTGTCCTGCGGGCTGCCACATGCCGCGGCGGCGAGCGCCACGGCCATCAAGCTGGCGGCTGCGACGAGCGCTCGCCGGGTGGTCCGGACCGTCATGTATGGCTCCACGTGAGGGAGTAGTGGGTAACTTGTTTGTCGGCTCACGCTAGGAGTGACGTCACGCACGGGCTATGTGGGCGAAACCCATAAGTAACACTGGTTGGGTGGCCTGATCTCACAGCCAGCGCTCGATCGATCAACCTCACCGCCCATGACTGCGCTCACGCAGGTGTTGGGTTTGCCCATCCGGAGCGACGATGCGCTCGGGATCTCACACTGTCGAGGGCGGCGGGTGCGGCAGCGGATGGGCGCCTTCCGGGCGTAGTCCGTCGAAGATGATGGCAAGGTACCGGTGCCACAGGTCCGGCGGGGCGTCCGGCACGTAGCTGGTGACGTAGTTCGGTGCGCACATCAGCAGGATGATGTCGGTCCCGGTGACGTCGTCGCGTACGGCGCGGTGCTCGCGGGCCCGGTCGACCAGCTTCTGCACCGTGTCGTACATCTGCTCACGGACCCTGGTCACCTCCGCACTGAGCTCGCCGGCCTCGTGCAGGAACGACAAATCGCGTTGCTGTCGTTGGTGCGCGGCGACGGTGAGGAACTCCAGCAGCCCGGCGCCCGGATCCGCCGCTTCGAGCAGCCTTTCGCCGGCCGTGTTCAGCTCGTCGATCCGGTCGAGGACGATCGCGGCGATCAGGTCGTCCTTGGTGGCGAAGTGCCGGAAGACGGTGCCCTTGCCGACCCCGGCTCGGCGGGCGATGTCGGCGACCGAGGCGTCCATTCCCCGCTCCGCGAACTCGTCCGCCGCCGCCGTCAGAAGCAACTGCCGGTTGCGTACGGCGTCGGCGCGCAGGGGACGGGTCGAGGTCACGCCGCCACCCTAACAAGTTGACCGCCCGGTCCGTTTATTGCTAGCTTCCCGACATAACCTGACCGCCCGGTCCGTTTCCTGGAGGCATCCATGAAGGCTGTTGTCGTCACCCACTACGGACCGCCCGAGGAGTACACGATCGCCGACGTCCCGGTGCCCCGCCCCGGTCCGGGTCAACTCCAGGTACGGATCGCCGCCGCCTCGATCAACCCCGCCGACATCCGGCTGCCCAGCGGGGCTTTCCACGACTTCGCGCCGCTGGAGTTCCCGCACGTACCCGGCAACGACTTCGCCGGCACGGTCAGCGAGGTCGGCGCCGGCGTTGTTTCCTACCGGGTGGGTGACGAGATCTTCGGCCAGGCCGTGCCCCGGGCCCTGCGGGCGATGGCCGGCGCGAACCGCCCGTCGCTGAGCACCGGCTCGCTCGCCGAGTACGCGGTCTTCGAAGCCGACACCCCGTTCCTGGCCCACCGCCCGGCCAGCCTCACCGTCGAACAGGCGGCGGCCCTGCCCACCACCGGCCTGACCGCCCGCGCCCTGATGGCCACCGCCAAAATCCAACCCGGCGAAACCGTCCTGGTCATCGGCGCCACCGGCGGCGTCGGCACCGCGGTTCTCCCACTGCTCGCCGCCGCAAAAGCCCAGGTCATCGCCACCTCCACCACCGCCGACGCCCACACCCTGCGCGCCCTCGGCGCCACCCGAACCATCGGGTACGCCGAAGCCGAGTACCCGTCCAACGTCGACGTCGCCTTCAACCTGACCCTGCCGAGCGACCAGCTCACCGCAGTGGCAGCCGCCGTACGCCCGGGTGGACGGCTGCTCACCATCACGTACCCGGTGCCGGAGCAGGGGTGGATCGGCCGGGATGACGTGGAGCTGCTGTTCGTGCTGGACATGGACGGCACGTTCGGCGGGATGCGCGAAGTCGGCGAACTGGCCGCCCGTGGTGAACTGGGGGCCACGATCGGCCGCCGCTACACGCTCGACCAGGGCGTCCAAGCCTGCGTCGACTTCGCCCGCGCACACACCACCGGGAAACTCGTCGTCACGATCTGAGGCGCACCGCTGGCTGGCTGGCTGGCGATTCGCCGTCGCGGAGTTATAACGCCGAAAGTTCGTACATCAAAGATGATGTTCTTACATCAAATTCGATGTACGAAACTTTCGGCATTACTCGTCGGGACCGTGGCCGTCGCCCCGATCCGGGTCCAGCCGAACCGAAACCGGCTCACCGGGGCGACTCCGAGCAGCCAGCGGCAACGCCGACTCCAGTTCGAGCGGCCCCGCCGCCGATGCGAGCTGCTGCGGAACCAGGAGCGGCCGGACCGGATCAACCGGTACGGCGGCGTACAGGGCCGAGCCCAGGTGACGCAGGCAGTGGTCGATCGCCTCGGGCAGGCTGTTCCGCAGCGGCGGGAAGATCCGTTCGGGGGTGTCACCGGGTCTGACCGCCCTCACCTCCCAGCGCACACCCTGCACCTTCGCCAGGTTGTCGGCGTTCCTCGTCAGGTCCTGGACGGTGACCCGGAGCGCGAGCCCGAGGCCGTGGACCAGGTGGACGAGCTGCCCGAGCGACAGCTCCGACCAGCCCGTCACCCGGATCAGCAACCGCCCACCGGGACGTAACCCGCCAGCGAGTGCCAGGTACCGGTCGAGCGGGTCCGCGTCCGGTTCCGGCAGCATGACCAGCCCGTGGCACAACCGATGGTCGACCGTCCCGATGCCGTCGAACTCGGCCATCGCCTCCGGTCCCCGGCCGAACAGCCCCACCCACGAGCCGAGCCGGTAACGCTCGCCGAGCTGCACGATCGGTTGACCGGCGACCTCCCTCGCCACCACCGCGCCGGACCCGCCAGTGCCGCTGCCCTCGTCGTCCGGCCGCCGCCAGTTGAGCCAAATGGTCTGGTTGCCCAGGTCGGTGAGGACAACCGCCGCGCCCTGGTGCAGCCGACGTTGACCGGAGCAGCTGGGACAGCGCCTGGTCCCCTGCCAGGTGGTGCCGCTGCCGTGACAGTCCGGGCAGGTCACGCTCGGGATCGGGTCACCGAGGTAAGCCGGGGACGGCGGCTCCCAACCGCGATGCACCGCCTGCTCGGCGCTTCGCAGGCTGGCGTGCCACCAGTTCCGGTTTCGCCAGATCGCCTGGGCACCCGGGTTGTCATCCGCGCAGTCCCGCATGATCCGCCGTTCGAGCTGGTCGACGTCGGGTTCACTCCACACCCGGTCGGGTTTGATTGAGGGTGTGAGGTAGTGCGCCGGGGCGGTCGCGCAACGTTCGGCGAGACCGTAGACCGCGTCGGCGACGGTGGTGCACTCGATCGCGGTCAGCAGGCTGCGGGCGTACCCGTGGGTGGTGATCGGGATGGGCGAGCCCGGCAGTTCGAAGCGGATGTCCCAGGTCAGACGGTCGCCGGGTGATTTTCGGGCCTCGATCACCAGGTCGAGGCAGAGCAGGTCGGCGGCCCGGCAGAGTCGGGCGAGAAGGTTGTTGTGGTCGGGTGGGCCGGGGTCGGTCGAGTCGCCGAGGTAGACCCACCACGGGTGTCGGGAGAGGCCGCCGAGTGCGGTGACTTCGAGCGCGAGGCGTTCGGCGGCGGGCAGGTCGGGCTGCCATGCGCGGGGCAGGTGCAGGCTCAGCTCGCCGTCCGGATCGAGCGGCTGCTCCGGCCGGTCCACCTCACGCAGGCTGCGCAGCGCCGTCCCGGTCTGCTTCGCCAGCTCGCTGACCAGCGGAAACAGGGGCAAACGCCAACCGTCGTACGGTGAGGGCGTCGCCTGCACCAGACCCGGCACCACGTTCACCGAGGCGACCGCGCCGGTATCCCGGTTGCCAACGGTGATCACAAGCTGGGCCCGGAGCCGCACGATCGGCGCGGCGCTCATCGACACTCACCGGAGTGCGCCGCCGCTTTCCCGCACCGCCGCCGCTCGCCCTCGGTGGGACGATCACAGAACACCTGGTGGCGAGCGTTCTGGTTGTCCTCTTCGGACACCTCGGCTCCGGTGGAGTCGATCTGCGGCAGGAAACTCACCGAACGGGCGAGTACGCGAGCCAGGTTGAGCGCGCCGGGCAGGTCGGGTGCGGTGACGGGCAGGTGGATGACGTACCGGTTGGAATGGGCGTCTGCGGTGGTCACACCCGTACTCCGGGGGTGAACCGGGACTGCCAGGTCCGCAGGTGGTTCTTGATCCGGATGTTCTCGTTGCGGGTGCGGTCCAACTCGCCTTGCAGGGCGTTCAGCTCGTTGGCGACCCGATGCAGGAAGACGCGTACCTCCTCGGGGTCCAGCCCGTACCGCCGGACCGGAAACTGCCGCTCCCGCACCTGCCCGTCGCTCAACGGCGGGTACGTCGCCGTCCGGTAGTACCCGCTCGCCTGGTTGTCCGCCGCCCGTACCCAGCTGATCGGCCTCGGCCGCACAACCGGAGCCACGACCACAGCCCCAGCCGGCCGCCGCCGCCGCCAAAACGAAAGAACTCGAAGCAGTACGCGCACGTGCCAGCCACCTTCCGCGAGGAGTGGAAGGCGACCCGGCCGGAGCGCCGGAGAAGTCCAGACCGGGTCGCCACCCTCCGGCGATTTGCCGAACCGACCGGAGGAGATGTGGAAAACCTACCCGACTATATCGAGTAGGTCTAGTCCATGGAGGAGGATGCCAACCTATTGCAGTAACTGGAGTAACTAGGGCAAGATCAGAGGTGCCGAACCGACCGGAGACACCTCTATGCCAACCGCAGCAGCACCGTTCAAGATCATCGCGAACGAGATCACCGCCAAGATCAAAAGCGGCGAACTCGCGCCGGGCGACAAGCTGCCTTCCACCTCGCAGCTCGCCGACCAGTACGGCGTCAGCCCAGGTACGGTCCACCGCGCCCTGTCGCTACTGCACGACCGCGACCTCATCATCGGCCAACCGGGCCGAGGCACGTACGTCGCCGACCACTCGCCCAAGTAGATCTCTGGCACCCGACCCTACAAAACGCCGGTGACAAAGCTTGTTTCGGGGATCTGTGCGCGGTCTCGATCATCCGGTCGACCGCCCCGCCAAAGTAGGGGACTTCTAATCCCAAGGTCGTAGGTCTGCCCCCTGCCGATAAACCGGTAGACGTGACCGCCCGGACCGGGGTCCTCGGCAACGGACGCCGGTCACGACGACCAGCGGGAGCAGGAATAACGTGACGCTGGACAAGTGAGCCAGCGCCGCGACATCGGCTGGGCGGTAGGCCGGTTGGTCGCAATGGTGGTCGATTGCGAACAAGCAACGTGAGCGCGATGTACGGCTCGTAGCCCTTGTCACCATGGTGGTCGGCCGCGAACGAACGACGTGAGGGTACAGGCGTAACTGGCGACGGGTTCACCGCGACGCTTATCGCAATGGTGGCCGGCCTCAAGCAGCCGACGTGAACCCGGGCCCTCAAGCTCGAGGACCGGCTGGGGCTGACGCCGTCGCAACGGAGTCAGTCGCGAACGACTGGTGTGAGGGCTGCTGACCCAGCAACACGGCGATGAGGGTGTGGAGGTCGCAATGGAGGCCGGTCGCGAAAGGCCGGCGTGAGGAAGGTTGGAGCCGTCTTGGTAGTTGTCGTCGAACGCCTCGCAATGGAGGCCGGTCGCGAACGACCAGCGTGAGCGGTCGGCGAACAGCATCGCTCGCTGCGGATCATGGTCCAATAGTGGCCGGTCGCGAACGACCGGCGTGAGCCTCCAGGCCCAAGGCGTGTCGAGCGCGGCCGGCCTCAAGTCGCAATAGTGGCCGGTCGCGAACGACCGGCGTGAGCGCGCGGGTCCGGACCGTGACCGGGATGGCGCCGCCGATGTCGCAATGGTGATCGGCCACAACGACCGACTTCAGCCCCGCCTGCCGCAGCTCCCAGTACACGCCATTGATGTAGTCGCAATGGTGGTCGATCACAAACGACCGACGTGAGAGCGTTACGGGGTTTTGCTCAACGAAGCGGTTCTCAAGTCGCAATGGAGGTCGGTCACGAACGACGGACATGAACTGCGACCGCTGGGACTTGTGGTAGGTGATGTCCTGGGCACCGTAATGGTGGTCGGTCGCGGACGACCGACGTGAGAAGTTGGTGCCGGGAGAAGCGCCAGACAGAATGTCGGTGTCGCAATGGAGGTCGGTCGCAAGCAACTAGTGTAAGAGGAGCGTGCGGCTTGGTGGCCCGTTCGACACCGCGCCGCAATGGGTGCCAGTCACGAATGACCGACGTGAGTCGAGGATGATGAGAACGTACCACCGATGGATGCCCTGTCCGCAATGGTGGCCAGTCACGGACGACCGACGTGAGTCGCACGACGGATGGCGTTTGAAGCCCTCGTTCCAGATGTCGCAATGGTGGTCGGTCGCGAACGACCGGCGTGAGTGTCGCCCGTCGGGAGACGCAGAAAGTTCTCGACGCCGCGTCGCAATAGTGGCCGGTCGTGAACGACCGGCGTGAGTCGCTGTGGGAGCGTGGCCCCCCGTGTGCCCGACGAGGTGTCGCAATAGTGGCCGGTCGCGAACGACCGGCGTGAGGACGGGCTCGTACACGACCTGGTCGAGCAGAGCGCAGAGTCGCAATAGTGGCCGGTCGCGAACGACCGGCGTGAGTCTGCCGGGTCGCCCGTGTGCTGCGGCCAGAGCGCCCAGTCGCAATAGTGGCCGGTCGCGAACGACCGGCGTGAGGCTTCCCGAGCTACATATTTAGATATCTGCCGCCATGGGACTTGCTCCGATGGTGTCCGATTCAACCGCCTTGCCCGCAAATCTTGGCTCGGGACCTCCCCGGAAAATCGTGCGAGCTTGGGGTTCCGAGACACGAGGACAAACCAGACAAGCTATGTAATTGTCAAGATACGGTCGCTCGCGTACGAGTTGTGGGGGCTTGTGGCAGTGGTGGGCTATCGGCCGGTGGTGGTGCGGATGGGGATCGGGGCTAGGACGCCGGCTGATTTACGGCCCTCGATCGGGCGTCGGGCTGCCCCAGCGACGGCGAAGATGCCGAGCGGCTGCCAGCAGCTCCGGCTCACGGTGACCTTCTTGGCAACGGCTCCCGGACGTACGTCGGGATGTTCCAACAGGGTCGTGATCCCGGATGTGTCGAGTGGTTGCCGCCAGAGGGGCCAGGTCATGACAGGCTGCCGCCGACCGGGGACGCTGTGCCAGAGCGTGGCCTGGACCGTAATGCCGTTTCCGCTGAGGCGCAGCAGCGGCAGGGCCATGATGGCGAGCCAGGTCGCGCCCGGCACGCCAGCCTCGACCGACGCCCCGCTCGGATGGTCGGCGGCGCTGCGCAGCACCCGGTGGTCGAGGTATTCGCCGGTGTAACCGTCGACCCGCCGCCACCGGGTCAGCCCCTCCCGGATCAGGGTCGGCGGATCCTTCCGCACCTCTTCGAGCGGCTTACTGAAAAGCGAGCGCAGGCTCTGCTGTCCAGCCGGGGCGGTGAACGGGGTGAGCGCCGCCCGCCCCTTCGCGTCAACTGCCAGATCGGTCACCAGCACTGAGAGCCAACGGCTCAGCGCCGGCTCAGGGTGCCTGCCGACCAAGTCGCGGACGAGTGTCCGAAACTCCTCGCGCGGCACCCGCATCGGGTCGGGCGCGACGCCGATCTTCGAAAGCGGGAAGATCGCCGGCACACTGGGGATGACGCCGTCGTCGGGGATCGTGCCGATCACGGGTACCAGGGCGTCCACGATTTCCTCGACGGTGGCGAGCGGGCTGTGCAGCAGCGCGCAACCGCTGGTCTCGTCGTAGGACAGCCGCGCGTCGACCCGTGCTTCGTCGCGCAACAACCTCACCACGCCGAGAGAGGCCAGGAAGCCGAGCGCGTCCCGGCCGTCGAGCGCCGCCAACTCCACTGTGTACGTCATGAGCCATCCTCCTCGTCCCGCGCCGAGCACCAGATGTCGGCCAGGCGTACGACGGTTTCCAGCAGTGCCAGCCCCCAGCGGCCGTACTCGGTGTTGAGCTGGTCGAACTGGGTCGGCGACTGCCACTCGACCGTTTCCTCGGTGCCGAGGACCGGCAGTCCCGGCACGACAACCTTCACCGGTTCGCGGTCCACGACGGGTGGCAGCAGGCCACGGCTGCGGCCGTGGTGGCTGGCGATCAGGTGCAGGACCAGCGCCGGATCCACGTCCTCCGGATGTTCGGCGAGGTGCAGGGCGGCGATCCGCGCGGACAGCGCCTCGTGCCGCATCCCCGACGGATACTTCGCGGCTTCGCGGGCACGGCGGGCCTCCGCCAGATTCGTCGGGTCGATCCCCGACTTCGCCAGCGGTTCCGTTGCCAGCTCGGCTGCGGCGCGGCGTCCCCCGCGCAACATGGTCTGGAACCGGATGTCACGTTTACCCTCGTCGTGCCAGAGCGCCGCAACCCGGACGCTCTCCGACAGTCGGGGACTCAACCCGAGGTGCGCGGCCATCTGCGCTGCACGGGCGGCCACCGCCTCCTGGTGCAGAACGAGGCCGATCCGGCGCCCCGGATAGGCGGTGCTGGAGCTGCCGGTCTCCGAGTCGTCGTTGGCCTGGCGGCGGTTGGCGGACAGCACGACCGGGAACTCCGGGATCCAGAACTTTCCGGTCGTTGGGTCGAGTTGCCGGGTCGGCGTCACCGTGAGACGGGGTTTTCCCTGTTCAGGCTGCTTATTCGATGGGTCGGGCCGGAGCAGTGAGCGCAGTGCCTGGCCCAGCGGGTTGTCGTCGTCCAGGCTGTCGGCGACCGCGGGCAGGCGGTCCGCGTACCCGTGGGGTTTGTCTGCTTCCGGGTCGGTGGTGGCTAAGGCGAGTAGGTGGTTGAGCGCGTCGCGTTGGTTGGGCGCGCAGGTTGCCGTACCCGATGGGTCGGGTGTGGCGTCGGAGTCGGCGGCCGGGGTTGGAACGGTGAGGTAGGCGGCGAGTTTCCGCAGGTGGGGGCCGACCCGCAGGATCGGGCCGCGTCGCCGGTCGGCCAGGTCCGCCACGTCGACCACCGGGGCTTCGCTGTCCGGGTGCCAGCCAAAGCGGTCACAGCCGCCGTATTCAACCGGCACCACGATCGTGTCACCGCCGCGGATCCGCTGGGCGATGATCACCTCGCCGTCGCCCCGGCGCGGGTAACGCAGCACCCTCGGATGACCCCGCTCATCGCGTGAGCGCGGTGCCTGTTGCCGCATGGGCGGCATCGGCTGGGCCGCGGACCCGGACTCCGCGGCCTCGGTCGGCTCCGGTACGTCAATGTCGGCGACCGGTTCGGCGTCGCCCTCCTCCAACAGCCAGCGGCGCACCTCGCGGACCGGGATGTCGATCGTCTCCTCCGTCACCGGCTGGACGAAGTCGACCACCGCCGACCAACGTTCCGACTGCTCGAACGGCATCCCGGTGCGCCAGACGACGGTGACCGGCGGAACCTCTTCGACAATGCCGTGCAGGTAGGGCGCGACCGGAGGATCCGGATGCGGCACCGGGGACGTACGCGTCCAGGTGTCCAGGGTCGCCGGAAACAGGTACGGCACCACCTCCGCTCGGACCTTGCCCGTCTCCGGTGGCGCGGCGGCGGCCATGGTACGCAGCGCGGCGGGTGCGGCGTTCAGCCCGTTCTCGGCCGCCGCGAGGTTCTTCACCGTGCCGACCGGTGCCTGACCGGCGAGCCACTGCCAGGTGGCCAGGCGGGCTTCCCCGTAGACGTAGTCCTCCGCGTCCACGGTGCTGTCGTGCACGACGTAGGCCGGTGCCGGAACCTCGCGAAGCCCGAGCCGGTTCAGCCGGCCGAGTCGCTGGACCAGGGCCGCCAGCGACGCCGACTCGGTGACCAGCGCGTCCAGGTCGATGTTCGCGCCGACCTCGATCGTCTGGGTGGCGACGATGATAAACGGTCGCCGATCGTCGTAGTCCCGCCCGACCTTGATCCGCCCGTAGTAGCGGGCGAGCAGGAGTTCCCGGTCGAGCGGTCGACTGCGGCCGGTCAGCAGGATCGATTCCACCTGCTTGTCGAGCAGTTCGAACACCGCGCGGGCGCGGGACACGGTGTTGACCACCACCCCGACCACACCCTGCGGCGCCAGGTGCAACGCCAGGTCGGCCAGGGCCCGGGGTACGTCAGTGTTCGCCTTCTTCTTCGTCGTCGGTACCTCGACCAGCCGCAGCCGCTTGCGTGCCCCCAGCCGTTGGCTGGCGACCTCGTCCTCCTTGTCGGCGTCGGAGATGCCGTGCACGGTGATCTCCCGACCGGTCCCGTCCTTCGCGCTGGTAGCCGACATGGTGACCAGGGTCGGCTTCACCTTCGTGGGCTGGTTGCCGAGTTCCAGCGGCCACCGGTCCAGGTCCAGCGCGGCGGTAACGGTGGTGCGGAAGGCGTTCGCAAGATGCGCCTCGTCCACGACGATGAGGCTGTCGGTGCCGACGAGGGCTGCGTCGATGCTGCGGCCGTACTCGCTGACGCCGTAGCCGCGGAACAGCAGGCGGCTGCCGACCTGGTCGATGGTGCCGGTGACGATCGCGTGCCGGTCGGGGCGTTCCAACCAGATCCGGTCCCAGGTGACACCGCCGCGCATCCGGGCCACCGTCAGCAACTCACCGTCGTCGTCCCCGTCGACCCGCAACGCGCTTGCGACCCGGGCACAGACCGGAGTGGCAGCCCTCCTCAGCGCCTCCTGCAACCGAGTGGCGTGTTCGTGTGCCTCGTCCACCACGAGCCGCCGGTCGACCACGAAGAACGTACGGCGTTTCGCCAGCTCCGGCCGCAATGCCGCCACGAACACCGCCACATCGAGCACGGACGTCTTGCCCAGCCCGGTCGGTACGTCGATCACGTCCGGCCACCGGCCCTCGGTGATGATCCGGAGCAGCAACGCGGACTGCCACGGGAACGGTTTGCGTCGTTTCTCTGGTGGGGCGGTCGGGTCGCCGTGCACCTCGTGGACGAAGTCGGCGAACAGCTTCACCAGTCGCTTTTGTTCGTCCTGGTCAGGGGCGGGCATCGGGCACCTCCGGGACGAACAGGCCGCAGCCCAGGTAACGCAGTGCCCCGGCGATGACCGGGCCGCGTACCGGGGTGGCGAACTCGACCCGGCAGTGCACGAACGGGCGTCGGGGCCGCCCGGCGGGTACGGTGCCGCGCCGGGGCAGCCGCACCGCGCCGCGTACGAGTGGGGCCTCCAGCACGGTCACCGACTCCGGCCGTGGATAACCGGCGATCTCGAAACCGTCAGCCAGCACCTCGGCCTGGTCGTTCCGGCCCGGATAGCGATCCAGCATCATCGGGGTCACCGACACCCAGCGCCGCGCTCCGGTCGGCTGCCCCATCCACCGGTCCGGGCGCAGTCCCCAGGTTGTCGGCGGTTCGGCCGGATCGTCGAACCGGAACACGCCCTCGGCGCCGGCCCGGAGCACCCGGATCGGGTTCTCACCGTCGTCGCCGAGCAGACCCCGGAGCACTGCGATCCGGTCCGCGTCCGGCAGGTCACCGGGGATCGCGACCGCGACCCCGAGCAGGTGCCCGTCGGCGTGCCGGTGTCCGACGTCCAGCAGCGGCAGGAAGCCCACGTGCGGTCGGCCGTCCGCGCCGTGCCCGCTCGCCTGCGGCGGCACCGGATCCGCGACCCGGTCCAGCACCGCCCGGCGCAGAATGTCGGTGACGGTGAGCAGACGGTCGCCCTGGATCGGCACCCGTCCCCGCTCCGCCGGCCACACCAGCATCTCCCGGTACGGCCCGTTTGCGCTGGTCGCAGCCGTGTCCGCTGCCGGTTCGACGTCGGTGGTGTAGTCGATTGCCCGGGACATCTGCCAGGCCCGTTCGCCCTGTGCGTACGCCGCCCGAAGCTGGTCGGTGTAGCCGGCGTACGGCACTCGCAGCGCGAGCGCACCCGACGTGCCGAGCCGAGTCGGCCGGTACGTCACCCACGACGGCCGCGACTCCACCACCTCGTCCCGTACGTCCAGCTCCGCCGACGAGGTCGACCGGCCGAAGTACGGCACCCGCCGAGCGAGCCGGCTCAGTCGCCACAGCATCCCGTCGTCGGCGGTCGCGTCCGGCCACACGAAAGCCACCTGGTCATCAGCCGGCAGTACGCCGGTCCGGGTGCTTGCCCGGTTGGTACGCCCCGGCCACCGGGTGCTCCCGGCTTTGCTGTCGGTCGCGTTCGTCACCACGAAGCCGCTCCGGACCGAAGCGGTGATCCGGTCGACGGGGACCGCCAACACCAGTGGTGGTCCGGCCTGTTCCAGCCAGCGCAGCGCGGCGTCGTCGGCCGCGTAGCCCGCCGCGGATGCGTCGGGTTCAGCCGAGGCGAGCAGTGCGCAGAACAGTCGGGCGGGGTGCGGCGGCCACTCCATCCGGTCCGCAAGATCCGCCGCATCGTAGCGGCCGTCGCGCAGCCGCACGGTGATGCTCAGTGCCATCGGGCTATTCCCCGTCGCCGACGGCCGACGTCACCGCGAATCGGATCGCCTCGGCAAGTTGCCGGGTCGGGGCGATCGGCACCACGTCCGTGTCCATCACGATCCCGGCCGCCGTGGCCCGGTCGCGCAGGGCGACGAAAGCCGCGATGGCCTCGGCGCTGCTCACCTCGATCGGCTCCCGCTCGCCACCATCGCGTTCGAAGTAGACCGTCTCGGAGATCCTGGTCAGGTCGCAGCCGGAGCGCAGCCACAGCGACGGGCGGCCGAATGTCAGCCGGTCACCGACGAGTGCCAACGCCACCAGCGTCGCCCTGGCCAGGGTCGCCGCCTCCACGGTCGCGTCCCCGAACCGCAGTCGCTCCAGCCCTGCGAGTGAGATCCAGCCCTGGCGGCGCACCTCACGGACCGTCACCCCGCCGTGGGTCGCGTTCGGCGCGATGTGACCGTGCCCGATCTCGCTGAGCTTGCCGCCCTTGGCCTTGGTGCCCTCGGGAAGGAACCGCCAGTTCCCCTCCTGCTTGGCCTTGTCGTCGATTGCGCCGGTCAGGTTCGACGGGTCGAGCCGACCGGCCCGCCGCTCTCCCTCCAACCACTCCGTCCCGAACATCGTGGACGAGTAGATCCGGGCGAACTTCGGCCACCGCCCCTTGCGGTGCGAGTCCCAAGCCCCGAACAGCAACGAGTACGGCTCCCGCCGGTAAAGCGGCCGTACGTCCCCAGCGGTGGCCGAGCGCAGCTCACGGCCGACATCGCTGCTGTCGAAACGGATTCCGCCGACTTCGCTGTCCCGCAGGTACGCGTCCGCGTAGCGGTGCGGGAAGTCCAGCGAGGTGAGCCTGACCCCTTCCTCCTTCATGACCAACTCGAACAGCGGCAGGTCGAACCGGCCGCCGTCGCGCGCCACGAGCAGCGCCTCCTCGACCCGGTTGGCCTGCGACGGCACCTGGTCCACCACGACGGTGTCCTGCTGCTCGCCGTCGACCAGGCGCCGTTCGAAGACGTACGGCCTCGGCAGCCGTCCCTCGCGGTGGGCGGACCGGGTTTCATGATCGGGAATCGGGAAAGTGGGCGGCATGATCTTTCCGCCCTGACCTCCCACCGGCTGATAGGTCGCGCTGAACGCGATGCCGGCATCGCGACGATCATCATCCACTGCCGCAATAAGACGATCAACAAGCCTTGACATGATCACTCCTGAAATCTCGACAACAACGAGACGGTCTACACGGCCGGTACGACATAAATGGCGCAGTCGTCCTCCGCGCTGACGCAGCAAACAGCGGTGATCATCTCCGACGGCCACCCGAGCCAGCTTTCACGCGTACTTTTGTACGGCCGGTAACTGGCGACGCCTATCGCGAGATCCGCATGCGTCCTCGATCAGGACCGTCAGTTGACGCTCAAACGAATCTTGATTCGGTCCGCAAAGTCGGGGGCACCGCAACGACTGAGTCCGATGCGCAGATCCTCGACGCTGATCTTCCTCGTGCCCGGCCGCCGACCCGTCGCCGCGCTCTGCTCTTCGAGGACACCAAAGACCAGCGTGGGTGCAAGATCGTACTGGGCACAGAGAAACCGGTCAGGATCCAGCGCTTCCAGGTTGTACGGCAGGAGCGACGACCTCGGGAAGTCTCTGAGGTTCCGAGTGACGATCAGGTCAGCCCGGCCCACCACCGCCGCCGCCAGCACGTGCCGATCTCCCGGATCGTTGGTCATGCCGTCTACGAGAGACCGATAGTCGGTGACGAGCGCGTCATCGAACGCCTCGTTCATACGCGCGATCGTGCGATCGAACCTGGCAGGCTCAATCCTCGGATGCAGCCGAAGGACCGCGCGACGGGTCTCCGCCAGGATGTCATCGCTCCACAATGGGCGATACAACCCAGCTGCCGCGATTCGGAGCAAAGTATCGCGGAGCGCGTTCGGCACCAGAACGTTCGCGTCGAGCAGAGCGGAGAACGGCACCAGGAGAGCTTAGGCGGAGGGTCTCCTAATCGGAAACTCGCTCATGAGATGGCTCGTCGCCGTCATCGCCGTCTTCCATAGCAAGTTCATACAGACCCATGTCGATGCTATCCAAGGTCATTTCATCCAGTAGTTCGCGCCGCTCCCGCCGTCGCCTCTGCTGGAATTCCAACAGGTCCGCAAGCTTGACCCGCCGATGACTGCTCGGGCGGTCGTACGGGATCTTTCCGTCGTCCAGCAGCTTGATCAAGGTTGGCCGCGACACGCCCAGCAAATCGGCTGCCTGCTGGGTGGTGAGGGTCGTGTGCTGCGGCGCGATGGTCACCGCATAACCCTGGGCCAGAGCTTCGAGTGCATTGACCAGGATGTCGTGAAGACCGTCGGGGAGCTCGATGGAGCTCGACCCGTTCGCGCTCACGAGCCTCGCCCGCGCTTCCGGCACCGCCTGGCCCCGATCGCGAAGAACCTTGAGAAGGTCGATGACGACCCCGGCATTTGCGGCGTCGGGCAGGATCGTCTGCCCGTCCATCACTTCGGCTGTGGCGGCCATGGCGACCAGGTTGTCTTCAATTCGAAAGAAACGCAAGGAGCTACCGCGCGATTACTCACATAGTTAAAATACCGACACACCAGACAGCCTGCACCAATAAAGATCGAATTCAACGCACCGGGCCTTCCCGGGCACCCCGTGGAGGGGATGTTCGTAGCGTACGAAGAACTCGTGAGGGCCGCTCGGACGTGGCAACCGCCCGTACAGGGGTGGAGTTCTTAGCTGCGTGAGACTTGATCCGAGCTTCGACACATTCGTCGAGGAGCGGTCGGCAGCGCTGTTGCGCCTCGCGTACCTGCTCACGGGAGACCGTGGGCATGCCGAGGACCTGTTGCAGACCGCTCTGCTGCGTACGATGCGCCGCTGGTCGAAGGCGCGCGACGCACCCGAGGCGTACGTCCGGCACGTCCTGGTCAACCTGTCCCGTGACCGGATCAGGGGACTGCTGCGTAGACCACGCGAGACTCCGCTGCCCGAGGACAGGGACGCGTTCCGTACCAATGATCCCGGCCTGGACGCGATCGGCAACCGGCGTCTGGTGGCCGACGCGGTCGCCACCCTGCCGATCCGTCAGCGGCAGGTGATCGTGCTCCGGTTCTTCGAGGACCTTTCGGTCGAGCAGACAGCGCTGCTGGTCGGCTGCTCGCCCGGAACCGTCAAGTCGTACACATCCCGCGCCCTGGGCCGCCTCCGCGAACTGCTCGGGGATCAGCACGACACACAGGAGATGAGGGTTTTCCAATGACCGCGCTCAACGAGGACCAGTTGGGGCAGCAGCTCGGCACCCGGCTGCACGACGAGATGGCCGGGCTCGGGGCGCCTTCGGGGCTGACCGCGACCCTGCACCGCCGGCACAACCGGCGGACCTGGGGGCTGCGTGTCGCGGGTGGGGTGCCGGTGGTCGTGGCGATCGCCCTGGCGGCGTCGCTGACCCTCTCCCCGGCCGGCACCTCACCGAACACCAGCGCGTCCGGCACCGGCAACGCCGGCAGCATCGTCGACAACGCGCCGGAAATGCTCACGGTCAGCTTCGTCAGCGAGCGCACCACCAGCGCGCTCGGCAACCTGACCGACTCCGTCCAGCACGCCCGCTCGGAGTTCAAAGACGGCAAGGGCAGGACGACCCTCACCAACGAGCGCTGGGTCGACGCGAAGACCGGGCGTGAGCGTACGGACGAGCAGGACGTCCAGACCAAGGGCACGATCACCGTCGTCAAGTCCGGCAACGGCAATGACGCGATCGTCATCGACCACCAGCGGAAGAAGTGGTGGAACGACCAGATCGCGGCGATGCCGCAGGGGGTCGAGGTGACTGTCACGCAGGGGCCGAACGGGGAGCGGATCGAGACGCCGACCGGCAAGAAGGCCGTTGGTCCGCTGATGGATCCCGCCGAGCTGAAGGACGCGCTCGCCACCGGCACATTGAAGCTGATCGGTGAGGAGTCGCTCGACGGTAAGGCGACCGTGCACCTCCGGTGGGTGCCGGTGCCGGCTTCGACCACCGACATCTGGGTCGACTCCGAGTCGTACCTGCCGGTGCGGAAGGTCTCCGCTGGGCCGAAGGCGATCGACACGGTCGACTTCGAGTGGCTGCCGCGTACGCCGGAAAACCTGGCAAAGCTCGAAGGCGCCGCGCCGGCCGACTACAAGAAGCTGCCCTGCACCCCGCTGCCCGTGGAGGGCAAGGACTGCGGTCTGAACAACTGACTCGGACGCAGTAGGGGCCCCGGATCGCGGTTCGCGATCCGGGGCCCCGTCGTGTCGGTCAGCCGGCCCGGTAGGCGCGGATGATGGTCTGCTCGATCCCGCTGCCACCGTCGGCGGTCGCCTTGATCCGCAACGACACCGCCTGCCCGGCCGTCACGGTCGGCAGCGCGGCCCGGAACGTGTCCGCACCGTCGGGCCGTACGGTCGCGGCCTGCCAGGTGAGACCGTCGTCGACAGAGGTTTCCAGGGTGAACGCGGTGATGTTCTGCCTGGCCACCCCGTGCGACTGGTGCACGGTGAAGCTGGCGTCGCCACCGATCGGCTTGTTCGCCGGGCCGAGCGGCAGGGCGTAGTCGACCGACAGCAGCGGCACGGGGATGCTGCTGGTGGCGTCGGCCGGGCCGATGGACCGGAACGTCCAGGCGGTGTTGACCCGGGTCGACAGGCTCATCAGACGGGTGGCGTCGAGGTCGTAGGTGAGCCGGTAGTCACCGGCCGCCTGCGGGATCTCGAAATCGCCGTACGACTCCGGCTGTTCGCCGATCAGCTCGCCGTTCCGGTGCAGGGTGAGCGTACGGGTGGTCAGGCCGTGGAACCCGTCCCACGGATCGATGCAGTCGAACCGCTGGTGCTCGTCGGACAACTCGACCAGGTCCACCCGCAGCACGCCCTGCGTACGCCGGATCGGCTGGGGCACGCAGCCGCTCGGGGAGAGCGCCGGGTCGTCGTACCAGTCGGGGCGCAGGGGTTGGCGTACCCAGGTTTTCTGCTGCCGGCTGCCGGCCGGGTACTCGCGCATCGCCTCCTGGGTCACGACCATGGTGTGCGGGTCGAGCAGGTCGAACGCGCCGGAGAAGAACGCCTCGTCGATGTAGGAGAAGCCGGGCGTGAGGTAGTCGACGCGGGTCGCCGGCACCTCGTTCGCGGCTGCGTCGAGCAGGAAGAAGCCGTCGGCGGTCAGGCCGTACCGCTTGTGGTTGGTGACCGCGTCGGGTGCGTCCAGGGTGTGGAAGGTCTGGTCGACCCGGATGAGCTGGGCCTGCTCGGCCGGGGACACCTGCCAGGAAAGATCCTGTGGGATGCCGTCCGGCAGGGCGCGGATCAGCTCGTAGACGAACGGGGTCGGCGCGGTGCCGGTGGCGTGCAGGCTGACGCTCGTGTACGCCTCGAACCGGCCGACGCCGGGCTTCTCCATCGGCATGGCGTACGCGCCCCAGGACTTGGCGGCCTCGCCCCAGGCGAACGCGAAGTCGTCGCTGACCTGGGTGCCGTCGGAGGCGTACTGCCGGTAGGTGGCCCCGACCTGGGCCGCCTCGGTCGCCACCCCGTCGAGGGTGGCCTTCACCGGACTGGCCTGTGCGGCGTCGGCTACCACGGTCGTGTCGCGGTCCACGATCACGTCCGGGTCGCCGACCAGGGCCATGCGGCTGAGCCCGGTCTCCGGGTTGTCCTCCACCTGGTAGCCCGCGACGCTGTACCGGCCGGCTGGCACCCGCATCGTCACCGGTTCGTTCGGGGACAGGTTGGTGAACTCGTTGAACCTGGTCGGGTCGTCGATGCTGGCGATCCGTACCCCGCCCCACTGGTCGATGGTCGACCCGGCGTCCGGCAGCGACGTCACGCTGAGCGCGAGGTCGAAGCTGCGCGGTTCGATGTAGAAGGCAACCGGGGTGCTGGCGACGAACGCACCGCCGCGCGTGCGGGCGGTGACGGTCGCGGTGTAGAGCCCCGGTTTGCCGGCGAGCCGGGTGGGGTCGAGGCGCAGGGTCACGGTGGCGCTGGCTCCACGGCCGACCGTCACCCGGTCCGCCGAGAGCCGGACCGCGCCCGTCGGTGCGTTCACCCCGTCACGGGTACGGACATTCAGGTCCAGTTTCAGGTTCTCGGCGCCCCGGCCGGTGTTGACCCAGCTCAGCTTGGTCGACGCGGTCCCGCTCTGCGGATAGGCGAAGATCCCGAGGTCCACCACGTCCTGCGCGGCAACCACCCCACTGAGCGCCCGTACGGCATCCAGCCGACCGGAGCCGACCGCGTACGTGTCCACGTTCGACAGTGGGTCGGCCGCTCCGACCAGGGCCGCCTTGAGCTGTCCGGCCTGCCAGTCGGGGTGCCGCTGGGCGAGCAGTGCGGCTGCCCCGGCGACGTGCGGGCTGGCCATCGAGGTGCCGGAGGCGGCGGTGTAGCGGTTGTCGACGGGGGTGCCCATGGTCGTACCGGCGGCCCGTGCGGCGATGATGTCGACGCCGGGGGCGACCAGTTCCGGCTTGGCGGCCTGGGTGTTGACCAGCGGCCCCCGGTCGGAGAACTCGGCGAGCGTGTCGGTCCCGTCGACCGCGCCGACGGTGAGGGCGGTGCCGGCAGCAGCGGGCGAGGAGATCTGCCCGGGGGTCGGTCCGGCGTTTCCGGCGGCGACCACGAACAGGGTGCCGTACTGGGCGGTGAGGTTGTCGACGGCGAGGGACATCGGGTCCGTACCGTCGCTCGGCTCCCACCCGCCGAGGCTCATGTTGACCACGTCGGCCCGTGCCGCCGCCCATTCCATGCCGGCGATGATCTGGGAGTCGGTGCCGTACCCGTCGTCGGTGAGGACCTTGCCGATCACCAGGTCGGCATCGGGGGCGACCCCGCGCCGCAGACCCGGCGCTCCGGCGCCGCTGCCGGCGATCGTCGCCGCCACGTGGGTGCCGTGCCCGTTGCCGTCGACCGCGTTCCCGCCATCGACGGTGAAGTCGGCCCGCTCCACCACCTGCCCGACCAGGTCAGGATGGGTGAAGTCGGCTCCCGTGTCGAGGACGGCCACCCGGCTGCCCCGACCGGTGAAACCGGCCTGCCACGCCTTCGGCGCGCTGATCTGGGTCAGGTTCCGGTCGAGTCGACCGTTCCCCGCCTGCCGATCGCTGTCCGGTGCGGCGTGGACAGGTGCGGCGTGGAGAGGTGCGGTGGTGCCGGTGGCGCGTACCCGGCGGTCCAGCCACACCTTCGGGCCGGTGTCCGCGGTCCGGGCGCCGGCCACGACGGGCGCGCGGGAGGTCAGCGTACGGAGGAAGTCCGCGCCGCCCTTCTTCGGCTGGCTGCCGGCGACCGCGCCGATGGTCGGCAGTGTCCGGCGTCCGCCCAAGCTCGCGGCCAGCGGCTCGGCGGCGAGGGTGCCCGCCGCCCGCGCCCCGGCCCCGCCCGGCCGGACGATCAGCGGCAACTCCGCCGTACGCGCGTCGTCATAACCGTCGAGGATCAGCGCCGTCACGTCGAACAGCGACTCGTCCAGCACCGATCCGACCAGTCGGGCCACCTCGCCCGGCACGACCCGAACGTGACCGTCCGGGCCGCAGCTACGGTGCTGGACACCGCTGGGCTTCGCCGGTTGCACACTGACCACCGGGCAGGCCGAACCCCGGCCCGTCACGGTCACCACGTCACCGGTCAACAACGTCACCGTGTACGTCTTGTTCGCCGCCAGCACCGGCCCACCGGAACCACCGGCCGGCTTTGGCGCCGGGACCGACGGCTGCGGCTGTGCGAGTGCCGGGTTGCCGGAGACAGTGAGAGTGGCGGCGACCAGCGCTGCGGTCACCGCCACTGCCTTCGAAAGATCGTGTCTACGCCGTACCATCAAGCGCTTTTCCCTCTCTTGAGCCCACGATCGCCCCGCCCGACATGCGGCAACGCACGCATCGGGGAGCGACGATGCCAATCCCCCGTCAGGGACCGTCACTGTGATTGACGCAGGTCGACCGCCATCGGTTGTGCGGATAGGACGGCAATCTGACTCAGAACCGGCGGTCAGGACGCGGGCGTCCACGCGGCGGCGGTCGCCTCGGCCCAGGAGCGGACCAGGTCCGGGTAGACCGGCGCGGGGAAACTGCCGTCGACGGCCACGTCGACGATCCTCGTCACGAACACCCGGGACGCCGGACGAGCGGCCATCGCGGGGTCCACAATCTGCGGCGCCGGCCGGTCATCGCGGCCCCGGTATCGGTGCGAGTTCCGGCGGCGGGCCTGTGCGACGAAGGCGTCGACCGCCGGTTGCCCACCACTGAGGTACGCGTGCAGCAGCGCCAGCGACGCGGTCGGGTCGCCGGGAGCAAGCGGGTGTCGGGGGTGCTGAAGGAAATAGCAGGCGACGGCCACACCGTGCAACGGTCCCCAGGGCGGCTGCCGGGAGTGGTCCAGCGCCAGCAGCCGTTCGAACAACTCGTCACAGACAGCCTGCGAGCCGTCGGCACCACACTGCCCACACCTCGTCACCGATTCAGCAAACCACGGCAACAGCGGCGATGATGAGTTCCTAGAGTGAACCCTTTGCCACGACCCACTCCATGGGTTGCCCGGTGACGGCGGCGATGCGGTCGTAGTCGGCGTCGTAGTGCAGGACGGTCGCGCCGTGCTCCTCCGCGGTCGCAGCGATGATCAGATCGGGCAGCCGGAAGTTCCGGTGTTGGCTGTTGACGGCCATCGACCGATGGGTGTCGAGCGCCCGGTCCATCGCCTTGGCGGTGACGTCGAACCAGCGGTGGCCCTGCAGGGCACCCCAGAGGGTCTCGTAGCTCTTCGGGTCCGGAGCGTTGTTCAGGCACTCCAGGCTGGTCATCTGGCAGGCCGCAAGACGACCCTCGGCCAGCAGCGATTCGAACCTGCGACGAACCTGCGGATAGCGCCCCTGCAGGACGTAGACGGAGGTGTCGGCGAGATAGATGCTGCCGGCCATCATGCGGCGTCGGCCTCGCGGGCGTCCTCGACCAGCCGGGACAGGTCACGACCGCCGCCATAGCCCCACGAGCGGTCCGGATCCGCGAACTCGAACTGCACGCTGTCGAACGCGTTGACGATCTCGACCGCCTGCCGGCGTAGTGCGAAGGCATGCAACGCCGCGTTGATGGTGGCGACCTTCGTGTCGGTGCCGAGCACCTCCCTGGCCGCGTCCAGCCACTCGTCGTTCACGTCAACGGTGATGCGCGTCATGGGTCCAAACGTACACCAGTTTTCTAGGATGCAACGCACCAACATCAGGGAGAAGTTGGTGCTTATGCGTCGCCGGTCAGTTGCGGTTGACGTAGGCGGCCAGGCCGCCGAGTTCCTCGCTGGCCAGGAAGACGGAACGGACGTTGAGCAGGGCCTCTTCGACGTGCTCGGTGCAGCTCCAGGCCGAGTCGCCCCAGGAGTCGGCGAGCTTCAGCTCGGCCGGACGGGGGCAGGGGGTGGTGGCGCCACCGAGCTGGCAGTGGTCGGGGTGCGGCGCCTGGCGGTGGGCCGAGGCGGCGTCGCGTACGCGGGTGGAGAGGTCGGCGTTGGCGGCGGTCGCCCGTGCGTCGGCCGCCGCGGCACGTTCCCGCTCCGCCCGTACGGCGAGGATCGCGGCCAGGCGCAGTTCCAACTGCTTCGCGACCAGGGCGGCGAGTTTTGTCAGCACCGCGATCTGGTTCCCGGTGACCTGCCGGCGTTTGCGGTCGATCACGTTCACCGTGCCCAGCCGGAAACCGTCGGCGGTGATGATCGGTGCCGCCGCGTAGAACCGTAGCGACAGTTCACCCTTCACCAGCGGGTGGTCGGCCGTACGCGGATCCAGCGCGGCGTCGTTGACGATGTACGGGCCGTCGGCGCGGAAGGCCGAGGCGCACAGGCCGGATTCGATGCCGACCTCGGTGATCCCGTCGAATCCCCTGGCGGCGGCGAGCCAGACCCGGTCGGCGTCGACGATGCTGACGCTGGCGATCGGGGTGCCGCAGACCATCGCGGCCAGCTCCGCGATCTCGTCGAACGCGCCGTCAGGGGGCGAGTCGAGGATCTCGTAACGACGTACGGCCGCCAGCCGGGCGGTCTCGTCGTCCGGCGATCGCACGGGAGGTTCGAGGGGCAATGGGGTACCGCTTTCTGGCTCGGGGCACGACGGTGAACCTTTCGACGGCTCCCTGATTCCCGCACGTTCCGCACCGGCCAGGATGGGAACGACGAATGACCAGATAGATGATGATCTGTCACTGCCGACCCCGAGGTTATACCCTCCGGAACGGGTCGGCACGCCGGGCCGCAGCGATAATCCGGAGGGTCACCGCCCGCTCACCCCGACCCGGTCGGCCGCCCGCCGGTGGGGGTCGTACCCCGGTTGACGTGCATCCGGCTGCGCCGGCCCGGACGTACGCCCCAGGCCGCGTCCGCCGTCAGCGCCAACCCGAGCAGGACCCACCACCCGCTGACATCACCGCGCAGCCAACCGGCCACCACAAGGACCAGAATCGGTACGAACACCAGCAGGCGGAACCCGCTGAGCAGGCGCCGCCACAGCGGGCGGGGATGGTAGAGATCCTCGCGCGGCGGCTTCGACGAGTGCTCCCGTACGGAGTGGACAACGGCGGCGGCGAAGCCCAGGCGCTCGGTGCGTACGGCACCGGGAACCGAGGCGGCCCAGCCCGCCAGTTCCACGGCGGTACGGCCGATGACGTCGACCGGTAAGCCGAGCAGGTCCCCCAGTTCGGTGAGCGCCGCCATCGGCTCCAGATCCGTACGCCGCAGCAACGCGGTGACGGTCAGTGCCTGCTCGGGTACGCCGAACTCCTCGGCGAGCTGCCGGGCGGTCCGTGCGGTCCCCTCCGGTGTCACCGGTGCCGCGCTGCCCCACTCGTGCGCACCCGCCACCCGGTTGGCGCGGGTCAGCACGAAGCCCGCGGTCCGCTCCGACCACCAGTACGCCAGCGTGGCCCAGCGCCGGTCGGCCAGCACCTCGGCCGCCAGGGCCAGGTTGGCCCGCTCGCCCCTACCGTCCCAGAGGTGCAGGCTCCGCTTCCCGTCGATCGGCACCGTCCACGCTGACTGGGTGGTCAGCGGGGCGGCGGCTGCGGCGTTCACCGCGGACGCGTACACCAGGACCACGCCGACCTCCGGCTGTGCCGGAGGCGCCCCGAGCACGGTGACCGGGCCGGACCCGGCGGGGGTGAGCAGTTCCAGCGGGAGGCCGACGGCGCGGCAGGCGTCGGCGAGCCGGGCCGGCGGGTCGTAACCCGTCGACGGGCTGGTCAGCGCCCGGTGCAGCACGGCGGCGCCGTCCGGCAGCCCGAACAGGGTGACAACCGACAGCGCGTCCGACTCGGTGCAGGTGACGTCGAGCGGACCCACCGACGCGCCGTCCGGCCCGTACGCGGACAGCCGCAGCCCGAAGGTGTCGTCGTCGACCCTCAGCAGGCAGGCCGGCGTACGGGCGGCGACACTGAGCGCACTCAGGTCCACCCCGTCGGCAACGTCGACCCGGGTCCAGCCGTCCGCCTCGCCCAGCACCGTCACCGGTGACGCGTCGGCGAGCGCACCGAGGCGGTACGGGGTCGCCCGGACCGCGCCGATCGTCTCGCCGTTCTCCGCTGCCGCCCCGGTCATCTCAGGACCGGGCCAGGAGCCGGCCGAGCAGGCCCCGTTGCGTCACGTCGACCCGTTCGGCCTCGTAGAGTCCGGGTTCGTCGCCGACGAGCAGGGAACGTCCGACCGCCACGTCCGGCAGGTCGAACACCCGGCAGACCTGCCGCAGCAGGTCCGCGACCAGTGGCCGTGGGCGGCCGGGCACCGGGTCGTTGCGGATCAGCGCCAGGTCGCTCCCCCGCTCCGGGCTGCCGTAGGCGGTCGCGATCTCCCCACAGTAGACATCCCATGCCTTGCGGTCGGAGAGGTACTCGGCCGGGTCCTCCGGCGGTTGCCAGTTCGCCGCCCACTGGAGACTCTGCTGCCCGGCGTCCGGGGACAGCATCGTCGCCTCCGCCAGTGACTCGTTCGCGAGCAGCATCCACGCCGGCACCCCCGTACGCCGGACCAGGTCGGCGGCGGGTCTCGCCAAGCGGCGGCTGCTGGATCTGGACCCGCGCGGGGAGTCGAACAGCACGATGGTGCCGAGCGGATCGGGTGCGACAAAACCACCGACCTGACCCGCGTTCACGGCGTCGCGTACCTGGGCCAGGGGTGCCTTCGTCACGACCGCGTACGTTCCCACTGCCGGTCTCCCGTCATCGGTCTTGGCTGCGGAAGCTACCCCAGCGTGGTCGATCGGTCCATGCCCCGGCGAGTGTCGTGTTGGACTCCCGGAGTTGCGGGACTAATCCGTCGCCGTTCTCGACCCGATTGAGTACAGTCCCAGCCCGAATAAGGGTGAGGAGAACCGTGGAGTTGACCGGGATGAACAGTGTGCGACGCACCGGACAGGTGCTGATCTTCGACGCCGACGACACCCTCTGGGAGAACAACGTCCTTTTCGAGCGGGTGATCGACGACTTTCTCGAATGGGTGGCGCACCCGACCCTGGACCGGGTCGAGATCCGCGCGATCCTCGACGACATCGAGCGGGCCAACGTGGTGACCCACGGGTACGGCAGCGCGATCTTCCTGCACAGTCTCGGCGAGTGCCTGAGCCGGCTGCGGGAGCGACCGGCCACGGAGGCGGAGCGGCGACGCATCGAGGAACTGGCGGTGGCGCTGGTGGAGCGCCGGGTCGAGCTCGTACCCGGGGTGGCGGACACGCTGACCGAACTGGGCCGGCGACACGACCTGCTGCTGCTGACCAAGGGCGACACCGACGAGCAGCAGCGCAAGATCGACGCTTCCGGTCTGGGTCACCACTTCCGGCGTACGCACATCGTGGCGGAGAAGAACGTCGAGGTGTACCGGCAGGTCACGGCCGAGCACGGGCTCCTGCCGGCGAGCACGTGGATGATCGGCAACTCCCCGAAGTCGGACATCCTGCCGGCGCGGGCGGCGGGCATGAACGCCGTCTACATCCCGAACGCGTACCCGTGGGCGCTGGACCAGGCCGACCTCGATCCCGACGACAACCTGGTGCTGACCCTGTCGACGTTCCCCGACCTGCTCGACCACTTCTGATCCGGGGCGCGGCGGCGGTCACGGGCCGGCTGTCCACCGATCGGTTGAACGGACGCCATCCGGTCGACAGTGCACAACCGGTTGATGCGGGCCGGGTTCCACCGTACGGACCGCTGGTGGACGGAACCGGTCCGGGCCGGATCCGCGCAGGCTGTAGTCAGCCGCCCGGCCGTACGGCAGATCGGCCCGTACACCAACGGGGGCGGGCGGCAGGCCCCGAGGAGTACGCATGCCAGTCATCTCAGTCAACCACCTACGCAAGCGGTACGGCGCACAGGTAGCGGTCGACGACGTCTCGTTCACCGTCGACAGTGGGGAGATCTTCGGCATCCTCGGCCCCAACGGGGCGGGCAAGACCACCACCGTGGAGTGCGTCGCCGGGCTGCGTCGACCCGACGCGGGGGACATCTCCGTACTGGGGCTCGATCCCCGGCGGGACGGGGCGGAACTACGGCACCGGGTCGGCGTACAGCTCCAGGCGAGCGAACTGCCGGCGAAGCTCACCGTGGCCGAGGCGCTGGAGCTGTACGCGTCCTTCTACCGCGACCCCGCCGACTGGCGGACCCTGCTCGACGAACTCGGGCTGGCCGAGAGGCGGAACACCAGGTTCGCCAAGCTCTCCGGCGGGCAGCAGCAGCGGCTCTCCATCGCGCTCGCCCTGGTCGGCAACCCACAGGTGGCGATCCTGGACGAGCTGACCACCGGCCTGGACCCGCAGGCGCGCCGCGACACCTGGGGCCTGATCGAACAGGTACGGGCGCGCGGCGTGACGATCCTGCTGGTCACCCACTTCATGGAGGAGGCCGAGCAGCTCTGCGACCGGCTCGCGGTGATCAACGAGGGTCGGGTGGTGGCGCTCGACACCCCGGCCGGGCTGGTCGCCGGAGTGGACCAGCAGCAGCGGGTCCGGTTCCGGCCCACCACACCGCTGGACGACCAGTTGCTGGTGGTGCTCCCCGAGGTCCGGGAGGTCACCCGGCAGGGTGCCCAGATCATCGTGACCGGCACCGGGGACCTGCTGCACGCGGTCACCTCGGTCCTCGCCCGCAACCAGATCGTCGCCGCCGACCTACGGTACGAGCACACCAGCCTGGACGACGCGTTCCTCAGCCTGACCAACCGCCAGCCCGACGCCTGAGCGCGTCCGCTCCCGCCGTGACTTCGCTCCGTCCCCCGTCGCCAACCCGAGGAGACCCCACATGTCCGGGCTGCGCAAACTCACCGCCGTCGAACTCAAACTCTTCCTGCGCGAACCCAGCGCGTACGCCTGGACCGTGATCTTCCCGGTGCTGCTGCTGGTGATCCTCGGCAGCATCCCGGGATTCCGCCAGGCCGACCCGGAGCTCGGCAACCTGCGGGTGATCGACCTCTACATACCGATCATCGTGGTGATGATCCTGGCGATGATGACGCTCTACATCACCCCGGGGACGATCACCGGGTACCGGCAGAAGGGCGTCCTGCGCCGGCTCTCCACCACCCCGATCGGCGCGGTCCGGGTGCTGGTCGCGCAGCTCGCCGTACAGCTCGGGTTCGTGGTGGTGACGGTGGTGCTGACGCTCGTCACCGCCGCGATCCTGTTCGGTGCCGTCCTGCCCCGGCAGGGGTTCGGCTTCGTGCTCGCACTCGCCCTCGTCGCCGCCGCGATGCTCGCGATCGGACTGCTCATCGCCGCCCTGGTCCCCACCGCCAGTGCGGCCACCGGAATCGGCACCGCGCTCTTCTTCCCGCTGATGTTCTTCGGCGGTCTCTGGGTGCCGCGCGAGGGGATGCCGGACGTGCTGGTCCGGATCGGCGACTTCACCCCGCTCGGTGCCGGTGTGCAGGCACTGCGGGACAGCAGCGACGGAAACTGGCCGTCCGCGGTGGCGCTCGCCGTACTCGCCGCTTATGCCATCGCCGCCGGGGCACTCGCGGCGCGATACTTCCGCTGGGAATAGCAGAGAGGTGGGGCGGATGGGCGGGACAGCCGGCGCGGGCACCACGACGCCCCGCCCCTCCACACTGCTGACGGCCAGCGTCGCCGACCGGCCCGATCATCCTGCGCGGCGGGTCCTGGTCGTGCTGCCGTACGTCCTGCTCGGTCTGGCCACCCTGCTCGCCCTGCTCGACCCCGGGCAGTCGGCGAGGGACCTGCTCACCACCGTCGGCCTGGTCACCGTGACCGCGTTGTGGGCGCTGTTCATGAACACCCTCCGGCCGCCGCCCCGTACCCGGCCCACCTGGTCGGTGGTGCTTTTCATGGGCGTACAGACGACACTCGCCGGTCTGCTCACGGCGCACCGGGGCATCTTCCTCCTCTTCGCCCTGATCGGTTTCATGCAGGCGTACGAGGTGCTCCCGCCGGTCTGGGGCTTCCTCTGCGTCACGGCCACCTCGATCCTGGTCAACATCCTGCCGGCCGGTGTTCCGAACAACCGCGACTGGATCACGATCACCGTGCTCGTGGTGCTCGCCCAGATCTTCCTGATCGGCTGGTTCGGCTTTCTGGGCCAACGGTTCACCGAAGAGAGCGAGCAGCGTCGGCAGGCGCTGGCCCAACTGGAGGCCGCGCTCGCGGAGAACGACGGGCTGCACGCTCAACTGCTGATCCAGGCCCGCGAGGCCGGGGTGCACGACGAACGGCAGCGGATGGCGCACGAGATCCACGACACCCTGGCCCAGGGGCTCGCCGGCATCATCACCCAGTTGCAGGCCGCCGACCGTACGCGCGAGGATCCGCAGCAGTGGCAACGCCACATGGATCACGTACACGCGCTGGCCCGGGAGAGCCTCGCAGCCGCCCGCCGGTCGGTGGCGGCGGTACGGCCGACCGAACTCGACGACTCGCACCTGCCCGAGGCGATCACCGGACTGGCCACCCGCTGGTCCCGTGAGTCCGGGGTGCCGGTCCGGGTCGAGACCACCGGCGACCCTCGCCCGATGCTCGCCGAGATCGAGATTGCCATGTTCAGGGTGGCCCAGGAGGCACTGACCAACATCGCCAAGCACGCCCGCGCGAGCAAGGTCGGGGTGACCCTCTCCTACCTGGACGACCTCGTCATGCTGGACGTACGTGACGACGGAGTGGGCTTCTCGATGGCGGACGTCGCCGAGCCGGGCACCGCCCCCGACGGCACCGGCTTCGGGTTGCGGGCGATCCGGCAGCGGCTGGAGCGGGTCGACGGCACCCTGACCGTCGAGACCGCGCCCCGCGACGGGACCGCGATCAACGCCAGCATCCCGACGACGGTGGAGAACGAATCATGAAGACCGGACCGGTACGCCTGCTGATCGTCGACGACCATCCGGTGGTCCGCAACGGGCTGCGCGGGGCCTTCACCGGCTCGGACGAGTTCGAGGTGGTGGGCGAGGCCGGTGACGGCACGGAGGCGCTCGCGCAGGTCGCCGCGCTGCGCCCGGACGTGGTGCTGATGGACCTCCGGATGCCACGGATGGACGGTGTCGAGGCGATCCGCGAACTCAACCGGACCGCGCCGACCGTACGGGTGCTGGTGTTGACCACGTTCGACACCGACAGCGACGTGCTGCCCGCGATCGAGGCGGGCGCCACCGGTTACCTGCTCAAGGACGCGCCCACCGACGAACTGCTCCGCGCGGTACGCCTGGCCGCCAACGGTGAGGCGGTGCTCTCCCCGACGGTGGCCGGTCGGTTGATGGGTCAGATGCGCCGGCCGGCCCGGCTCGGCAAGCCCGCCCAGGGCACGCTCAGCCAGCGTGAACTCCAGGTGCTCAAGCTCGTGGCGGACGGGGCGACCAACCGGGAGGCCGCGTCGAAGCTGTTCATCAGCGAGGCCAGCATCAAGACCCACCTGCTGCGCATCTACGACAAGCTCGGCGTACGGGACCGGGCCGCCGCGGTCGGCGAGGCGTTCCGTCGCGGCCTGTTCACCTGAAACGCCCCGACGTCAGCCCCTGGGTGGGACGCTGCGTCCGCCCGGCAGAGGGCCGTTGAGCCGGATCTCGAAGCCCACCACCACCGCGAGTACGGCCGCGGCGAGTCCGGTGGAGGCCAGCGGTGCTAGGCCGATCATGGCCGGGGCCGCGACGATCAGCACCGCCAGCCCGATCAGCCGGGGTGTGGCCGCGCGGGTGAACACCTGCCACCCCAGCAGCGTGTGACCGGCGAGGAAGAGCGCCGGTCCGCCCAGCATGACCGCGACCCAGGAGGCCGGAGCGGAACCGGTCGGATGCCTGATCACCAGCTCGTCGGCGACGGTGACGCCCACCACCCCCATGACCATGACCAGATGGGCCAGGGCCGCTTCCTTGCTCCGCGAACGCGGCTCGTTCACGTCGGCGGGGTCACTCGCGCCCGAGAACGCCGGGCCGAGCTTCTCCCTGGTCCGGTGAAAGTAGATCCAGTACAGCGACACGGTGATGCAGAAGGACAGCGTGAACGCCGTACCCCGGTGGAGGCTGAAGTCGCTGTCGTGGAACGTACGGCCGGTGATGGCGACGGTCTCGCCGAGCGCGATGATCACGAAGAGGCGGTAACGCTCGGCCATGTGCTCGTCGGCCAGGTTCCATTCCGCCGAGTTCGTACGCCCCAGCCCCGGCACCGGCCAGCCGACGAGCGCGGCCACGTAGTCGATCGCCAGTGCCAGGCTCCACAGGGCCAGCCGGCCGGCGTCCTCCACCATCGCCCCGGCGAACCAGGGCACCGCCGAGACGGCGAACCAGACCGCTCCCCGCAACGGCCGGCGGCCCAGGTGATGATGCCGCAGGGCGAAGGCGAGGATCGAGCTGCGGCCGAGGTTGATCGCCACGTACGCGATCGCGAACAGCAGCCCGCGTTGCTCGAACGCCTCCGGAATGGCGGTCGAGGTCAACAGGACGCCGAACATGGTGGCGGTGATCAGGAACTGGAGCCGGATCAGCCGTGAGTCCAGGGTGTCGGTCAGCAGGTTCGTGTACGACCAGACCCACCAGACCGCCATCAGCAGGATCAGGGTCTGGAAGGCGCCGACCCAGTCCAGGTGGACCATCAGCGTCTGGGAGAGCCGGAACAGGGTGAAGACGAACACCAGGTCGAAGAAGAGCTCGATGTAGGTGACGCCCTTCGGCTGGCCCAGGTCGCGGAGCAGGTCGGACCGCTGATCCGTGTCCATCCACCCTCGTCCCGCCCCGCCCGTCCCGGACCGCCCGGCTGCCGGTCCAGTCGTACCACGGGGTCGGGTGGGCGTACCGGCGGTTGCCCGGAACCGGCCGGGCCGCCCGGTACGGTGAAAAGGCAGGGCGCCTGTGCGAACAGGGCGCCCTGCCTCACCTCCGAGCCGAGGGCGGGCCGCTCAGCGGAGCGCGGCGCGGGCGGCTACGGCGGTGTCGGGGTGGTCGCTGAACACACCGTCGAGGCCGAGGCTGAAGAACAGCTCGTACTCGGACGTGATGTCACCCCGGGCGTTCGGGTCGGCACCGAGGCGGAAGTCGGTCGGGAGGAACTGGTTCTCCGCCCGGAACGTCCAGGCGTGCACGTCCAGGCCGACCCGGTGGGCGTCACGTACGACGTTGGTGGGGGCGAGCAGCTTGCCGTTGGCGTCGCGGGGCACGATCAGGTTCTTGGTCGCGCCGATCCCGTCCGCGTACGTGCTGATCCACTTCAGGTTCTCCGGCTTGACCAGATCCTGGTACGTGCGCGGGTCACCGGCCACGGTGAAGTCGTACGGGCGCCCGGTGGCGTCGAGCAGCTGGGCCAGCCGTACGTCGGTCAGCTTGCTCAGCTTGCGCAGGTTCGCGGTCTCGAAGGACTGGATGAACACCGCGTCCTTGCGACTGGTCAGGCCGTTGCGCTTGAGCACCCGGACCAGCGGCTCCTCCAGCGCCAGCCCGATCGACTGGAAGTACGTGGGGTGCTTGGTCTCCGGGTAGATGCCGATGGTGCGGCCGACCCGCCGGCTCTCCGACTTGGCGAGGTCGATGACCTCCTGGAGGGTCGGGATCTCCAGGGTGCCGTCGAAGGCGGTGTTGGTCGGCCGGACCTGCGGCAGCCGCTCCTTGGCCCGCAGCGTCTTCAGCTCGGCCAGGGTGAAGTCCTCGGTGAACCAGCCGGTGACCGCGATCCCGTCGATGGTCTTGGTGGCCTTGCGGCCGGCGAACTCCGGGTGGTCGGCGACGTTCGTGGTCCCGGAGATCTCGTTCTCGTGCCGGGCGACCAGCACCCCGTCGCGGGTGGAGACCAGGTCGGGCTCGATGAAGTCGGCGCCGAGCCGGATCGCCAACCGGTACGACTCCAGGGTGTGCTCGGGCCGGTAACCGCTGGCCCCACGGTGGGCGATCACCAGCGGCTTCGCGTCGCGGGACTTGTCCGCCTGCCGCTGGTCCGACTCGTCGCTGTGGCGGGCGGCGGACGACGAGGTGGGGATCGCCACCACCGCCGCCAGCAGTACGCCGGCCAGGCCGAGAATGGGAAGGGTACGTCGCACCGCAGGTCTCCTGACGTGGGTTCGGGTGGAACCCGATCCAACCGTCGACGGGCGACGGTCAGGAGGTCGGTGGCTGACCGAAAGATGAACAACTATCCCGTCGTCGGCAGATCACCTGCGGTGCCGGTCAGGCGGTGGCGAGGAGCTGGTCCACCGGGGCGTACTCGTCGGTGAGGACGATGGCGTCGTCGATGAACCCGTCCAGGTTCGCCCCGTCCAGCACGGTCACCGGTTCGTCGAGCGCGCCGAGCCGGGTGCGCAGCGCCTCGATCGGCAGCGGGGTGTCGGCGGCGACGATCAGGAAGTTGGCGCCCCGGGCGCCGGTGATCGCGTTCGGCGGTGCGACGACCGCGACGTGGGTGAACTCGGCCTTGACGGTGGCGAGTTCGGCGCGGATGAACCGCAGCGGCGGGTAGTCGATGACGTTCTGGACGTACATCCCGCCGGGGCGGACGACGCGCCGGATGTCGGCCGCCATCTCCCGGGTGGCCAGGTGCCAGGGCACCACGAGGTGACCGAAGGCGTCACCGACGACCAGGTCGGCGCTGTCGTCGGGCAGTTCACCGACCAGCATCCGGGCGTCGCCGACCACCGCCCGCAGTTCCGGGCCCGGCCGTACGCCCAACTCGCGGCGACCCAGCTCGACCAGCTCACCGTCGATTTCGAACACCGTGTTGACGGTTCCCGGTCGGGTGGCGGTCAGGTAGGTCGGGATGGTGAACCCGCCGCCGCCGAGGTGCACCGCGTCCAGCCGCTGCCCGGCCGGCGCGAACACGTCCGCCACCGCACCGATCCACTGGGTGTACGCGAACTCCAGGTGGGTCGGGTCGGCCAGGTCGACGTACGAGTGCCAGGCCGAGTTGAGCACCAGCAGCCGGCCGTCCGGGTTGTCGGCGTCGGCCTCCACGCTGGCGCAGTGGTACGCGGTCTCCACGTCGCACGGGTTCGGCGACACCGTGGCCAGTCCCGCCCCGACCAGCCCGAGCAGTGCCACCGCCGCCTTCACCCGGGGCCGCCCCGGCACCGAGGTCCGGTCCTGCCGCCACAGGTACCACCCGAGCCAGAGGCCGGTCAGTCCGAGCAGGAGCGCGAGCCCGACCATGATGACGGTGCTCGGCAGGGCCGCGACCAGCACGAATCCGGTGCCGAGGGTGGCGGTGATGCCGCCCAGGGTGCCGATGCTGGACAGCCGCCCGACCACCTGACCGGTCCGGCGCAGATCGCTGAGCTGCAACTTCACCACCAGCGGGGTGACCGCGGCGAGCAGTGCGGCCGGCAGGAACACCGCCAGCGCGGTCAGCAGCAGGATGCCGGCGGTGGCGCCGCCGCGCAGCACCTCACCGGCGTACCGGACCACCGGCAGGGTGATCGCGGTGGTGATCCCGGCGAGGACCAGGGCCGGGGCGAGCAGCGTACGGGGGTCGCGCCGGTCGGCAAGCCACCCGCCGAGCCACGCCCCGTACGCGATGGCGCCGAGCGCCACCCCGATCACCGAGCTGGTGACCTGGAGGGTGACTCCGAGGTACGGGCCGACCAGGCGCAGGGACACGGTCTCCAGTACGAGCACCGCGCCGCTGGCGAGGAAAACGAGGGTCGCGGCGAGCCCGTTCGGCAGCGCGCGGGGCCCGGCCGCGTCGGTCACGGGTGGGCTCGTCGGCGTCACGGGCACGCTCGCCTGAGCGGGTACGTTCGCAGGTGTTGTCTCCATCGGAGCGATCGTACGCAGGCCAGGGGCGCTTCGATGTCAAACCATCGAGAGATGAACATGGTTCGTGTGGTCGCCGGCCGGGCTGCCGCCGCCGCTGTAGGACCGCCACCCGGTGCCGGGCATCCAGATCTGTCGGTACCAGATCACGTAGAGCACACCGAGGGAGCTGGCGTTCTTGACGTAGTACGCGGCCAGGTTGTTGCCGTACGTGCGGTCGCCGCCGGTCGCGTCGGCGTCCTTGAAGCCGCTGGTCGCGGAGGCGAAGTCGCAGGCGCGTCCCTTGGGGTGTTCACCGCCGCCGCTGGGGCGGTGGCAGGAGACGTAGCGCTTGTAGCCGGCGGCCTGCGCCTGGTTCATCGCGTGCAGGGTCCGGGGGGTGATGCAGCCGGTGGTGGTGGGGTCGTTGATGGTGCAGGACTCCTTCGGCCAGGAGCCGTCGGAGTTCTTCGGCGCCGGCTTGGCCGCGGGTGAGTTGGCGGCGACGAACCCGGTGCTGGACTTGCCCCCGACAGCGGCGAGGGCGCGTTCGGCGTCGGTCTTCCGCTTGGCGATCACGGCGAGCTGTTTCTGCTGCTCCCGTACCTCGTTGTCGATCGCGGCCTTGGCCCGGGTCGCCTCCTCGCGCGCCTCGGTGAGCGCCCGGAGCTGCTTGTCGTCGCGCTGGGCCATCACCTCCAGCCCGGCGGCCCGCTCCAGGAACGCCTCGGGCGAGGCACTGTTGAGCAGGGTGGCTACGGCACTGAGCCGGCCGAGCCGGTAGGACTCGACGGCGACCTCGGCGACCACCGCGTTCAGCTCGGTCAGCCGGACCTCGACCTTGGCCAGTTCGGCGGTGAGCGCGGCCTGACGCTTGACCGAATTGTCGAGTTTGGCCTTGGCCTCGATATGTCCCTTGGAGACGGCTTCGAGCGTGTCGCGCAGGTTCTTGCTGCCGCCCTCGTCACCGGGGCTGCTGGGCGCGAGCGCGAGCGGTCCGTAACCGAGGGACTGGGCGGCGGGGGCCGCGGCGGCGGGAGTTCCGGTAGCGACCACCACGGCGGCGAGCAGTGCCGCGAGCGTTCCCGACGCGCGGCGCCGGATTCTGGCCGTCCTGCGAGGCACGAAAGCCGTTCCTTCCGTCGGCCGCCTACCCCCGGTTACCTGGTAGCTCTTTCGGCGGCGGCCACCGCCGGCGCCGGATGCGGCGCCTCCGGGCGGGAGACCGGGGGTCACACTACCGGACCACGGACGCGCTGTCGGCCCTGCGCGTCTACCACATCGCATCGTCGTCGGTGAGTGAAACACGGCATTCACTCTGTGTATCAGTGCTCACACCGAAGCGTTCCGATCACAGGGTCGGAACGAGCGTTTCCCGTACCGTGTGCCAGATTCGTTCGTCGGCGGCGACGAGCAAACCGAACCGGTCGTCGGCCGGGTCGTACGGCGTCCCGTCGAGCCGTCGCGCCACCCCGCCCGCCTCCCGCAGGAGCATCACCCCGGGGGCGTGGTCCCAGGGCAGGGTGCGCCAGAAGAACGCGAACTGCTGTTCGCCGGTGAGGATGTCCGCGTACTCGCGGCCGGCGCAGTGCAGTCCGGGCAGGACCGTACCGAGCCGGTGTGCGCCGGCCTCCACCGAGGCCCGCCAGGCCGGGGGCAGGAACCGGGTCATCACCGCGCCGCGCAGGGCCGTCGCCGGCCGGTCGACCGCCGGCCGCACCGCCACCCCGTCGAGGTACGTCCCCCGCCCCGCCTCGGCGGTCAGCAGCCGGTCCGAGATCGGGTCGAGGATCCAACTCGCCCGGCTCACGCCCGCCTCGATCAGCGCCACCATCACCGCGAACGGCTCCCGCCCGGCGGCGTAGTTGGCCGTACCGTCGATCGGGTCGACCAGCCAGACCGGGGTCGTACGGTGCAGGTGGTCCAGAAGCGCGGGCTCGGCGGCGACGCCCTCCTCGCCGACCACGACGGATTCGGGCAGCAGCCGGAGCAGTCCCTCGGCGAGGATCAGCTCGGCCCGCCGGTCGGCGACCGTGACCAGCTCGCCCGGAGCCTTCTCGGACACGTCGTCCCGTCCCAGATGGCCGAAGAGCGGCAGGATGACATCGGCCGCGACGGTCCTGAGTAACGCCCCCACTTCTTCGATCATGGCGTCAGCCCCGCGGCGGGAGCTTCACCACGCTGACGAAGAACTCGTCGATCTGCCGGACCACCGTGATGAACCGCTCGAAGTCGACCGGCTTGGTCACGTACGCGTTCGCGTGCAACTGGTAGCTGCGCAGGATGTCCTCGTCGGCCTGGGAGGTGGTCAGCACCACCACCGGGATCCGGCAGAGCTGTTCGTCGTTCTTGATCTCGCGCAGCACCTCGCGCCCGTCGCGGCGGGGCAGGTTGAGGTCGAGCAGGATCAGGTCCGGCGACGTCGCGTCCGCGTACTGGCCCTCGCGCCGCAGGTAGGCGAGCGCCTCCGCGCCGTCGGAGACCACAGTCAGCCGATTGCGCAGCTTGTGCTCCTCGAACGCCTCCTGCGTCATGAGCACGTCGCCGGGGTCGTCCTCGACCAGGAGGACCTCTATCGGGCTTCTGCCGTCCGGCGGTGCCGTCATGCCACGATCTCCTTTATCTCGCCGGTCTTCGGTCCGTCCGACCCATCGGCCGCCGGGCCACCCGGCCCACTCGAATTGTTGTCGTCCTCGTCCGAACCCTGCTGTCCGGCCGTGTCCACGGTGGCGTCCGGTTGCTCGTCCGGGCCACCGGACTGCTCCGGTACGGCCGGCGCGGCGGCCAGCTCCGCGGGCTCGGCTTCCACGGTCACCGGCAGGGTGAACCGGATGATGGTCCCCTCGACGGCGTCGAGGTCCACCCAGATCCGCCCACCGTGGTACTCGACGATCTTCTTCACGATCGCCAGCCCGATCCCGGTGCCCGGGTACGCGTCCTTCGAGTGCAACCGCTGGAAGATCACGAAGATCTTGTCGACGAACTCGGCCTCGATCCCGATGCCGTTGTCCTCGCAGCTGATCTCCCACTCGTTGTCGACCCGGCGGGCCGAGATCCGTACCTTCGGCGGGACGTCCGGGCGGCGGAACTTGAACGAGTTGCTGACCAGGTTCGCCAGCAGGTTCGTCAGCAGCGGTTCCTCGCCCAGCACCACCGGCAGGTCGGACCAGGTCAGCTCGCCACCGGCGTACTGGCGGGCCGCCTCGGTCTGCCCGGCGACGTCGCTCATCACCTGGTTCAGGTCCACCTCGACAAAACCCGTGGTGAGCCGGCCGATCCGGGAGAAGGCGAGCAGGTCGTTGATCAGCCGCTGCATCCGCTGGGCGCCGTCCACCGCGAACGCGATGTACTGGTCGGCGCGCTCGTCGAGCTGTCCGGCGTACCGGCGTTGCAGGAGCTGGCAGAAGCTCGCCACCTTGCGCAGCGGCTCCTGCAGGTCGTGCGAGGCGACGTACGCGAACTGTTCCAGGTCACGGTTGGACCGGACCAGCTCCTCGGCCTGCTTCTGCAACTGGCTGTTGACCCACTCGATCCGGGTCCGCGCCTCGCGTACCTCGGCCAGGTCGGCGGCGATCTTGCGGCGCATCGCGTCCACGTCGGCGGCGAGCAGGGCCAGTTCGGGTGGGCCCACCTGTTCGATGTCGCGCTGGTAGTCGCCCTGGGCGACCGCGCGCACCTGCTCGGCCAGTCGGGTCACCGGACCGATGACCGCCCGGTTGAGCGACACCAGCAGCGCCACCCCGGCGAGGATCACCACCACCGCGGCGAGGATCAGCAGCAGGACCAGCGTGTTGCCGGTCTTACGCGCCTTGGTGGCGACCTCGTTGCGCAGGTCGAGGATCAGGTCCTGCAACCGTTCAGTCGAGGCGCGCAGGGTGTCGAACTGCTGCCGTCCCCGCTCGTTGACCAGTGGCTGCCCCGCGCTCGGGCCACCGGTGGTGGTCGCGCTGATGATCGGCACCGCCACGTCCGTCCGCCACTGCGCCGCCTGGTCCCGGACCAGGTGCAGTTGCTGGCGGATCTCCGGATGGTCGTCGAGCAGCGCGTCCATCCGGGTGATCAGAAGGCTCTCCTGCTTCAGCCCGTCCTCGTACGGCGCCAGGTCCGCCCGGTCACCGCTGACCGCGAAGCCGCGTACGGCGGTCTGCTGGTTGACCAGCGCGGTCGGCAGCGACTCCGCGTCGGTACGCAACGGGCCGGTCTTGGTCAGCAGAGTGTCCAGGTGATTCCGGTTCGCGTTGGCCACCAGTGCCTCGCCGACGGCGAGCAGGGCCAGCACCGAACCCACCACCACGCAGAGCGCGGTGACCCGGCGGCGCAGGCTCCAGCCGAACGGGCGCCGCGCCGAACGTGTGGTTGTCATCCCCATCTCCATCACCGACCACCGCCCCGGCTGACCAGAAGCATCGCCACGTCGTCGGCGAACGGACCACCGTTGAGCTCCTCGGCCCGGCTGACCAGCCAACTGGGCAGGTCGGCCAGCGGCACATCCCGGGCCGCCGGGTCGGCGACCAGTTCACGCAGCCCCGGTACGTCGAGCCGGTCCGGCCCCTCGCCGACCCGCCCCTCGATCAATCCATCGGTGTAGAGCAGCAAGGACCAGTCCTCGGTGTCGAAAGCCAGATCGAAAGCGATCGGCGGGCGGGGGCGGACCCCGAGCAGCAAACTGCCGGGCACCTGGACGGGGGCGACCCGTCCACCGGAGAGCAGCAGCGGGGGCGGATGCCCGGCGAGCCGGAAGGTGGCCCGGTTCGCGGCCAGGTCGAGCCGTACGGTGGCCACCGTCGCGAAGATCTCGCGGAGCCGGCGCTCACTCATCAGCACCTGTTCCAGCGCGGGCAGCACCTCGTCGTCCGGCACCCGGGCGAGCACCAGGGCGCGCCAGGCGACCCGCAGCTCGACGCCGAGCGCCGCCTCGTCGACCCCGTGCCCGCAGACGTCGCCGACGATCAGGTCGACCCGGTCCGGGGTGGTCTGCACCACGTCGTAGAAGTCGCCGCCGATCAGGGCGGCGTGCCGCCCCGGCCGGTAGAAGGTGTGCACCTCGACCTGGTCGGTGTCCATCAGCGGCTGCGGCAGCAGGCCGCGCTCCAGCCGGGCCGACTCCGCCTGGCGCAGTTCCACCTCGCGCAGCCGCCGGGCGTTCTCGTCGGCCCGCTTGCGCTCGACCGCGTACCGCAGCGCCCGGGACAGCAGGACCCCGTCGACCTGCCCCTTGACCAGGTAGTCCTGGGCGCCCTCGGCCACCGCGTCGACACCGAGCCGCTCGTCCTGCCGGCCGGTGAGTACGCAGACCGCCGCACCGGTGGACATGGCGAGGACCTGACGGAGCCCGTCCAGCCCCTCGGCGTCCGGCAGGCCGAGGTCGAGCAGTACGCAGTCGACGTCGGCGATCTGCTGCTTGGCCTGGTTGAGGCTCGTCGCCACCAGCAGGTCGATCGCCGACTGGGTCTCGGCGAGCAGCTCGCCGACCAGGAAGGCGTCGCCCTCGTCGTCCTCAACCAGCAGCACCCGCAGCCGCTCGCCCGCGGGCAGGTTGGGATGCCGGCCGAACCCGCCGTGCGGGTAGGTCCGTTGGGGCACCACGGAGGAACCGGTCATGCTGGTACTCCGTACCACCGCGGACCGGCCCCGGATCGGGGGTCCTCGATACTGATGTCCGGCTCCTTAGCGGTCAACCTGCTGATCCTGTACCACCCAACGCTGCCACACAACACGGGGAACGCGGTCACCCGCGCCGGTCCTCGGCTCATCCGACCGGCCCCCCGGTCGCGCTCCCACCACGTGCCAGCCGCTCGGCGCGGGCGGCGATCACCTCGCCGAGCACCCCGTGCAGCCGACCGCAGTCGACGCAGTGCAGGTTGTCGTCGAGCCGCCGGCCGCCACACTGCCCGCAGCGGCCCCGGTCACCCGGATCACGGTAGCCGGCCAGGGCGGCGCCGAGCGCCCGGACCAGGTGCGGGGTGAGCGGGAAACGCTCGACGGCGTGGCGGTGCCGCAGCTCGATCGAGGCGATCGGGGCACCCGCCGGGTCGGGGTCGTACGGCGACACCCGCTCGACGAACTGCCGCAGCAGGTCGATCGGATCAGGCTCATGCACCGCGGTCATACCTCCACGCTATGCGACAACCGGTCCCCGCCGGCAGTCGCCCACCGAGGCCCGGGAGCGGGCAGGATGGGGCCACCCCTACGCACCGGTAACAATATTCACCGAGGCCCAGGAAGACCCCCCTTCCCCCAGGAGAAACACGTGGCCACATCCGTTGAGTCACCACTCGAACACGCCCCGCCTCCGACCGTGCGGCGTACCCGGCGCGGGCTGACCGCAGCCGCCGCGCTGGCCGTACTGGTCGCCATCGGCGCCGCCGCACTGCTCGACCTGCGTACCCCCGCGCCGGTCGGCACCGACGCCCCCGCCGGACAGTTCAGCGCCGGTCGGGCCGCCGAACACGTGGCGGTCGTCGGTGCCCGTACGCACGTCGCCGGGAGCCCCGCCAACGACCAGGTACGGACCTACCTCGAAAGCACCCTGCGCGACCTCGGCCTGTCGACCGAGGTGCAGGACACGGTGGCCGAGGAGGCCGGTCAGCTCAGCGGCGCGGCCGGCGGCGCCACCCTGGCCCGGGTACGCAACGTGGTGGCCCGGATCCCCGGAACCGACCCGACCGGTCGGGTCTTCCTGGTCGCCCACTACGACTCGGTCCAGTCCGGTCCCGGCGGGAACGACGACGCGGTCGGCACCTCGGCCATCCTGGAGGTGGCCCGCGCGCTGAGCACCGGCCCCCGCCCCCGCAACGACATCGTGTTCGTCCTCACCGACGCCGAGGAGGCGTGCCTCTGCGGCGCCTCCGCCTTCGCCTCCGGTCACCCGCTCGCCGCCGACGGCGGTGTGGTGCTCAACCTGGAGGCGCGCGGCAGCACCGGGCCGGTGATCATGTTCGAAACCTCACCGGACAACGCCGGACTGGTCGGCGTCTTCGGAAGGGCCGCACCGCACGCGGTGGGCACCTCGTTCGCGGTCGAGGTCTACCGGCTGCTGCCCAACGACACCGACTTCACCGCCTTCCTCGACCACGGCTTCACCGGGCTGAACTCGGCCTACCTGGACGGCGGGGCGATCTACCACACCCCGCTGGACACCCCGGCCACGGTCGACCGGGGCAGCCTGCAACAGCACGGCGACAACGCCCTGGCGCTGGCCCGCGAGTTCGGTGCCACGGACCTGGCCGACCTGCGCGCCGGCAACGACGCCACCTACTTCCCGGTGCCGGGCACCCTGGTCCGCTACCCCGGCTGGCTGACGTGGCCACTGGCCCTGCTGGCGGTTGTCGCGGTCGGGCTTTTCGGCTGGACCACCCGACGTCGGGGTCACGCCTCCTGGTCCCGGATGAGCGCCGGGTTCGGGCTGACCCTGGTGCCGATCGTGGTCGCGCCGGTGCTGGCGCAGGTGCTCTGGCTGGCCATCACCACCATCCGCCCCGGCTACGCCGAGCTGCTCGACCCGTACCGGCCGCTGTGGTACCGGCTGGCGGTGCTGGCGCTGGCCGCCGCCGTACTGCTCGGCTGGTACGCGCTGTTCCGTCGCCGGATCGGGGCGGCGGCACTGGCCGTCGGCGGGGTCGGCTGGCTGGCCGTACTCGGGGTCCTGCTCGCCGTACTCACTCCGGGTGGGGCGTACCTGGCGACCCTGCCCGCGCTGGCCGGCGCGGCCGGCGGGCTGGTGGCGCTCGCCGTACGGCCGGGCAGCCGGTGGGCGGTGGTCGCGGTGACGGCCGGGGCGGCCGTCGGGGTACTGATCCTGCTGCCGACCGTCATGCTGCTCTTCCCCGCGCTGGGCATGGCGATGGGCGGGGTCGCGGCGCTCTTCGCCGTCCTGCTCGGCCTCGGCGCCCTCCCGGTCCTCGACCTGCTCCACCCCGCCCTCCCCGCCCAGCCACCCGGCGCAGCTCCGGCCGAGAAGGAGCGGACGGGAGCGGAGCCGACCGGAACCGAGCCCGCCGGACCGGGGGAGGTGGTTCCCGGGGCCTCGGCGCGTCGGCGCGTCGCGGTGCCCGCGCTCGCGGCGGCGCTGGCCGCGCTGGTGCTCGCCGGCATCGGGCTGGTGGTCGACCGGTTCGACGCCGACCACCCGGTACCGACCCACCTGATGTACGCCCTCGACACCAACACCGGTACGGCCCGGTGGCTCAGCCACGAGACCGACCCCCAGCCCTGGACCGCCCGGTACGTCAACACCCCGACGTCGACCCGGTCCGACTTCCCGGCGCTCGGCGACGACACCATGCTCGCCGGTCCGGCGCAGGCGGCTGCCCTGCCCGCCCCGGTCCTGACCGTGCTCGCCGACCGGACCGATGGTGACCGGCGCACGCTGCGGCTGCGGCTGACCCCGCAACGGCAGGTACGCCTGGCCAGCCTGCACGTGGCCGCCTCCACCGCAACGGTGGTACGGGCGACGGTGGCGGGACGGGACGTACCCGTGGCACCGGTGACCGACGGCGGACCGTGGTCGTTCGGGTTGGTCTTCCACGCCCCGCCGACCGACGGGATCGAGATCGAGCTGGTCCTCTCGCTCCGGGGCGGCCCGGTGTCGCTGCGCGCGATGGACGCCAGTGACGACCTGTCCGGACTGCCCGGCTTCCAGCCCCGCCCGGCCGGTGTGGGCGTGGTCGGCTCGCACAGCTCGGAGATGGTCGCGGTCGCCCGCACCTACTCCTACTGAGAGGTCGGGAAGGCTCCTACCGAGAGGTTGGGAAGGGCCCCTGCTACGCGAGCAGCGACAGCAGGGGCCCTTCCCGGACCAGGATCAGCGGCGTGTCTCGCCGCTGTCCTGGTCGGCGACGAATGCGGCGATCCAGGCCAGCGGGGCGTTCCAGTTGATGGTCAGCTCGTTCGTCGACCAGGATTCGATGTCGTCGAGGTAGCAGAACTGCGGCGCGCATCCGCGTAGTTTCTGCTGCGCCACCGGGTCCTGGATGGCCGAGTTCGGGCCACCGGAGAGCGTCCCCCGGGGCGGGTTCGGCAGGTCCGGGTTGAGCTGGTGGGCGTACCAGCGGCTGTGCTGGTTGCGCGAGGCCACCTCGCCGTAGCCGGTGACGTACGACTGGTTCAGCGCGTTGCGGCCGAACAGGTAGTCCATCGTCTCCAGCACCCCGTCGCGGTAGCGGTCCCGACCGGTCAGGTCGAAGGCGGTCGCCAGCACGATCGCGTTGTTGATGATCAGGTTGTTGGAACCCCAGTCCCACAGGTTGTCGGCCGGTGCGTACGGCACCCCGTACGGATGGGCCTCGATCGTGGCCAGGTAGCGGTCGGCGCCCTGGACCACCGAGGCGCGTACCCGGTTGCGGTCCGGCAGAGCACTGGGCAGCGTCGCCAGGTCGAGCCGGCCGAGTTGGGCGGTGTTGCCCCAGTCGAAGCCCCGATCCCGCCAGATGTCACCGGTGTGGTGCGGCGAGGCGAGCACCGCGTCGCGGTATTCGCGCGCCCCGGTGGTGAGGAACAGTTCGGCGGCGGCCCAGTAGAACTCGTCGCTGACGTCGTTGTCGTTGTAGGCGCCGCCACCGTTGCCGTCGGCCGGGTCCGCGTAGATCGACGGGTTCGCCCGGGCCGCGGCCCAGGCGGTCTTTGCCGCGCGCAGGTTGCGGTCGGCGAACCCCTTGTCGTACGGGCGGAAGACGCGCGCCGCCTGTGCCGCGGTGGCGGCCAGGTTGAGCGTGGCGGCGGTGGTGGGCGGGTGCAGTTCGCGCCGCTTGTCGTCCAGGTGGGGCAGCAGCGGCAGCCCGGTCCAGGAGTCGTCGTGGATCTTGTGGTGGGCCATCCCGGCCTTCGGCTTGCCGGCCGGGACCTGCATGCTGAGCAGGAACTCCTGTTCCCAGCGGGCCTCGTCGAGGATGTCCGGCACCCGGTTGCCGCTCTCCGGCAGGTCGAGGGTCCGGTCGCCGAGGTGCCACGGCTGTGCGGTGTCGGCGCGGCGGGAGCGTTCGTACTCGCTCATGAGCTGGTGTACGGAGATGCCGCCGTTGACGACGTACTTGCCGTGGTCGCCGGCGTCGTACCAGCCGCCGGAGACGTCCAGGGTGTAGTCACAGACGCCCGGTTGGCACGGTACGGCGGTGTCGCCCTGGTTCGGTGCGAGGCCGACGTGCCCGGCCGGGCGGCCGTATCCGGGGCGGAGCCGGTCGAGGATCTCCACCCCGCTGCGCTGGGTGTAGTAGAACTTCAGCGCGTCGGTACGCAGCCGCTCGTAGAAGTCGGTGCCGAGGTCGAACGGCCGGCTGGTCTCACCGTCGGCGACGAGTGTGTAGCCGGTGCCGGTGGCGGTGTAGCGACTGAAGTCGATCGAGTGCACCCGTTGCCCGGAGGAGGCGTCCAGCCCGCGCGGCGTGGTACGGCCGGTGGCCACCACCCGGCCGGTCCGGTTGCGCAGCGACCAGGGCAGCGCGGCGGTGGCGTCGGTGACCACGGTCGCGTTCTTCGGGCCTCGGGGCAGGTAGCCGACCTGGTTGACCCGGACCCGCGGGCCGGTCTCCGGTACGTACACGTCGGGGACCGCGCCACCCCGCAGTGAGACGTTGTCCAGGCAGACCGTCCACGGCTCGACGCTGCCGCCGAGTTGGAAGGCGACCTGTGCGTTGGGCAGGTCGACCGGGGAGGTGAAGGTGTAGCGGTAGTCGTTGCCGGAGACGCTCAGCTCGGGATTGGCGGAGAGGTACTGGGTGTACGGGTCGACCGGCAGTTGCACCAGCGCCTTGCCGACCTTGCCCGGTGTGGCACTGCCGAAGAACTGGAACTCGTACGTCTCGCCGGCGACCAGCGGGACGTTGTCCTGGCCGATGATGACGTCCCACGGGTTGACCGTGCCACCGGGTACGTCGGCGCAGAGCCGTCCGGTGCTGCTGTCGAGGGTGAGGTTGCCGGTTCCCCACCAGGGGGCGTGGCCGCCGTCGAAGGTGCCGTTGACGATCTGCTCCGGACCGGGTTCGGGGTCTTCGGCGTACGCGGCCGGGCTGCTCAGTCCGGTGCTGGCCAGGGCGGCCACGGTGAGTATCGCGAGCGGTGCGGTACGCCGGGTGGGTGGTCGGTTTCGCACGGGGGTCCTTTCGGTGGAGGACACGTTCCGGCCGGGTGCGGCTTCACCACCGTGTACGGGTCACGGCGCTCGACGTAATGGAAGCGCTCCCAGGACTACGGCGATATTGACAGTGCATTTCAAGCATGTCAATGTCTCCACCTCTAGGGCAAACAAAAGCGGCCAACTCGCCTGAGTTGGCCGCTTTTCTACAACAGTCCTACTTCCACCTGAAGTGGACAAAAACCCGACCGAAGTTGTTCGAGTCCTTCTCCACCCGGTGGTAGATCTGCTTGATCTCCTTCTGGTCGAGAAAGCGCAGCACCCGCTTCTTGAGCTGACCGGACCCCTTGCCGGGGATGATCTCGACGAGGGTGGCCTTCTTGGCCACCGCCTCGTCGATGATCCCGCGCAGCGCGCGGTCGATGTCGTGCCCGCGGTTGAAGATGTCGTGCAGATCGAGCTTGAGCTTCATCGCACGCCCGCCTTCATCGCCCGCCCGCTTTCGTCGCCGCCCACCGGCCGGTCAGCCGGATGGGCACCCATCGTAGGCAGGTCAGCTCAGCGGGCACCGCCGACCTTCGTCTCCACCCGCCGCAACGCGGTCTGGTAGTCGTCGTTCTCCGAGTGCATCGCCGCCGCGATCCGCAGGTGCCGCAGCGCCTCCGGGGCCCGTCCGACCCGCTCCAGGGTCCGGCCGAGCACGTGGTGCGCGTAGTGGTCACTCGGGTCGCGGTCGACCAGTACCCGCAACTGCTCCTCCGCCCGGCCCAACTGGGCCGACTGGAAGTACGCCCGAGCCAGGAGCTGGCGTACGGACGCGTTCGTGGGCTCGGCCTCGACGATCGGCTCCAGCAACCGGGCCGCCCCGGTCGGATCCCCGGTCTCGAAGAACATGGTCGCCCGCCGGTACTCAGCCAGAAGATCCACTAGACCAACCCCCTCGTCCCGTACCAACCAGTCCCCACTGACGCTGACACAACACCGGACGAATGGCGACTGTTCCCGCAGCCGTTGTTCCCCGGCCCCGTCCCGCCCGGATCAGCCGGCCGAAATCGACCAGGCCCGGACACCACCGAGAATCCCCGCCGTGTTCGGTACGACCACCACGTCATCGCCCATCCGGGCGAGTTGCTCCGGGCGGATCAGGCGCGAGTTCCCGCCGCCGAGGTAGAGCCGGTCCCAGTGGAAGACCGGGCGGAGTCCCTCGACGACCCCGCGTACCCGGCGGGACCAGAACCCGTCGCCCAGCCGGCGGCGTTCGTGCTCGCCGATGTAGGTGTCGTAGCTCATCCCCCACCGCACCGGCGCCTGGGACAGCTCCAGGTGCGGGGCGAGCGCCCCGCCGTCGAACAGCGCGCAGCCAAGCCCCGTGCCGAGGGTGAGGACCAGCTCCGAGCCGGTCCCGGCGACCACCCCGGCGCCGTGCACCTCGGCGTCGTTGAGCACCAGCACCGGCAGGCCGAACGCGTCGGTGAGCGCGGTACGGGCATCGAAACCGGACCACTCGGCGATCAGGTCCGGGTCCGGTTTCGTACGGGGGCCGGCGCGGGTGACGTAGTGCGGGGTCGCCACCACCACGCCGTGGCGCAGCATGCCCGGCATGCCGACGGTGACCCGGTCCGCGCCCGGGAGCTGGCCGCCGAGATCCACCAGGGTCTTGACAAAGAGCGAGGGCGGCAACGGGTACGGGGTCGGTACCCGGATCGGCCGGGCCCGCATCGTCCCCGCCTCGTCCAGCACCGACGCCTTCAGCCCGCCGCCACCGCAGTCGATCGCGAGAGTGGTCGCCACCGGCCCAGTCTGCCCCGCCACCACCCCGGCCCGCCTCCCGGCCGGCCGGATGGATCGACCCGACCCGCCGACGGGGCGTTCCCCGGCCGGATATCCCCGGCGTTCATGGCGGGCGGCCGGATAACATCGGCGGTCTCATGAGTGCCACGCTGATCGCCAAGGACCTGACCGCCGGACACGGGGACCGTGTCCTGTTCACCGGGCTGGACCTGGTCGTCGCCCCGGGTGACGTGATCGGGCTGGTCGGGGTGAACGGCGCCGGCAAGTCCACCCTGCTGCGTACCCTCGCCGGGCTCCAGCCGCCGGAACAGGGGACGGTGCAGCTCAACCCGCCCGGAGCCAACGTCGGGCACCTGCCGCAGGAGCCGGAACGTCGACCGGGCGAGGCCGTCCGGGACTTCCTGGCCCGGCGTACCGGGGTCACCGCGGCGCAGGCCGCCCTGGACGAGGCCACCGAGGCGCTCACCGTCGGGGCACCGGGCGCCGACGACGCGTACGGGACGGCGCTCGAACGGTGGCTCGCGCTCGGCGGCGCGGACCTCGACGAGCGCGCCGAACAGGTGGCCGCCGAACTCGGGCTCACCGTCGACCTGGACGCCCCGATGACCACCCTCTCCGGTGGCCAGGCGGCCCGTGCGGGCATGGCCTCGCTGCTGCTCAGCCGGTACGACATCTTCCTGCTCGACGAGCCGACCAACGATCTCGACCTGGCCGGTCTGGACCGGCTCGAACGGTTCGTCACCGGGCTGCGGGCCGGCACCGTCCTGGTCAGTCACGACCGGGAGTTCCTCACCCGGACCGTGACCGCCGTACTGGAACTGGATTTGGTCCAGCAGCAGGTACGGCTCTTCGGTGGCGGTTACGCCGCGTACCTGGAGGAGCGGGAGGTGGCCCGCCGGCACGCCCGCGCCGACTACGAGGAGTACGCCGACACCCGCGCCGGGCTGGAGGCGCGGGCGCGTACCCAGCGGGCCTGGATGGAGAAGGGCGTACGCAACGCCCGCCGCAAGGCCCCGGACAACGACAAGATCGCCAAGCACATGCGGGGCGAGACGAGCGAGAAGCAGGCGGCGAAGGCCCGGCAGACCGAGAAGCTGATCGAGCGCCTGGACGTGGTCGAGGAGCCCCGCAAGGAGTGGGAGCTGCGGATGGAGATCGCCGCCGCACCCCGCGCCGGTACGGTCGTCGCCGCACTGCGCGGCGCGGTGGTGGACCGGGGCGGGTTCACCCTCGGGCCGGTCGACCTCCAGATCGGCTGGGCGGAAAAGGTGGCGATCACCGGGGCGAACGGTGCCGGCAAGTCGACCCTGCTCGCCGCCCTGCTGGGGCGACTGCCGCTGACCGCCGGGCACGCCTCCCTCGGCCCGGGGGTGGTGGTCGGCGAGGTCGACCAGGCCCGTGGACTCTTCCTCGGCGACCAACCGCTGGTGGACGCGTTCGGCGCCGCCGTACCGGAACTGGCACCGGCCGACGTACGGACCCTGCTGGCGAAGTTCGGGCTGCGCGCCGGGCACGTACTCCGCCCGGCGGCGACCCTGTCCCCCGGTGAACGGACCCGGGCGGCGCTCGCCCTGCTCCAGGCCCGCGGGGTGAACCTGCTGGTGCTGGACGAGCCGACCAACCACCTCGACCTCACCGCGATCGAGCAGCTCGAGTCGGCGCTGGACGCGTACCCGGGCACTTTGCTCCTGGTCACGCACGACCGCCGGATGCTTGAGGCGGTCCGGACCACCCGGCACATCGAGGTCGACGCCGGCCGGGTCACCGAGCGCTGACCGGCCCGGCGGGTCGCCACCGCTCTCCCCTTGCCGACCGGCCAAGATAGACGACAATGAGCCCATGGTCCAGTTCGAGTACGCCTTGCTCGTGCGGCGCCGGCAGGCCCGGCTAGAGGACACCGGTTGGGAACTCATCTACACCTGGTACGGCCCGGACGGCTCGATGCTGGACGTCTCCGCGTACGGGGAGACCGCCCTGGAGCACCTGAACCGGGCCGGTCTGCAGGGCTGGGACCTGGTCGCGGTCACCGACGACAGCTCGATGGAGGGCACCGCTGAGCTGCACCGCTACCACCTGAAACGGGTGCTGCCGGCGGCACCGCCCCGGCAGCGGATCCGGGCCACCCGGCTCGGCCGCCGCCCCTCGCCCCGCTGACAACTGTCTGCCCTGCTGAGCGGCGCCGGGAACTGCTCCGACGCGGCAGGCATGGGTGTGCCGTTCGTGGGTAGGCCGGGCCGGGAGGTGGGCCCATGGTCTCGTTGGCGCGTACGGCGTCCTCCGGCGAGCGGCTCCGCGAGGTCGACGGTTTTCTCGCCGAGTCCTGCGCCGATCTGGCCGAGCACGATGCCCGGCTGCGCGGGGTGGAGGTCGACGTCCGCTTCGACCGGGGCGTGGCGCACCTGACCGGCGAGGTCGCCGACCTGGCTCAGCTCCGCCTGGTCCGGCAGCTGATCGGGCGGTTCGACGGGGTCCTCGCGGTCTGGTCCCGGATCCGGGTCGGTGGCCGGGAACCGGTCGTGATGGATCTGGGGTGCGGGGCGGCGAAGCAGTATCCGGAGAACCTCGGACTGGACCTGCGCCGGGCGGACGGGGTGGACGCCCAGGCGGACCTGTCCGGTGCGCTGCCGCTCGCCGACAACTCGGTCGACGTGATCTTCACGGTGCACATCCTGGAGCACCTGATCGACTTCCTGTCCCTGGTCGACGAGTGCCACCGGGTGCTCCGGCCGGGCGGCACCCTGCACATCATGAGCCCCTGGTGGGGGCATGTGAACGCGGTTGCCGACCCGACCCACGTACGGCTGTTGGACGTACAGACGATCAAGGGGATCTGCTCCCGCCCGCCGGGGACCCCGCGCTGGTACCCGCTGCACGCCGGGTGCGACGGCGCCTCGATCTTCGCCGACATGACCCCGCTGGAGCCGGGCGACCCGGAGCCGACGAGCAGCCATCTGGCCCGCTTCTTCGACTGACCGACTCCCCCGGATCCGGCACGTCCCGGCCGTGAGACGCTGATCCGGCCAGGTAGTTCGTACCGCACCGTCAGAGGGGACGTACGCGGCCATGCCGAAGCTGCACGTCATCATCGCCAGCACCCGCCCCGGCCGGATCGGCCTGCCGGTCGGCGAGTGGTTCTTCGACCGCGCGGTCAAGCACGGCGCCTTCGACGTGGAACTGATCGACCTGGCCGAGTGGAACCTGCCGATGATGGACGAGCCGAACCATCCCCGGATGCGCCAGTATGAGGGCCAGCACGCGCTGGACTGGAGCGCGAAGATCGACGCCGGGGACGCGTACGTCCTGGTGATGCCGGAGTACAACTACGGCTACACCGCGCCGCTGAAGAACGCCATCGACTACCTGCACAACGAGTGGCAGTACAAGCCGATCGGCCTGGTCAGCTACGGCGGGGTTGCCGCCGGCACCCGGGCCCAGCAGCAGCTCAAGCCGGTGCTGCTGTCGCTGAAGATGGTCCCGCTGAACGAGTCCGTGATGATCCCGTACGTCGGGTCGCTGCGCAGCGAGGACGGGACCGAGATCCGGCCGACCGAGCAGATGGAGAACCAGGCGACCGCCCTGCTCGACGAGCTGGCCCGGTGGGCGCTGGCGCTCAAGCCGATGCGCGAGACGCCCTCGGCCTGAGCCGAACCCTCACCCGTAGTACTCCCCGTAGGCGCGGCGGAGCAGGTCGAAGGCGTGGTCGGCGGCGGCCACGGCGTCGCCGTACTGCTGGTCGGCGGAGCGACCGTCGACCAGCCGGCGCCAGTTCTCCCGGGCCAGGACCCGCTGTACGGCGATGAGCTGCCCGGCGGCGAGCCCGGCGGTGATCCCGCTCGGCCCCGCCGCTCCACGGTATTCGTCGAGCGCCTCGGCCAACGCCTGCTCGTCGTGCTCGGTGTACTGCAACCGGGCCGCCCGCAGACTCGGCGTCGCGAAGATCATCCGGTGGTACGCGAGCACCTGGGGATGGTCGTTGAGGCCGGTGACCGGGTCGCGGTCCCGTAGTCCGTCGAGGAAGTGCCGGTGCAGCGCGGCCAGCGGGCCCTGCCCCGTCGCACGTTGCCGGACCACGGTCGCCGCCTCCTCCCGGTGGTCCGCGATCCGGTGCAGGGCCAGCTCCTCCTTGCTGGCGAAGTACTTGAACAGGGTCGGCTTGGAGACCTCCGCCGCCGCCGCGATGTCCGCCACCGAGACCTGGTCGAAGCCACGGTCGAGGAAGAGCGTGATCGCCGCCGCCGAGATGGCCTGGTGCGTCCGTTCCCGCTTGCGCTCGCGCAGTCCACCCGGCTCGTTCACGGGTCCAGGATACCGCCACCTAACCGGGTCAAAAACTTAACCGGGTTGTATGCTTTACTCGGTTAAGTTTCTGGCGGGTTCGGTTCGGTGGGGTTCGGAGCGAGGAGGCGTCGTGCTTGCCGATCTCTCGGGGCGAAAGATCGATCTGTCGGAGCGGGAGATCGGTGCGGAGCAGCCCCTCGACGCCGAGCTGGCGCGGGAGCAGGCGTACCTGGCCGAGTCGCGGGCGGCACTGACCCGGATGATCGACACCGCCCGGTACCGGGTGGCCACCGGCGCCGCGATCGCCGGTGACCGCTACACCGCCGAGACCCTCGGCCGGATGCTGCGCAGCCACGCCAAGGCGCTGGCCGAGGAACCCGACAGCCCGCTCTACTTCGGCCGGCTCGACTTCGGCGACACCCCGGCTGCCGGCGACCACCGGGGCGAGCGCTACTACATCGGCCGCCGCCACATCACCGACCCCACCGGCCTGCCCCGGGTCCTCGACTGGCGGGCGCCAATCTCCCGCGCCTTCTACCGGGCCAGCCGCGGCGAACCCGAGGGAGTCGCGGTACGGCGCCGCTTCGGCTGGAACCGGATCCCGGACGGCCCGGCCCAACTCACCGGCTTCGAGGACGAGCCACTCACCACCAGCGCGGCACGGTTGGCCGCCACCGAGCTGGCGGACGGGCTGAGTCGCCTGGTCACCGCCGAGATCGAACGCCCACGGATCGGGCCGATGCGCGACATCGTCGCCACCATCCAACCCGAACAGGACAACCTGGTCCGCGCCGAACTGCACGAATCGGTCTGCGTACAGGGCGCGCCGGGGACCGGTAAGACGGCGGTCGGGCTGCACCGGGCGGCGTACCTGCTCTACACCTACCCACGGCAGCTCAAACGCACCGGCGTACTGATCCTCGGGCCGAACCGGGCCTTCCTGCACTACATCTCGGCGGTGCTGCCGGCCCTCGGCGAGGTCGACATCGCCCAGCACACCGTGGACGAACTCGTCGACCGACACCCGGTCCAGGCCGTCGACACGGCCGAGGCCGCGGCGGTGAAACACGACGTACGGATGGCAGAGGTGCTCCGCCGCGCCCTGTACTCCCGGATCCGTACACCGGAGGAGGCGCTGGTCGTACCGGACGGTTCGTACCGTTGGCGGGTGTCGGCCGAGGCGCTGCGCCGGATCCTGCACGAGGTACGACAGGCGGACCTCCCGTACGGGCTGGGCCGGGAACGGCTGCGTACCCGGATCGTGGGGCGGCTGCAACGGCACGCCGAAACCCGGGAAGCACCCGGCCCCGGCTGGGTACGTCGGATGAGCCGCTGCCGTCCGGTCAACGAACTGCTCGCCGGGATCTGGCCGGCCGTACGCCCGGAGGAGCTGGTCGCCGAGCTGCTCGGCGATCCGGATCTGCTCGCGGGCGCGGCGGACGGCGTACTCGACGCGCGGGAGCGGGCGGCGATCCGGTGGAGCGTGCGGCGTACGGCAAAACGGGCCCGCTGGTCCGCCGCCGACCTCCTCCTCGTCGACGAGGTCGCCGGCCTGATCGAACGCCCAACCGGGTACGGACACATCGTCGTCGACGAGGCACAGGACCTCTCCCCGATGCAGTGCCGGGCGGTCGCCCGCCGCAGCACGAACGGCAGCCTGACCGTGCTCGGTGACCTGGCCCAGGCAACCAGCGACTGGGCGACCCGGTCCTGGGACGAACAGATGGCCCACCTCGGCAAACCGGAGGCGTCGATCGTGCCGCTGACCATCGGATTCCGGGTGCCGGCGAGCGTGGTCGAGCTGAGCAACCGGCTGCTGGCGACGCTGGCGGTCGACGTACCGCCGACCCGGTCGCTGCGGCACGACGGCGAGTTGCGGGTCGACCCGGTGGTCGACGTAGATCCGGCCACGGTCGCGGCGGTGACCGCCGCCCTGGGCCAGCCGGGCTCGATCGCCGTCATCTGCACCGACGAGCGGGCACCGGCCCTGACCGCCGCCCTGCATCACGCGGGCATCGCCAGTACGACCATCGACCGGCCCGACGCCGGCACGGCGCGGGTCACCGTGCTGCCCGCGACGCTGGCCAAGGGACTGGAGTACGACCACGTGATCGTGGTCGAGCCGGCGGAGATCGTGGACGCCGAACCCCGTGGCGCCCACCGCCTGTACGTGGTCCTCACCCGCGCGGTGTCCCGATTGGACATCCTTCACACCCGCCCGCTGCCGGCCGCGCTTGTTGGCTGAGCGCAGGAGCCGACGGCCGATCTTCGGCGGGTTGGACATGGATCGGTCCGGATAGGATCACCGTTTGTGACCCCGAACTCACGCCGGCTGTCCGCCCTGCTGAAGCCGCTTCGGAGTTGGGTGCCCGCGTTGGTCCTGTTGGGGGCGGTGGTCGTGGCCACCGGAATCGTGGCCGTCGGTCTGCGGGGCTCCCCCACCGCACCGTCCCGGGCGGTGCTGGTTTCCAGCGGCTCGTGGGCACCGTTCGTGGGGCCGGAGTTGCCCGCCGGCGGACCGGTGACGGAGTTGGTCGTCGAGGTGCTCGGCCGCTCCGGTTACTCCCCCGAGGTCAGGTACACCTCCTGGTCGCTGGCCGAGGAGCAGGTCTCCTCCGGCGCCTCGATCGGGGCGTTCCCACTGGTCGGCAGCGAGTCACGGCGTGCGGGCCTCCTCCTGTCCGACCGGCTCATCGACTTCGAGTACGTGCTGTTCTACAACCGCCGCAGCGGCACGCCGAAGATCTCGTCAGCCGCCGACCTGCACGCGTTACGGGTCGGCGGCATCGCAGGGTACGACTACTGGCAGGACCTGGAGTCGGCGGTTCCGGAATTCGTGGGGTTCGGATCGGCGCTGGAGGGCTTTCGGGCGCTTGCCGAGGGGCGGATCGACCTGCTCGCCGAGGGACTGCTCTCCGGCCGGGCGGTGCTCACCGACCCGTCCTTCGCCGAGGACGCCGACAACTTCGGCCACCTCCAGGGCGACAACCCGCTCGTGCACTCGGTCGAGGGCCTGTACTTCATGATGGCGAAGACCGACGAGGCCGCCCCGGTGATGGCGAAGTTCAACACCACCCTGGCGAAGATGCGCCAGAGCCCGGAGTACGAGGACATCGTCGCCGAACTCGAACCGTCCACGGTCCCCGAGGTGACCCTGACCCCGGTTGGCGAAACGGGCCTGGTGGAACTCCTCGACCAGGACGGCAGAACGGTGCTTCTCGCCCCGAAGGGCACCCGGGCACGGGTGCTGTCCTGGCCCGAGGCGTTCGTCGGCACGGGTACCCCGCCACCGGCGCGGATCCTGGTCAGGGTGAAGGTCACCAACGGTCCCGCCCAGGGCCGGGTGGTGCACGTCGACGCCCGTGCCCTGCTGCTCGAAGCGGGGCCGTGATGATCCAGCTACGGATCCTGGCTCCGGTGGTGGTGGACTACTACGCCGTACCCGGGGCGTCCCTGCGCGACCCGCACGGGTACGCACGCTTCTGGGCCGAGCAGCAGCCGGCCGTGGACGAGTTGCTCGCCGAGCAGGCACCGGACCCACCACCGGATCGGCCGCGCCGGCTCCCGTCCGTCGTGCTGGAACACACCCGGCCCACGAGTTCACTGAACCTCTACCGGACCATCAGCGACCACGCCGTCGAGCGCACGATGCACGTCCTCACCGGCACCCTCTACCCGGAGCACCTGCCGGGTGAGTTCAGCAAGGTGACCACCGCCCCGCACGACGGGGTCACCGAGATCAGCTTCCGGCTCTACGACCACGGTCTGATGTTGCTGGAGATGCTGGCCGACGTGGATCCGGCGCCCGGCGGACAGACCGAAGGCCTGGCGGACCGGCTCGACGAGCTCCAGGCGCGGGCGGTGCTGATGGGTGAGCGGGTGGCGCTGGAAACCGTCGCGCGGTACCTGGATCCGGTGTTGCGGCTGCTCCGGCAGGCCGATCGGGAGGACAGGATCCTGGTCGAGGCGACCGCTGAGGACGACCCGTTGACGGCGGAGTTCGGTGAACCGCTCTGGGTCACCCGCAGCCTCGTACTCGACCCGGCGCAGCCGGGTGCCGATGCGGTGACGCGGCACTGGATCAAGGACGTGGTGATCGGCGGTGACGCCCGGAACCCGGCGGACCGCCTGCTCGACGGGGAGTTGGAGCACCTCGTCCGCTGGCTGAACTACATCTTCATGGACCGTACGGGGGTGGGCGGGCGGATGCTGCCCGGTGACCCGTTCCGCGACCAGTGGGACGCCCTGCGCTACGCGCAGGTGTTCTACGGGACCCTGGACCGGATCGACACCCGGCTGTCGAAGATCCTGGCGGACTCGGCGGCGACCGGTTCCCGTTGGGAGCTCGAACAGCTCAGGGGAAACCTGCTGGGCCTGAGCCAGCGCGCCGAGCTGATCATCATGGAGCGCCAGGACCTGTCGAAGTACCTCAAACGCGCGGTACGGGTGGAGATGGACGCGATCCTCGAGTTCTGGGACTACGAGGGTCTGCTGGCGCAGCCCGTACGGTTTAAGATCGAGATTTGCGACCGGCGCCTGGCCGAACTCGCGGCCCGGCGTACCACCCGGTCGGCGATGTTCACCGACCTCATCCTGCTGGGCATCGGTGTGACCTCGATCCTCGCCACGGCGCTCGCGGTCACCGAGTTCGGGCGGTCGATGGCCAACGATCCGGACATGGCCGTCTACGACCTGGGCCGATCATCCATCGTGGAGTGGGTGGCCTCGCAGCCGGCGGACGCCATCCTGGTCACCTCAGGGGTGGTGTCACTGCTCCTGGTGATCATGTACCTGTTCTTCCGCCGCGACCGGACCTGACGGGGACGCGACCGGACCTGATGAGAACAGCCCTGCGCAGTCGGTCGATCCGCACACTGACCATCACCCAGTTCCTGCTCGAGGTCCAGTTCTGGTTTCCCATCTGGCTGATCTACCTGCTCGACCTCGGCTTCCCGCTGACCACCGCCGTGCTCGCCGACGGGGTGTTCCGGATCGTCTCGGTGATCTGCGAGTTCCCGGTGGGGCTGATCGCGGACCGGATCGGGCGTCGGCGTACCTACCTGTCGCTGGCCGGCGGAACGGTGCTGACCTTCGCCGCCATCACCCAGATCCGGTCGGTGCAGGTGCTGTTCGGAGCGTGGGTGCTCTGGGGCGTGCTGTGGGCGCTCTCCTCCGGTGCCGCCAGTACCTACCTGTACGAACTGTGTGCGCAGGACGAACTCGACATCGACCCGACCAGGGCGTTCGGCCTGGTACGGGCGGTCGGCAACGTCTCCGTACTCGTCTCGCTGCTGGCCGCCGGCTACCTGTACGAGGTGGACCACCGGCTGCCGTTCACCGTCACGGCGGTGCTTGCCGCGCTGGCTTTCCTGCTCGCGTACACCCTGCCGGAGATCGCCGGCTCGCGGATGGTCGCCACCCTCTCCTCGGTGCTGGCGGACATCCGGGTCGCGGCCGCCGATCCCCGGGTACGCCGGGCCGTGTGGCTGGGTGCCCTGCTGCTGCTGTTCGGCTGGAGCGCCCGCATCCTGTTCCAGCCGCTGGCACTCGAACTGGGCCTGACCGCCCAGGTCACCGGCTGGATGTACGGGGTCTTCGCGGCTGCCTCGGTCCTCGGTGGACTGGTCGCCGGACACGTACGCCAGCAACACCGGGCGGTCGCACTCGGCGCCGCGTTCCTGCTCATCCTCGCCTCGCTGGTGGCGACCAACCAGGTGGATCGGCTCGGCCCGTTCGTCTTCCTGCCGCTGATGGGATTCGGGTACACCCTCGGCCTGACGGTGCTGGAGGTCTTCACCAACGAGGTCACCCCCCGCGCCGTACGCGCCACCATCTTCGGGGTGATCGCATGTGTCGGCGGGGTCGGGATCGCCGTGGCCCGGCCGGGTCTCGGGGTGCTGGCGGAGCAGCACTCGACGTCCTTCGCGTTCGGGATCTGGGCCGTGATCGGCGTGGCGCTGGTCGGCCTGGCGGTGCCGGGAATTCGCCGGATCCGTGGGACCACCCGCCCTACCGCCGACCGCTGAACGGTGGCGGAGCTTCGCGCAGCCGGCTCTCCAGGACCAGCGCGGTCGCGCAGAGCAGGTCCTCGCCGAAGGCGGGACCGATCAGTTGCAGACTCGGCGGTACGACCTCTTCCGGAGCCAGCGCCGGAACGGGCATCGCGAGTGCGGGTAGACCGGCGAGGTTGACGGGCGCGGTCAGCGCGGTGAGCGGGAAGCCGACGAAGTCGGTCAACAGCGGCGGTGGCGCGACCAGCGTCGGCAGCACCAACACATCGACCTCGGCCAGGGCGGCGGTCATCTCCGCCTGCCAGGCCCGCTGGACGGATCTCGCCTCGGCCAACTCCTCGCCGCTCACCGCACTGCCCGCCCGAAGGCCACCGTTGGCGAACTCACTCACCCCGTCGGCATCGAGAAGCGTCCGGTGGGCCTGCCAGAACTCGGCGACCACGATGGTGTCGAAGGCGACGTGGCTGGCATCCCACCCGTCCAGTCGTACGGCCAGGACGGTGAGCCCGGCGGCGGCGAGCGCGGCGTCGACGGCCTCCTCGACGCCGGGGTCCACCCCGTCGATCCGCAGCCGCCCGACGGTCCGGGCCGCCCCGGTGGCGACGGTCCAGCCCGGTTCGAGCAGCCGCATCCCGGTGACCACACCGGCCACGTCCCTGGCCAGCGGGCCGACGGTGTCGAGGCTGGGGGCGAGCGGCCACACCCCGGCGGTGGGAATCCGCCCCCGGGTCGTCTTGAGACCGACGATCCCGCAGCAGGCGGCGGGAATGCGTACCGATCCGCCGGTGTCCGTACCCAGGGCGACATCGGCCTCGGCGGACGCGACCGCGACCGCGCTGCCACTGGACGAACCGCCCGGAATGCGATCGGGTGCCAGCGGATTCACCGGGGTGCCGAACGTGGCGTTGTCGCCGACCGGGCTCAGACAGAGTTCGGTCAGGTTCGTCTTCCCCACGATCTGCGCGTCGCCGGCCCGCACCCCGGCCAGGCAGGCGGCATCCGCGACGGCCGGTGTGGCCCGGTCCCGTACGGCCGCACAGCCCGCGGTGGTGACCGTGCCGGCCACGTCGATGGCATCCTTCACCGCCACGCGTACGGCTCCGGGAGACGGCTCGAAACGCTCGATCCAGGTCGTCACCGGTGGAACGTACGGCGTGTCTTCCGCCCAGCCAACCGCTTTGCGCCCGGCCGCATCCCTGCGCCGGGTCGGGCCGGTCAGTACGAGCAGTTGATGAGGTCGCACTCCGGGTTCAGTCGGACGTCGTACATGGCCGCGACGCCGTCGCGGATGTGCGCGGCGAACTTCATCACGTCCGCCGTCGTGGCGCCGCCCCGGTTCGTCACCGCGAGCGCGTGCCGGCTGGACAGGGCGACGGTTCCGTTACCCCAGTCCTGGCCGTACCCGGGCGGGAAGCCGGCGTGCTGGATCAGCCAGGCCGCGGAGAGCTTCGTGCCCTTGATGTCCGGGTGGCTCGGGCACTCGGCGGCGCGCTTGGGCACCTCGGTGAGGACCGGGTTGATGAAGAAGGACCCGACGCTCCAGGTGTCGTGGTCGTCGGGGTTCAACACCATTCCCCGGTCTCGGCGCTGGGCGATTACGGCCTCGCGTACGTCGGCCGGTGCCGCAGTCCCGCCGACCTCGATGCCCAGCCGCTCGGCGACCTGGGGGAAGGTGACCGGGTTCGACTGGCCGTCGCGGCGCAGGCGCAGCGTCACGTCGAGCACCACCCAGCGGTCGCTGTGCTTGAAGACCGACTGCCGGTGGCTGCCGAAACCGCACTGCTCGGGCAGCCAACGCTCGACCAGGCCGGTTTCCCGGTCGTAGACGGTGAGCGATTCGAGCACGTCCGAGGTGAGGGTGCCGTACGCCCCCACGTTCTGCACCGGCGTGCCGCCGACCGAGCCCGGAATCCCGGACAGGGCCTCGATGCCCGCGAGCCCGTCCGCGACGACGGTCTTGACGAGTTGGTCCCATTCGACCCCGGCGGCGGCGGTGACCAGGTCCCCGTCGATGTCGAGTTCGGTCGACGCCATCTTGATCACGGTGTCGGGCCAACCCAGGTCGCCGACGACGAGGTTGGACCCGCCGCCCATCACCAGCAGGGGCTCTCCCGCGTTGTCCTCGGCGCGCAGCAGCTCGATGGCGTGCGGGATGCTCGTGGCGACGTGCAGCCGCCCTACCGGGCCGCCGATCCGCATCGTGGTCAGGTCAGCAAACGTGGTGGTCACGACTACATAGCTTACCGAGCGCCCGAGTACGGCCACCGGGCATCGGCCGCCTGCGTCCCCGGCCGACGAACGCTCTCGACCATGGTTCGGGCGAGATCGTCGGTACGGATTCGGGGGAAGAATCGTACCCATGGATTTTGCCTTCGCGACCGACCCGGCTCCGGGCCGGCGCAACGAGGATCATGTTGTGGTGTCGGCCCGGTTCGCGATCCTGCTGGACGGTGTCACCCAGCTTCCCGGCCTCGACTCGGGCTGTCTGCACGGGCCGAATTGGCTGGTACGGATGCTCGGCGCGCACCTCACCGAGGCGCTCTCGGCGGACCGGGCGGCCGGGCTCGACGAGGTACTGGCCGGGGCGATCGAGGGCGTCAGCCGGCGCCACGCCCACGAATGCGACCTGACGAACCCGGACAGTCCGTCATCAACAGTGGCGATCGTCCGAGAACGGGACGGACAGGTCGACTACCTCGTCCTCTGCGACTCGGCGGTGGTCTTCGAGCACGCCGACGGGATCACCGTGATCAACGACGACCGTACCGGCGGGCTGCCGGCGTACGACCGGGTCAGCGTCGCCCGGCTCCGCAACCGGCGGGGCGGATTCTGGGTGGCGTCGACGGATCCCGCAGCGGCCACCGAGGCGATCACGGGCAGTATCGGCCGGTCCGAACTGTCCCGGCTGCTGCTCTGCACCGACGGGGTGTCCCGACTGGTCGACTTCTTCGGTTTCACCTGGCCCGAGGTGTTCGACCTGGTCGAGCGGCGGGGCCCCGGCGCGGCGATCGAGGCGGTACGGCGGTGCGAGGTCGAGCGCCCCGAGCGGCTGCGCACGACCGGACGTACGGTCAAACGCCACGACGACGCGACCCTCGCCGTACTGCTCGGCTGATCGTGGATCGTGCCGCCCCCGGCCGGCTCGCGCGTGCCGGACGGGCGGTCGCGGGTGGTGGCGGACGGATCGGTGCGTCGGTGGGGGATGCTGGGACCGTGCAGATCACCACCCTCGGCCCGCTCGCCGTCGACGGCGCGCCGGTTCGGGGCGAGCGGCTCGCGGCGATGGTCCGCGAGCTCGTCGGCGCGCGTGGGCGGGCGGTGTCCGTCGCGGCGCTCGTCGACGCCGTCTGGGACGGCACACCGCCCGACGACACCACCGGGGCCGTCCAGGCACTCGTGTCCCGGGTACGCCGCCTCGGGCTGCCCGTGGTCGCCGTACCGGGGGGATACCGGGTTCCCCCGGAGCAGGTCGAGGTCGACGCCGTCGAGGCCCGGTCGCTGGTGGAGCGGGCGCGGGCCGTACTGGGTACGGGTGACGCGGGCGCCGCACGCCGCTGCGCCGACCAGGCCAGGGCGCTGTTCCCCGAGGTCCCGGAGCTGGTCACCGCCGAGAGCACCCGCCTGTTCGCCGATGTCGCCGCGGTGCGCGCCCAGGCGGCACTCGCCGGTGCCGGGCCGTTCGACGAGGGCGACCTGCGCCGGCTCGTCGCGCACACCCCACCGGATGAGCCGTCGGCCGCGCTGCTCGTACGCGTCCTGGCGGCGCAGGGCCGGGACGCGGAGGCGCTGGAGGTGGTCGAGCAGCTCCGCGCGGAACTGGCCGACCGGTACGGCACCGACCCGTCGCCGGTGATCACGCAGGTCCACCTGGCCCTGTTACGCGGAGAACTCGCCTCCCCCGCCCCCGTGGAGGCACCCCGCCGCCCGGCGACGATCGCCCTGCCCGCCGCGTGGCGCCGATCCGCGACCGCCCTCGTCGGCCGGGAGGGGGACGTGGCCGCGGTGAGCGCGTCCCTCGTCGACGCGCCCCTGGTGACGATCGTGGCGACCGGCGGGGCAGGCAAGACCCGGCTCGCCGCCGAGGTCGCCCGGCGTACGGCGGCCAAGGGGCAGACCGTACGCGTTCTCGAACTCGCCGGGCTGCGCTCGCCCGACGAGGTCCTGCCCACGGTCCTGGGCGCCTTCGGCGGCGCGGACACCTCGCCGACCGGGGCCAACCTCGGACTCGACCGGCGGGTGCTGACCCCGGAGGAACGGCTGCGCATGATCGCGCCGGACCTCGACGGGCTCGTGGTGCTGGACAACTGCGAGCACGTCCTCGACGCCGTGGCCACCGTGGTCGCGGACCTGCTCGCGGTCGCCTCCCCCGAGGTCGCGGTGCTCGCCACGAGCCGCGCCCCGCTGGGCCTGGTCGGCGAGCTGGTCCACCGGCTGACGGCGTTGCCGGACGCGGACGCCCTCGGGCTGGTGCAGACGCGGGCCCGAGCCGGTGGGGCCGTACCGACCTGGGACACCGAACGAGCCCTCCTGCTGTGTCACCGGCTCGACAACCTGCCCCTGGCGCTCGAACTCGCCGCCGCCCGGCTGCGGCACATGCCGATCGACGACGTCATCGCCGGTCTGACCGACCGGTTCGCGCTGCTCGACGACGCGTTGAGGGGGCTACCGGACCGGCACGCCAGCCTGTGGGCGATGGTCGACTGGAGCCGGGAACTCCTCTCCCCCGGCGACCGTGACCTGCTGCAACGCCTCGCCGTCATCCCGGCACCGTTCACCGCCGACCTCGCCGCCGCGGTGACGGCAACCCCGGACGTACGGCGTGGGTTGGCGACCCTGGTCGAACAGTCCCTGCTGACCCTGGTCGAGGGGGACGGACCGCCCCGGTACCGGATGCTCGAAACCGTCCGCGAGTACGGCGAAGCCCGCCTCGACGCGGCCGGCGACCGGGAACCGGCGATGGCCGGACTGGTCGAATGGGCCCGGGAGCAGGCCGTCACGCTCGCCGAACACTTCACCGGCACCGGCCAGCTCGACGCGTTCGCGAAGTGCGCGGCGGAGCAGGACAACCTCGTCGCGGGGCTGCGGTGGGCGCTCAGGCACGGCGACGAACCCGCCGCGATCGACATCGCCACCGCGCTGTTCCACCTCTGGACGGTGCGTGGCCTGCACCTGGAGGTCACCGGCTGGGCCCGTGGTCTGCTGCACGCCGACGAGCCGGAGCTGCGGTCGGGTTCGGCGATCCTGCGCGGCCGGGCCACGGGCAGGCCGCTGCCGAACGCCGACCGACTCGCCTGGACCTGCCTGCTGATCGGGGTCAACGCCGGGATAGCCGGACCGATCCGGCTGGCCGTACTCGCCCGGCGGGCGCTGCGTACCGTGTTCGCCGAACGGCCCGGTGAGGTGTCGTCGCGGCACACCGTACTGGCGTCGGCGTTGCCCGGGTTCGACAAGTTCGACCCGGAGGAGAGCGCGAAGGGCGCCGCCGAGATGATCGCCCACCCGGACCCGTACGTGCAGGGGCTGGGCCTGTTCGCCCGCGCCGCCGTACGGGAAAACTGGGGCATGTCCGACGAGTCGGTCGCCGACGCCAAACGGGCGTACCGCCTGTTCGAGGTGGCCGGTGACCACTGGGGCATGGCGATGGCGGCGCAGGCGGCCGGACACCTGGTCAACTCACGCGACGATCCGCAGGCCACCGAGTGGCTGGCCCGCAGCGTCCGCCACATGGACCTGGTCGGCGCGACCCAGGACGCCCGGTCGATCAGGGTGATGCTGGACGCGCAACTGGCCCTGGGCGGCGACACGGACGCGGAGCAGCGGCTGCACGACACCAGGGCGTCCGGTCAGGCCGAGGAGATGGACGTCGCCCAGGCCACCCTCGGACTCGCCCACCTGGCCTGGCAGCGCCAGCGGTACGACGAGGCGCTCACCTACGCCCACCTGGTGACCCGGACCGTTGCCAGGTCCGCCAACCCGCTGCCGGCGCAGGCGTGCGTCGTTCTCCGGGTCGCGGTCGCGGTTCTCCACCTCAGGATGGCCGAGGTGTGGCCGACCTCGGGAGACGACCCCGTCGCCCACACGGTCGCGTTGCTGACGCTCGCCCGGGACGAGGCGCTGGCCAGCCACGACTATCCGGTGATCGGGGCATGGGCGCTGGGCGGAGCCGAGTTCGCCGCGTACCGGGGCGATCCGGCGACCGCGACCGAACTGTGGGCGCTGGGGACCAGAATCGGCGGCAACGTCAGCCGCATGTTCCCGCCCGGAGACGGCGAACGGCTCACCGCCGCCCCCGGTGACGAGGAGCAGCGTGAGCCGTTGCTGGCCGCATGGCGTGAGCGGTCGATCGCCGCGACCAGCGCCCGCATCCGCGAACTGATGGCCGACCTGCTCGCCTAGCTCAGACCTTCTTCCGGTACGCCCGCAGCGCCAGCGGCATGAACACCGCGACGAACCCGGCACACCAGGCGAGGGTCCACCACACGTGCGAGCCGACCGGGGTGCCGAGGAACAGTCCGCGTACCGCGTCCACCAGGTGCGTCATCGGGTTGACCTTGACGAACGCCTGCATCCAGCCGGGCAGGGTGTTGGCGTCGACGAACACGTTGGAGGCGAAACTCAGCGGCATGATCAGGGCGAACATCAGACCCTGTACGGCACCCGGTGTGCGTACCTTCATCGAGACGAACACCGGCAGCCAGCTCAGGCAGAGCGCGAACAAGACCGCGAGCAGGCACCCCGCGATCGCGCTCAACGGGTCGGTCTCAATCCGGAAGCCGAGCAGGTAGCCGATCGCGAGAGTCGAGATCGTGACGATCACGTACCGGACGACGTCGCCGAGGACCGCACCGACGAGCGGCGCCGAGCGCGGGATCGGCAACGACCGGAACCGGTCGAAGATGCCCTTGGCGATGTCGGTGTTGAGGTTGACGCCGATCGCGATCGCACCGGTCGCGATCGTCTGCGCCAGGATGCCGGGCAGCAGGAACTGAAGGTAGTCGTGGGTCGATCCGGCGACCGCCCCGCCGAAAATGTAGACGAAGATGATGAGGAACAGCACCGGCTGCAGCGTGACGTCGATGAGGGCCTCGGGCGTACGCCAGGTCTTGATCAGGCTGCGCTTGGCGAGTGCCAGTGAGTGCCGGACGAGCCGGAACGGTCGCGGGTTCGGGGCCACCGCCGACAGCGCGCCGCCGGTTGTCGGGCGTACGCCGACCATGGTGCTCATGCCACGACCTCCTTGGTCTTGGTGATGTTGCCGGTCCCGGTGGGGTCTTCGGTCCTGGTGGTGTCGTCCTCGGACGCGGTCCGGCCGGTGAGGGTGAAGAAGACCTCGTCCAGACTCGGCAGGTGCAGGGACAGTTCGGTGACCGCGATACCGGCGGTGGCGAACCGCGCGACACTCTCGGTCAGGGCCGCGTCGTCGGCGACCGGGACCGCGAGCACGCCCTTGCGGATCTCGTCGGCCTGGGCCCCGGACGACACCTCGGACAGGATCGACGCGGTCCGGGCCAGGTTCGCCGGATCCGACGGCCGGACCTCGAGCGTCTGACCGCCGACGACCCGCTTGAGCCCCTCGGGTGTGTCGTACGCGATCACCCGGCCGTGGTCGATGACCGTGATCGCGTCCGCGAGCGCGTCCGCCTCCTCCAGATACTGGGTGGTGAGCAGCACGGTCGCCCCGTTCGTGACCAGCGACCGGACCACGTCCCACATGTCCTCGCGCTTGGCCGGGTCGAGTCCCGTTGTCGGCTCGTCGAGGAAAATCACGTCCGGGGAGCCGACGAGGCTCGCGGCCAGGTCCAGCCGCCGCCGCATGCCCCCGGAGTACGTCTTGGCCTGCCGGTTGGCCGCCTCGGTGAGATCGAACCATTCGAGCAGTTCGGCGGCCCGCCGTCGGGATCCCGCGCGCCCCAGTTCGAGCAGTGTGCCGAACAGTTCCAGGTTCTGCCGGCCGGTCAGGTCCTCGTCCACGGAGGCGTACTGGCCGGTCAGACCGATCGCCTGCCGGACCCGCCCCGCGTCGCGTACGACGTCGAACCCGCTGATCCTGGCCGTGCCGGCGTCCGGGGTCAGGAGCGTGGAGAGGATCCGTACCGCCGTGGTCTTGCCGGCACCGTTCGGGCCGAGCACTCCCAGCACCGTCCCCCTCGGTACGGCAAGATCGACGCCTTGTAGCGCCCTCGTCTTCCCGAATTGCTTGACGAGGCCCTCTGCCTCGATCACCAGATCTGCTGTCATGTCACCCAGCCTGCGGGGTGCACCTGACACCGCCCCGACACGACGCCGACACGGGCACCGACATGGAACCCTTCCCTGCCGCCGGGGTCGGACCGTCCCCCGATCCCCGGTCCTCCGGTCCTCCGCTCCGACCTCCGCTGTAAAGGCGCCGCAGTCCCGGGAGGCGTTTGGAATACGTACTTGAACACATGAGAATCGAATGGATCTATCGGAGAATGCGTGACCCGGATCAGCGAATCGAAGACATACAGCGGTATTTCGAGATCGGTGATCAGCAGGTCATGGGGTGAAACTATTCGCCTTTCGGGCAGAGCGGCCAGTGCCGTCGCCGTACCCCGCACACCAGGTCACCGGTCACCAGGTCACCATGCGCCGGTTGCCATGCCGTCATGCACCGGTCACCACGAGGACACCGACGGCGGTCGCCACCCGGCTGTCCTTCGTGGCTCGCCCACGGTCACGCCGGTGGTCCCCAACCCGTCCCGGTCACGCCGGTGAGCCCCAACCCATCCCGGTCAACCGGTTCAGCCGGCGGCGAGGAGCTGCCTCCGTCATCCGGTTCGCCCGGCGGCAAGGACCTTCGCCCGTCCCCCGGAAGCCCCAGACACCCTGTCGCCCGTCGTCCTGCGCGATGAGGGCCGGCTTGTCAGTCTCCTGCCGCCGCCCCTATTCTCGCGGTTGATTCGGTCAGTGATCTTTACCGTTGCGACACGGCTCAATGATGGGTGGCGGCAGGGTGCGCGTTTCGATCGACCGTGGCTGGGTGCTGCGCTGGGCCCCGGCCGGGCTGGCGCTGGCGTTCGTGCTTCTCCAGTTAATCGGGATGCGCCAAGAGGCCGCATACAACGATTCGTACCGGTACGGCATGCTGACGATGAAGATCCTCGGCGCTTCCGAACAGGAGGCGCACGACGAGTCCATCCGGATGATCTGCAAGCGGGGTGCACTGGGATACGAACAGGCACGCACGCTGCACCCGGTGCAACTGTTCACGAACCCACCCATGCTCGACAGCTCGTACGCCGACTGTGTCCGGAGCGTCCCGACCGCCGACGGCTTCACCCCGAACTCCCCGCGCTACCAGGCGATCTTCGAAAACCGGTACGGATATCCCCTGATGTCGGCACCCCTGGTAAAGGTCCTCGGCCTGGAACGGGGGATGTTCCTCACTGCCTGGCTGATTGCCGCCGGAGCCGGACTGATGGTCTTCCTGCTTCTCCGGCTGTTCGGGGCCACCCGTGGGGTGGCACTCGTCGGGCAGGTGCTCTTCTACGTGCTCCCGGTCGGCTACTGGTCGGCCCGAACCCTCGCCGAGGGATCGATGGTGCTGACGACCCTGATCACCATCGCCGGTGCGTGGTTCCTCCTGCAACGGAACATCAAACTCGGACTGGCCCTCGTCGTCGGCGGCCAACTGCTCGGATTCCTGGTCAAGTTCTCGCAGGTCACCATGCTGAGCCTGACCCTGGTCGCGGCCGCAGTCGGCATCTGGCTGTTCGACCGGCAGCGCCGTCACCTCGGAACCGTGCTGCTCGCCGTCAACTCGATCCTCGTACTGGCGGTCAGCCTCCTCGTACCCAAAATCCTTGGTTGGCCCGGGTTCAGTGAGTCCCTCCAGGACACGTTCACCGAACACTTCGCCAACCCCGACGTGGATGTGCCGTGGTACCGGTTCGTCATGTTCAACAAGGCGTACTGGACGTGGTTCGTCCAGGAGCAGGGCAACCGGCCACTCCTGCTGGTCGCCATCATCGTCGGCGCGGTGGCACTGTGGCGGTGGCAGCGGTCCGTGGCACTGCTGGTCGTCGCGGCGGGCATGACCGGCATCGCGACCGAGGTCGCCCACCCGATGTGGGGCGAGTTCGACCGCCTCTACACCCCCGTATGGGTGATCGCGGCCATCGGCCTGCCACTGGTCTGGTCCCTGGCAGAACGGCGACGGTCAGCGGCCGGGGCAACATCGGTTTCGCGAGTGCCGGCGGAGGAGGCACCGGCCCCTGCAGAGCCCAACCCGGAGCGGGAGTCAGTGACCAGCGGGGCACCGCCCGGACGAACCGAGCTGTAGACGGATCGGGATTCACGGAAGAAGCTTCGGAGCACGGTGGCCGAGGACGGCTGCGGCGGTCGTCGGCGCGAGGTGGCGCTCCCCAGCTCACCTCGCGCCCAAATCGTCGCCGTAGCAATCCGGTCCTGTCGCGATGTCGTCCCAGTCCGGCCGGCGATACCAGGGCCTCTCGGCCGCCTCCCACCACGGCACAGGCGTCATCGCGCCAAGGCGGTACCGAGAGCGGCTCTAGGATCCGCTGATGCGATACCTGACGCGGTCGTTCACCCTGAGCGCCCTACGGCGCACGTCGCCGACGAGGCAGAGGCCATCGCGTACGCCGAAGGCCTTGCCGGCGCGCATCCCGATCGCTGGGTCAACTCCGGCATGACAGGTGCGGAGTACGCAGATCTCGTCCGTTCCCGACGCCCCCACGCCTAGGAACGGCACCGTCAGTTCGGAGAACCGTTTCCGACTGTCCAGATACGTCCGTTACGCCTGGTCAACGGTCGGGTAGCGGTGGCCGAAGCGGCATGGCAGTCGATCACTTAGCCGCGAATGCGGGCGGCCACCCTCGCGATCGTCACGGCACTGCGGCGTACGGCTCGGGGTAGGCACCTACCGAAAAAGCCTGCCATGATCAGACCCCGGACCGGCCAGGTGGGGGGACACCATGGAGCAGGGGGCGGTACGCCGAGACCAACTCCGTCTGAGCCGCATCGCGCCTGTCGCGCTGGTCCTGGCCGTGCTCGCGTCGTGTGCCGGCCCGGTGGTGGTCTTCCGGGCCTACAACATGTGCGATGTCGGCGTGAACGCGACGGCGAACATGGGGCTGATGCTGATGGCGCCGGTGCTGCTCCTCACCCACGTAGTGGCCCTCGCGGTCGGATATACCCTGCTCCGTCGATGGATTGCACCGGGCCGGGCCTGGGTCGCGTCAGCCGTTCTCATCAGCGTCATTGTGGTCGCCGCCGTCTCGTGGGCGTACTTCGCGCTGGCCGGTCTGCCGCTACAGAACGCCCTGTGCCCGGCAGGTGAGCCTCCATGGTGGCCAGACTGGGTTCCTCCGCGCCATGACGTCTATCCATGATCTTGGCCCGCTGCAGCCGACTGGGCGGCAGATGACGAGCACCGCCAGCAGCCGACACGAGCCGGCTTGTGCCGCGCCCTGAACGCCGTCACAAGCGCTGCTGCTGCGCGGTTCACTCCTTGGACCTGCCGCTCAAGTCGTACGTGAATTGCATCGACGGAGACTGGAGCCAGGTTCAACGAACGGGTGGCCAGGGCACTGTCGGCATGACGATCAGCGGTAGGGTCCGACAGGCCGTGGCTGACGCTGCGGCCTCTCACGTTTGCGCTGTCTGAGCTGCATCAACACTGCCCCACAGCGCTTCAAGATCATTGCACGTGTTTTGCGCGACCACCGTCAGACGGTGGCTACAGGCGGCCTACGACTGCCTACGAGATCAGATCGACCGGCGGGCATTCCTGCTGGTCAGGTGACGTTTTGCTGATCTTCGAGGTGCCCCCGGCAGGATTCGAACCTGCGACACACGGTTTAGGAATGGACTACAGCTCAGGCTGCCACAACGGCATCTCCCTGCGATAACGCATCAGAGAGAGGTGCAGCAACCCAAGATCAGTCCGTGCCGGGTCCGCGCCCTGGCTAGTTGCGGGCTGCGGGCTCCCGAGGACGGCCGGAGGCCGCCCGCAGGGCGGTCCGCAGCCCAACTACTTGGGCTGGACACAGAATCCGTACAGGTCTACTCGTCCATCTCTCACCTGGCCGTAAGCCCGATCCCCGCTCTGACCGGGTCGTCGATCGGTCAGCCCTCGGCAACTTTGCTCCTCACACGTTGCCTCCCGACAGCCCGGCGACAGCCGGAGATCACCAGAGCACGGCCTGACTCTAAGATCATCAGAACCGGGTGCTCGTTGCTACCCGGTTCTGGCTGGGCTCCGTGAGGACGCGAAGGGGTTGCCTGCGTAGGAGTTGGTCCAGAGCGAGGAGCCCACCGGGGGCACATGCCTTGCTATCGACTCCCCACGCCGCTCGACCCCAGCTAGTGATGCTGTCAACCTCACGGCCCCGCCAAGGCTGCCCTGAGCAGCCATGACCCTTAGGATTCATGCCATGACGACTCAGCAAGACACCGAGTCATCAGCCGGTCACGCTATGGCTGAGGTTCGCGAAGGAGATGCATACGACCTCTTAGCCAAGTTGGCACCGGAATCGGTCGATCTGATCATCACCTCCCCTCCGTATTGGGGACTCCGCACATACGGGCAGAGTCATAACGAGAACATTCTGGCCGAATGGAAAGCCGAGGGTGGCGACCAGGACACGACACCACCCTATGATTGGTACAGGCTACATGGGGGATCTTTGGGTCTAGAACCACTGCCAGAGTGGTTCGTAGACCATCTGGTCGAGATCTTCCAAAGAGGCTCATTTGCCCTAAAGCCCGGCGGCAGCCTATGGGTAAACATCGGAGACACCTATTTCGCGCGTTGGTCCAGCATCCGCATGGATGGCCGGCAAGGACTCGGCGACAACCCGCGGGCGCGGCGCAAGACTCCGATGGGTGGCTTCCGCCAGGAAAAGCAGCTTCTACTCATTCCTGCAAGATTTGCCATCGGCATGCAGAGCGTGCGTTGGATCCTGCGAAATGATCTGATCTGGGAGAAGCGCAACGTACCACCTCGCCCCGAGAAGGATCGCCTGCGTCTTGCACACGAACACTTCTTCCACTTCGTGAAGCGACCCAAGGAAGGGCGACCGAAGTACTACTACGACATCTCTGCGGTTGAGTCCGGCGCACGGGATGTCGTCACCGTGAACGTACGGGCTGGTTCGGACGGACACTCAGCTACGTTTCCAACCGAGCTAATTCGGCCTAGAATTGTGAGCTCAAGCCCGCAAGGCGGCTTGGTACTGGATCCATTTTGTGGCACTGGACGCGCATTGACCGTAGCGGTTGACAATGGGCGCAGAGCTTTGGGTTTTGAAATGGCACCAACATTTTTTGCAGCAGCCAAAGCGAATGTTGCGGCAATTCAAGGAACCCTGGAGATGTAGTAGCACCTGACTCGGAACGGCCTGGAGGACTGCCACTTGTGGCGGGTTACCTCCAGGCCGTTACTGCTACCTCTCCGACTTCATGCGAACCTTATCAATAAAGTCGGACCTTAGGTACTCGGTCACTGCACGACTTGACGTCAAGGCATTGAGGTAATTGGGCAGCGTAGTTCGGACCGCTTCACGGAAGCGGAACGCAAGCCTCCCATCTAATTCCCGAGTGCCATCGTAGTCGAAGCTCGCGAACGTTATGTCCCACTCATGACCAACAGGGACCGGGTCGAAGTCAACCCTGGCCCGTAGTTGCTCAAGGATTCGATGCTGGGCAACTACGTAGAGCGGAACATTGATCTGCTTGAAGTACTCGCCCTTCACCGCAACCTGCGTTCCCAGACGCTTGTATACGTTCCCGACGTTCACACCGTAGTCAATCGTGTCGCGCCGATTCTTCTCTTTGGCAGCTTCACTGAAATACGAGCGCCACTCCGACGTCTGACCATCTTCCCATGCACGCCACGCCGGCCCGACTCCGCCTCCGCGGAGGTCGATCGCTTGAGCCTCGATAGCTACCAGGTCGACACCCTCTTGCGCCTTCGCATCTTCTTTGAAGGCAACAAAGTCGATGTTCAGCTTAGGCTTAGCAATTGCAGTCACCTCGGGAACGACGGTGACGTCTGTCGTATTGAAATGATCCATGAGCACCCAATCAACCGGCTCGCCATCAAGTCGGTGATCGCACACGGCATACGTGTGTGGTACGCCCTTGTCCCACTCCGCGGCGTACGTGACCGAGCAGTATCCATAGGTGTACTGAACGTACTTCTCGCATCGGTTACCGACGAAAGGACAGGCCCGGTCTTGCCACGTTTCCTTCGCTCCGGGGGAGGTGCTGTCGTGTGGGAAGCCGAATGCCTCGACGATCGGGAACAGGCTTCCGCGGGGTACTCTCTGCCTCGGTGTGGTCACGCCCCACCATAGCTAGATCGGTGGTCGAGGACGCAGACGCACCAAGGCGAGGGTTTGCGATCTTGCCCTAGGATCGCCGAAGACAACGCCAGGTGTACGGCGCGTCACTCCAGCGATGCGAGGGCAAGCCAGTCCCGGGGTTGGACTGGCGCGGCAGCCGGAAGCCCCCAACCCGGTCATAGATCCGCAGGCGGGCTTCCGTACCACGCATGGTACAGCGGAGGAACCGGGCGATCTTTGCACCAACAGCCGCGACGTGCCTTGGATCCTGTGCGCGACGCAGCTCCACACGTCTCTACGGTTCCCACCGCGGTGGACGCGGACGCACCGGGCCGTGCGCCCTGCGTCACGCGGAGCGTGGCGCCTTGATCCTAAAGAGAGCGTTTCGGCAATCTGCCCGGCGGCCTTGGTGTCGCGCCCCGGCAGCTCTGGCACCCTGCGCCCCACAGACGAAGTCACTAGGTCGTCGGTATGCCGCACCGTCGCCGCAACGCCTGCACCTGCCGTGACACTGTGGCTACCTTGACACACTGGTACACGAAGGAACGGACTGAATCGATGGTCCGGCTAGGGATGACCACCCTGTCCTAGCCATGCGGTCAATTCCGAAGTATGGTTCAGGACTAAGGTTTGAGTGATAGCGCGAGCCCTTGAGATTCGAATGGAGTTACCGAATGAGTCTGGAGCAAGAGGTAGACCAGAATCGCCAGAGCATTCGGTCCGACGGCTATCAAATGTCGATCGGCGAAGTGGCTAACCTCTATCGAGATGGCGAAATCATTATTCGGCCAGAGTTTCAGCGCTTGTTTCGATGGTCGATTGAACAGCAATCCCGGCTAATTGAGTCCATCCTTTTAGATATTCCTCTTCCAACCATTTTCGTGGCCCAACGAGAAGATGGGGTTTGGGAGGTGGTTGATGGACTACAACGACTTTCGACAATTCTTCAGTTCATGGGCGAACTCCATGACGCGGCGACCGGCGAAATGAGACCCCCGACGACGCTCGTCAAGACGAAATACTTGACCAGACTTGAGGGTGCCACGTTCTCGGATGGAAGCAATCCCTTTCCAAACTCACTCAGGATCAGCTTCAAGCGGGCTCGACTGGACTTCAGAATTCTACTCAAGGAGAGCGATGATACAGTCAAGTATGAAGTTTTCGATCGCCTGAACAGCGGAGGAACGCCAACCTCTCCTCAGGAAGTACGGACGGCGCAACTTCTCATGGCAAATCCTCGTTTCTATGATTGGCTCGACGCATTGCGCAAGCACGGCGGCTACGAAGACTGCGTACCGCTCACGGAACGCCAACTTGCTGAGCAATACGATTTGGAACTGGTTGTCAGGTATCTTGTTTTCAGCAATAGCGCCCCTGCGGAACTCCGGTCGTTTGCGGATGTCGATAGCTTCCTTACGGATAAATCCCTCCAATTTGCGCAGGATTCAGACTTTGCCTTCGGCGACAAAGAGCGGGAGTTTAAGGATTTGTTCGATGTCCTTGGGGCGCTTGGGCCCGAGGTCTTCCGTCGCTACAACAGACCCAAGAACAAGTCCGCTGGAGCGTTTAGTGTTTCAGCCTTCGAAGCGGTCACTCTAGGTGTCGCGGCGAACTTGAGCGACTGGCTTGAGGTGCCACAGTCGGATCGCCCCGATAGGCTTAAGGTTAGGGTTTCGGAGCTATGGAACGACGCGGAGTTTAACAAGAACTCCGGCGCAGGAGTGCGCGCAACGACAAGGATACCAAAGATGGGTCCAATTGGCTCGCGAATCTTCATCCCCTGACGCGTCATGGCCCTAAGGACGCTTGACCAGTTAGAGGCGGCTCTGACCGAGGAGCTGAAGTGGCGAACGCGTGAGATTCACCAATGGGAGGCAGTGGCTCGGTCAGTCCGACCCCACGAACTGCCGGCAATCCTGAGGGGAGGCCTAGGAATCCTGTATGGGCATTGGGAGGGCTACGTTAAGGCGGGAGTCGCGATGTACCTCGAATATGTCGCGAAAAAGGGACTTGCCGTGTCTCAACTGCGGCCTGAGCTGGCGGCGGTCGCACTTCGGGGATTGCTTGGCTCTGGCGAGACCTCCAAAAAATCGTCAGATCACACGAGGATTGTGCTTGCCATACGCGAGGAGGCCGGTGCGCCCGCCCGCCTTCCTTACGACCAGGCGATGATCCGCACCTTCTCCAACCTAAACTTTGACCGCTTCGAGGACATCATGCATTCAATCGGTTGCGACGCATCCCGCCACGAGATTCACCGTTCGCTAATCGATTCTAGGCTCCTAAAGAACCGCAATTCCATTGCACATGGGCGCGAGCAGTATGTCGAGTTGGAAGACTGGAAGACGATTCAGGAGCGAGTGTTTCTAATACTCTCTGACGTTAGAACGCAGGTCTCTAACGCTGCCGCTACCATGTCGTACCTGAGATCCGCTCCAACCGTTCCTGCACCACGGCCGATGTCGGACTAGCAGCACCGGCGATGGTGTCCAACGGACACGTGTTCAGTTGGTCGATCCTAGTTGAGGTACCTCGCGTACCCGGTCCGCATAATTATTGGCGTCGGCCAGTCGCGCGTCCGAGCCGTTCTACGGCGGCATAGATGGCTTGTTCGTTGCCGGGGCGGCTGGGACGCCATTCATTGAGGATGGGGCGAATGGCGTCGACCATGACGACCAGGCTGTCCTGGTGTACTGGATCTGGCAAAGCGTCGAGTTGAGCGGCGGCGTCGACTGTGACGTTGTACCGACGCCGGTTAATTTCGTCGTCATGCCAGGCCGGGGACCCACGCCATTGCTCTACGCGGGCAAGGACCTCGGTCGTGTACTCACGGATGGTGGCGGCTCGCTGCTGGGGCGTGGGTGCCTCGGGCTGGCGTGCGCTAGGGCCGTCGTCAGGTGGCGTGGCTGTGTCGCGCATGTCGCGATGGTACAGACGCGGGGATGCCAACCGATCTTGTCGGTGATGGTCAGCGGTGCTGGGTCAGCGGCGTTACGACTCGCCCTGGCTGGCGGTCCATTCGGTGGTGAGGATGGAGTAGAGCAGGGAGTCTCGCCAGGCGCCGTTGGTGAAGACGTGGTCGCGTAGGCGACCTTCGTGCTGCAAGCCGAGCCGGGTCGCGACGGCAATGCTGGCCCCGTTGTCGGGGCCGATGGCGGCGGTGATGCGGTGTAGGCCGAGCTGGTGGAAGCCGTACGTAATGAGGGTGCGGGCGGCGTCGGTGGCGTAGCCGTGGCCCCAGTGGTCGGCGTTGATGGCGTACCCGAGTTTGGCGGCCTGGTGGCCGGTGAGGCCGAGCCGGGCGAACCCGATCATGCGGTCGTCCCGGTCCGCTACCGCGAGGAAATACTCGGTACGTGGGTTGAGTTGGGCTCGTTCTATCGCGCCGCTGATCATGGCAGCGGTGGTGGCTTCGTCTCGGCTGTCGTAGGACAGCCATCGGGTGACCCGGTCGTCGCCGTTGATGGCTAGAGCGTCGGCCACATCGTCAGGCCGGAATTCGCGCAGCTTGACGGCGTGGCCGGTCAGTGTGACGGGGTACATGTCGCCGATCTTGCCCTATCGCGGGAGGGCGTTGGCGGGGGTGTGGGTGAAGTGCTCGATGCCGTCGATGAGGTCGCGGGCGTCGCTGGCGAGTCCGGCGCGGGTGACGGCCTGGTGGACGCGGCGAACGGAGTGCACGATCCCGTTGATCCGCCGCTCGGCGGGGAGTTCCAGGACGGGGGCGAGAGCTTCGGCGGCGGCGCCCAGGTCGCGGCTGGCGATGCGGGCAATGGCGAGGTCGGCGTGTGATCCGGCCTGGTCGCCGAAGGCCCATGAGGGGTCGTGCGGGTCGGCGTACGCGTTGACGGCCTGGGCGGAGTAGTCCGCGGCTGCGGCTGCCTCGCTGGGGAGCCAGGCGAGGGCGTCGGCTGCGTAGTAGAGGGTGCGGGGCTGGTTGAAGGTGCAGATGCCGCCCATGGCGTCCATCTCGTCGGGGCGTACCCGTGACCAGGACTGCTCGGCCTCGGCGATCGCGGCTTTGGCCTGCTCGGCGTTGCCGAGGGCAGCGTAGGCGCGGGCGGCGCTGATCGGGAGCCAGACAGCGGAGGTGCCGCCGGCCTGGGCGGCGTACTCGCGGCCGGCGTCGGCGTAGCGGACGGCTTCGGCGTACCGGCCTGCCCAGTAGGCGACGAGGGATTGCATGCCGCGTAGCCAGGCTTGCAGGCCGGGGTGGCCGGCTTGCTCGGCGCAGAGTACGGCGGTGCGGGCTTGGAGCATCGCGGAGTGCGGGTCGGCCAGGTCGTGCGAGACCTTGGCGAGCAGGCCGCTGGTGATGCCGGCGAGGAAGTTCAGGTCCCGTGACTGATCCGGCGGTTGCCGGCGCTCCAGGAGGGTGAAAAGGGTGTCCTGGGTTTCGGCCAGGTCGCCGATGACCTCGTTGACCGGTCGCTGCGGGTAGGCCAGGGCGAGGCGCTGCACGTCTTCGGCGAGCTGCTGGATGGCGGCGGGGGTGGTGGCTTCGGCGGCAAGCATGGCGTACTGGCGGGCGCGTTGAGCGGCCATGGCGAGGATGTTCCTTTCTGGACCAGTACCGGGCAGCGCCAGGGCGGCGGACTTGACCGGTGCGGCGGAGGGGCGGTCGGCCGTCCAGGGAAGCTGCAACTCTTCGACGGGCTTACCGAACAGGGCCTGCAACGCGCGGCGGGTGGCCGGGGTGGAGTCGGCCAGTTGCCGTTCACCGCGTGCGAGGCGGCCGAGGTGCCGGGCGCTGATCGCCGCGCGGGAGTCGTGCCGGGAGAACTCCTCGGCCAACTCCTCGTACGTGCGGTCGCTCTGCTGGATCAGATGCTCCAGCATCGTGCGGGGTTCGCGCCGGTCTCGGGCCATCGGTGTCGCCTCTCTGGATGGGCTTACTGCCTACGCTCGCCTACGTAGGTCCTGCCATCAATGCATGTCCCTCTGATGTCCGTCCGAGGTCCCACAGCGGTCCGGTACCAGGCCCTCGATGGGTCCATATTGACGGATACACGATCACTGCATGAATCGCTCGCATGACGTACCGCTCAGTGATTCGAGGTTATCGCGCGCCGGTCGGGGCGTCGGTCCGTCGATCTCCGCACCCGTACCCATGTTCCCGCCGGTCCGCCGTGGACCGGCGGTTGCCTGTCACCCCCTGGGCGTTCGGCTACGGCCGCAGCCGGTAGAGCCGGTCGGGTCGGCCGAGCCTGGACCGGGCTCGTGTGAGGCGTGCGGTGGGCGGGGCTGGAAGCTGGCGAGTCCTCGTCGGTGGTTGCGCGCTCCTGACGATCCGCAACGCCTACGGCGGCGACCATGCCCGGACTGCGGCGGTACGGGAGAAAACACGCCGAGTGCGCCGATCGTGGACGAGGCGCATTCCGGTTGAGCCGGCGCCGGGGTGGGTGCTGGGTAGGTGACCCGTCTGACGAAGGCAATCGACAGACAAGGCATTGGTCCCCGCCCGCCTCGGCGCCTTCCATCTCGGCGAGTAGGAGGCAGGGGCGTGGTGCCCGAACCGGGTGACGTACTGCGGATAGGCGCGGCGGCATCGGTCCAGTTCGGCGGCGCCAGCGCCATCGTCTTCCGCGTCACGGTCGTCTCGAAGCAGCCGACGTACGACGGCTGGGTTTGGCTTCACGGATACGTGCTCGACCGGAAGGGCGAGGCGACCGAGAAACGGGAGATCTTCGTGCAGTACGACGGGCTGCACCTGCTCGCTCGCCCACACAAGCCAGCGCAGGCCGCCAACCGGCCCGGCGTTGTCGCGGCAACACCCGGCAGAACAGCCGTACGGCGCCCGGCCGGGCCAACAACCGGCATCCGCCGCTGACCTATCCGTCCGGCCTGCACATGCCGCGACGGATGACGTTCGATCGGAAGGAGTCATGATCATGGAAACGGTGGTCGGTCAGATGTCCGCCGCAGGTCCCGACCGGGCCGGCGTACCGGACCCTCGGCTTGGGGTGCCGGCGCGACCAGGTGTGGCGAGCGTCCGTGGTGGGTGGTTGTCGTGACCTCGGCGATCGGAGTCTCCCGAGCGGTCCAGCGGCTTACCCGGCTGCGGCCGGATCAGGTGCGAACCACACGGTTCGCCCGTACCCGATTCGGGCGTCGCGGCCTGGCCGAGGATCAGGTCTACGCCTTCGTCCGGCGGATGGTGGACGAGCTGGTTGCCCGTGACGCCGCTGAGGCAGGGCTGCGGGAGGAGAACATCAGGCTCAAGGACGCGCTGCGCGCATGGCACGAGGAACAGTCCCGGATCAGCAGACCCGGTAACACGGGCCGATGGACAGATCGTTAGAGGCGCAGCTAGCCTCTTGACAAGCTGACTTGTTGTCTGGGGGTGAAGTGTGCCGCTCGTAGTGGGGCAACCGAAGTACGTCGTGATCGTGAACGCGTTGCAGCAGCGCATCGAGAACGGCACCTACCCCCAAGGCGCGATGCTGCCCAGCGAAACGGAACTGGTCCGCGAGTTCGGGGCGTCCCGTCCGGTGGTCGTCCGGGCACTGGACCTCCTTCGCCAGGACGGCTGGATCGACAGCCGCCAGGGCAAGGGCCGGTTCGTACTCGGCACACCTAGGCAGGAACAGCGACGGGGCCGGGAACGCAGCTACGCCGTACTGGACGCGGTCGAGTCGGCTGACTCACAGCTCCTCGCGGCCGGGGTGGTGCCGGCGCCACCCCGTGCCGCGTCGGCCCTGCGTTTGGAGATCGGTACGTCGGTCGTCGCGCGGCGTCGCCTCGTCGTGGTCGACGAGCTTGGCCCGATCGAGTTGGGGACGGCGTATGTGCCAACGAACCTGGCCGAGGGAACCGGCGTGGGTTCGCGGGAGCCGCTGGGCGAGGGACTGTTACGGCACCTGACTACCCGCAAGGCGGTCCAGTTCGACCATGTGAGCGAACAGATCTCCGCCCGCCTGCCGGCCGGCGACGAGGCGTCGCTACTCCAGGTCGGCTCCCGCGATCCGCTGCTGACAGTGCTGCTGTCGATCTGCGACCGGACAGGTGCTCCCCTGCTGGCGGTTGACGTCTTGCTACCGGCCTCTCGTCACGAGCTGGAAGACGTGTATCCGCTGGGCTAGCTCTTTGCTGTCACGTCGGCGAGCGACAGAGCTACGTCATTCTCCCGCACGACGTGTGACGGACTTTTTCCCTTTTGGACGGCACTAGGTCCCGCTTACTCCTGTTTTGTAACCCGAGATCGCGTTGATCGTGGTGAGTGAGATTCCCACTCACGTCGTCTCGCGTGCATACTTGCGCAAAGCAGGAAGGCCTCCCTGCGCCAACAAGGAGGCCTCGAAGTCCTGCTGGCCTGCCGCGCATAACGGAAGGACGAGGACGTAGTGAGCACTCTAACGCCCGATGATCCAGACGCCGAGGAGCGCCAGCGCCACCAGCCGGATCTGTCAGTAATGCGTCTGACGTTCCTCATGGCTGGCGGGGCATTGGGTGTGGTTGTACTGCTGACGGCCCTGGGCGGCTGGGGAGGTACTGCAACCGCCGGCCTCGCTACGGTCGGCGCGATCGTCACGGCCGCGTTCGGCGTAGCTGCGCTCTACATCGGACGACGCTGACCAGTCAGCCGAGTCGACCGTGACCGAGTGAGCTTGTCTCGCTCGCGAGCCTGTCGTGCAGCAGCGACGCTAGATGGGTCATGTTCGGTTCGAAATGCGGTCGTCAGGGAGGGCGGCACGGATGTGCCGCCCTCGGCCTTGTCAACGCAACATCGCCCGTCCCCACCGCTGGCGCCTGCCCCGGCCCTCGGAAACCACGATGGACGGCCACCCAACTGGTTGACAAGTCAAGTCAACGCGAGCTACGTTCGGACTTAACAAGTCAAGTAGCCAAGTTGCTACGTTCCAGAATCGGCTAGGAGGCTGCGTTCGTGGTTCCGCTGACGTTGAAGGTGCCGGTCCCGTCCGAGTACGTCTTCCCCTCCGGGGCGCTCTGCCTCGGTGTCGACGCGCAGATCGATTTCGAGCGGCGTGGTGAGCAGGACAACCAGGCGAGGGACAAGGAGACCGGTGAGCGGGTGTGGGTGGTGCGGGTGATGGATCTGGACCCGGAGGCTGGGAAGTTCGGTCGCCCGACTGAGGTGAAGGTGAAGGTCATCGGGGCGCATCAGCCGGTTCCGCCGCCGTCGATGGTGCCGGGTTACCCGCCGGCTGTGCAGTTCGAGGGTCTGACCCTGACCCCGTATGTGGATTCGCAGCGGTGCAAGTCGTCGGGCCAGTGCAAGGCGCGGATGGCGTACTCGCTGCGCGCTACGGCGATCGTCCCGGCCGTGGTTGCCGCTGTGCCGGCTGCTGCCTGACCGCTTCTCTGTTGTTCGCGGGGCGGGCCGTTTCCCCGCCAAGAGTCCCGGCCCGTCCCGCGTGTGACCTCACCCCTCAAGTTGAAGGAGGGCCTGGTGCCCACCGTAGTTCGTGCTGCCCGAAAGTCGCCGCACCCCCTGTCCCTCGTCGGGCGGTGGTCGTGATGCGCCGCCTCCTCTCCCGCTGGTCGCGGGACCTCACCCGCGCCGTCGTCAACGTGTTCCGCCGGCTGCTCGGGATGCCGGCCGCGCCGCTGCTGGTCGATGAGATCCGCTGCCCGCGTTGCCTGTGCTGGGTCGCGCCGCACCGGTTCGACCTGGTCCACATGGCATGCCGGACCTGCCATGCCACGCTCGCCCGCCCCGGACGTGGGGGTGACCTGCTGTGGTGACCCGCGCTCCTGCGACGGCCAGGGGTGACCGCTGATGCCGTTGATCAACGTGATTCCGGGGGAAAAGATCCCGGTCGCGCCGATGAACGTCCGGCTACCCGCCTGGCGGATCCCCGGTTGGCTCCTGGTTGTCTGGTGGCTGCTGCGGGGCCTGGTTCGGCTCACGGTCCTCGCGGTTCGCTACTGGTGGATCAGCGGCCCGTCCAGCTTTGTGTGGTGGGTGTGGGCGTCCTACGGCTGGCCAACCCTCGTCACCGTCATCCTCGGCATCACGGCGGCTTGCGTCGCGTGGTGGCGGTGGCATCCGGCATCGTGGTTGCGGTTCGGGTGGTACCCGGTCCTGGCCCGGTGGCGGCGGCTGTGGGTGTACCGGCGAGGCTGGGCCTCGATCATGGCTACCTGTGGGCTGGCTACCGCGTTCGCCGGTGACCGGTACGTGCCGCTGCTGCTGTCGGTGCGGTGTGACCGGTACGGCGACCGGGTGACGGTACGGATGCTGCCCGGCCAGATCCCCGATGACTGGGGCAGGGCGGCGGAACGCCTCGCGTACGCGTTCCGGCTCCGGGAGGGGCGGGCGCGGTCAACGAGCAGGCCGGATCGGGTGGTGCTGCACTTCCGCCGCCGTGACCCCCTCGCGGGCATGGTCGTACCGCTGCCGGTGCCGCAGGTACCGGACTTCACCAACCTGGCACTCGGTGTGCGGGAGGACGGGGACCCGTATTCGCTGCGGCTGGCTGGCACGCATGTGCTGATCGCGGGGGCGACGAACTCGGGCAAGGGGTCGGTGATCTGGTCCCTGATCCGTTCCCTCGCGTCCGGCATCCGCTCGGGTCTGGTGGAGCTGTGGGCGTTCGACCCGAAGGGCGGGATGGAACTCGCCGCTGGGGCGCCGTTGTTCGCCCGGTTCGCCTACGACGACCCGGACAGCATGGCCGGTGTCCTCGAAGAGGCCGTGAAGCGCATGCGCCTACGGGCGGCCCGGCTGCGTGGTGTTTCCCGTCAGCACACCCCGACCGTTGACGATCCGCTGTTGGTGATCGTGGTGGACGAGCTGGCCGCGCTCACCGCCTACCTGACCGACCGGAAAGTCCGCGACCGCATCCGCGAAGCCCTCGGCCTGCTCCTGTCGCAGGGCCGGGCGGTCGGAGTGCATGTGATCGCGGCGTTGCAGGACCCGCGCAAGGACGTGTTGCCGTTCCGGGACCTGTTCCCCACCCGGATCGCGTTGCGGATGACCGAGCCGGAGCAGGCGGACATGGTCCTCGGCGACGGTGCCCGCGACCGAGGCGCGGTCTGCGACCAGATCCCCGAAGCGACCCCCGGTGTCGGGTTCGTCGTCCTCGACGGCGTCCGCGAACCCGTCCGCGTCCGCTTCTCCTACCTCACCGACACCCACATCAACGACCTCGCCCGCACCTACCGGCGACACACCGACGAGCAGGAGCAGGCGTGAGCGCCACCGTGGCAAAGTCGCGAACCGAGCGGGTGGAGGGCGTGGTCCTGGTCCTCATCCTCCTTGTCGTCGGCGGCCTGGCCGGGGCGGCGTCGTTCACCCACGTCCACGACTGGACCATGACGAACTCACCCGCTGGTACCGGGGACTGGTTCGGGTGGGCCAACGCCGCGATCTCCGAACTGATCCCGCTCGCGGCGCTGCTGACGATCCGGCGTCGGCGACGGACCGGCGGGCCGATCGGCTACCCGATGTTCCTCCTCGTGTCCGCGGTGGCCCTGTCGCTGTCGGCGCAGCTCGCGGTCGCGAAACCGGGCCTGTCCGGGTGGCTGATCTCTGCCGTCCCCGCCCTGGCCTTCCTCGGCCTGTCGAAACTCGTCCTGTCGGTGAAACCCGAACCGGCGTCCCCTGCGCCGTCCCCTGCCCTGGCAGGTGAGGACGGGCAGGACGGTGATCGTCCCGAACCCGTACCCGCCCAGGTCAACGCCCAGGATGAGCATGACGTCCGGGACGGCGACACGGACGGTGGGGACGACGACCAGGTGGTCACCGTCGACCTGGTCCAACTCGCCCGGCAGTACGCGGCCGAGCATCGGGCGGCGACCGGGCGGCAGATCACTCGCGATGAACTCCGGGCCGTCCTGCGGGTCGCCAACGGGACGGCGTCCGAACTCCTGCGCCTGGTCCGGGAGTCCGAACGTCCCGCCCTGGTCCCTGTCCCGGCTGCCGCGTTCGCGTCCCGCAACGGCACCTCGTACACCCCTTCGGCACCCTCGGAGGCCACCCCGTGACCCAACTCGAACTGCAACTCGCCCCCGCCCCAGGCAAGCCGACACCCGGCCCCACCCTCGCGGCTGAGATCCGGCCGGGATCGCGGGCGGACCGGATGCGTCGACCGCTCGCCAAGGACGCGCTCAAGCAACTCGCGGAACAGCACGGCGTCTGCGTCCGCCCCCTTCCCCTCCGCCGCACCGACGTCGTGACCGGGCTGACCGAGGTCGTAGAGGTCCCGTGCGGGGCAACCCTCGCCGTGAAGTGCAAGCCCTGCGCCGAACGAAACCGCAGGCTGCGGATCCAGCAGATCCGGGAGGGCTGGCACCTCGCCGACGAACCCGCCATCCGCCCCGAACACCCCACCGAAGACGTCCTCGCCCTGGTCCGAGTCCGGGCACACATGGAGTTCGAACGCGAAGCACTCCAGTACGAACCCATGCACCCCGACCAGCGGGCAGCCCAACTCGCCGACCTCGACGCAGGCATCGCCGAACTGGACGAGGCCCTGGGGGAGACGAACCTGCGCGGGCACCTCACCCCGAAGGAACGCGACGAGCGCCCGCGCCGAAAACGGTCAACGAAGCGGCGGCAGGACTCACCCGACCTACCTCGGCTGCCGGTGTCGCCTCGCACGGTTGGGCGTGCCTACGCCGGGAGGGCTGGCAAGACGTACCGGCCGTCGATGCTGGTGACCCTCACCCTCGGCACACACGGTGCTGTCCACTCCCACCTGCGCCGAGGCGCGTACGTCGCGCCCTGCGAGTGCGGCGACCGGCACGGCCCCTACGACGACGTGCTGAGTACGCCGGTTGACCCGGCCAGCTACGACTACCGGCGGGCGGCCTTGGACTCGATCCACTTCGCCAGGGTGCTGGACCGGTGGTGGCAGAACGTCCGCCGCGCCGCCGGCTGGAACGTCCAATACGCCGGAGCCGTCGAGCTACAACGCCGCCTCGCCCCACACGCGCACTTCGCCATCCGAGGCACCCTGCCCCGCCGACTACTCAAGGAGATCGCCGCCGCGACCTACCACCAGGTGTGGTGGCCATCGTTCGACCAACCGGTCTACAGCGTCGAGAAGCCGCCGGTCTGGGACGTCGACCAGCAGGCATACGTCGACCCCAAGACGCGCAAGCCGCTGACCTCGTGGGCCTACGCCCTGGACGACCTGGAGATCGAAGACGCACGCCCGGCGTACGTGGCCAGACTCGGGCGGATCGACGCGCGGGGGATCGAGCAGGGCACCAAGGACGCCGAGCGGTCCATCCGCTACGTGACGAAGTACGTCACCAAGGACCTGACCGACCAAGCCAAACCCCGATCCGACGCACAAAAAGCACACTTCGACCGGCTCCACGCCGAACTATCGATCCTGCCCTGCTCGCCAACGTGCGCGAACTGGCTCCTCTACGGCGTCCAACCCGACGGAGCCAAACCCGGCCTCACCCCCGGCCGCTGCACCGGCAAAGTCCACCAACGCAACACCCTCGGCTTCACCGGCCGCCGCGTACTCGTCTCCCGGCAGTGGTCCGGCAAGACCCTCGCCGACCACCGCGCGGACAACCGGGCCTGGATCCGCGCCGTCCTCGCCGGAGACATGGCCGACACCGAACAACACCACCAGGACCAGGCGACCACCGACCAACCGGAGCGGTACCGATTCGAACTCGCCCGCCCCGAAGACCCAGACGTCCTACCCCTCGAACACCGCATCCTGCGCGCCGTCTCCGCCCGAATGCGCTGGCGCTCCACCCTCGACAACGCCCGACGAGCCGCCGACTCCGCGAGGCAACACCCGCCCGGCGCGCTTTCGGCAACCACAGCATCCCTCGCCCCCGCAGCCTGACCCTCGGAGGAAACCACCCCCATGAACGACGAGCTGATGACCGTCCCCCAGGTCCTCGCCGCGCTCAACAACGTCTCCCGGCGCACCTTCTACCGCTGGCGCGAGCTGGGCATCGCACCGGAGTGCTTCAAGCTCCCCAACGGTGAGCTGCGCATCGAACGGCGGGACTTCCGGGCCTGGCTTGAGCGGCACCGGGAGGCAGCGTGAAATCGCGCTCGGTACGGATCTGGGACATCCGGCCGAACAAGAACGGCAAGAAGAAGACGTACACGGTTCGCTGGATCGTCGGCGGGCGGGAGAAGGCGCGGAACTTCGGTACGCGGGCGCTGGCGGACAACTTCCGCTCCGATCTGATGCAGGCGACCAACCGCGGTGAGGCGTTCGACCCGGATTCAGGGCTGCCCGACTCGATGGTTGAGGCAAAAAGCGCGGTGACATGGTTGGAGTTCGCGCAGTCGTACGTCTCGATGAAGTGGCCCGGGTCCGCCGCGAAGTCCCGGGCGAGCCTGGTCGAGTCGCTGGCCACGGTCACTCCCGTGCTGGTGTCCGACCTGGCCGGGCAGCCTGAGGTGGAGGAGCTGCGGCGGCTGCTCCGCGAGTACGCCTTGCCACCGGCCGCTCGGGAGTCTGAGGTGCCGGTCGAGTTGGCACCGGCTCTGCGCTGGCTGCGCCGGTCGTCGCTGCCGCTCGCCGAACTGGCCCAGGCTGCAACCGTACGGCGGGCGCTCGACGCCCTGGCGCTGACGCTCGACGGCCGGTCAGCCGCCGCGACCACGACCAGGCGGAAACGGGCCGTGTTCTACAACGCGCTTCAATACGCGGTCGAGCTGGAATCGTTGGAGTTCAACCCGATCGACAAGTTGCGGGTGCATTCCGTGCGCAAGAAGGTGAGCACGGGGGTTGACCGGCGGGTGGTGGTCAACCCGCAGCAGGGCCAGGAATTGTTGACGGCGGTGTCGTACGTCGGCCGGCGTGGCAAGGTTCGGCGGGGTGAGCGCCTGGTCGCCTTCTTCGCCTGCCTGTACTTCGCCGCGCTGCGTCCGGGTGAGGCGTTGGGGCTGCGCGAGCAGGACTGCCATCTTCCGGCAACCGGGTGGGGCCGGCTGACGCTGGTCGACAACCGGCCGCAGTCGGGCAAACGGTGGACCGACACCGGAGAGGCGCACGACCGGCGCGGGCTCAAGCACCGGGCGGAGTCGGAACCGCGGGGCGTACCGATCCCGGAGGAACTGGTGACGATCCTGCGAGAACACATCGACCGGTTCGGGGTCACCACCGACGGGAGGCTATTCGCCAGCGAGCGGGGCAATGTGGTGGCGGCTTCGACGTACTCCCGGGTCTGGGACGAGGCGCGCACCCTGGCGCTGAGCCCGGCCCAGGTCGCCTCGCCGTTGGCCGGTCGGCCGTACGACCTGCGGCACGCGGCGGTGTCACTGTGGCTGAACGCTGGTGTTCCGGCAACCGAGGTCGCCGAACGGGCGGGCCACTCGGTCGACGTGCTGTTGAAGGTGTACGCCAAGTGCATCGACGGCCAGGAGGCGACCGTCAACCAGCGAATCACGGACGCGCTGCGGGGCCAGCGTGGCTAACCTCCTGACCACGCCCACCAGTCCGGGTCTTGGGCACGCCAGCAGCCCTGACCTGGGCGGACGCCTTCAAGATCAATCCGCGAATAGTCCGTGGATGGCGACAAACGGCGGCTTCGGACGACAGTTGGCTGCATACCGCGGATCATCAACGCTGGCACGTATCTGCTGGTCAGAGCACGTTTTTGCTGATCTTCGAGGTGCCCCCGGCAGGATTCGAACCTGCGACACACGGTTTAGGAAACCGATGCTCTATCCCCTGAGCTACGAGGGCGCGAGGCTACAGGGTACCTAGCAGCAGCGGCCGGCGGGCGACAGGGACCCTCAGAATCTGTCAGCGCTGGCAGCGCCACCTGCGGATCACAACCCGACCACACGTGATCGCCGGTCAGGCCGTCAACCGCCACCACCGCGCACGATGACTCATCGCCACTCACCAACACACAACGAGCGATGAGCACACATCGTGCACACATGCAAAGATCATCAATATCAAGTGCAGTAGGTCATTTCAGAGCAGACCACACGTCGATCGGCCTGTTCCGTGCCCGATGTCCCGACCCTCCGGTGATCATGCCGCGCGACGACCTCCCTCCCGGCGCGTCGCGTCCGGGTCAGTCGAACAGTCGTCCCAGGAGCGCACCTTGGCCGGACTGCAGGATGTGCGCCGCCTCCAATGGCAGCCAGAAGCACTCAAGTCGGGTTGGCTCCTGCTGACCGTCGTGATCTTCCTGGCTCAGCCACCGCGGCGGGGCGGGCTGAGTGCACTGCAGGTGGAAGACGTGACGATGTTGAATCTCGAACCGGTACGGGCTGATGTCGTACTCAACCTCCCCAAGCTTACGAACGATCTTGAAATGCTTGAGCCCGGTTTCCTCACGGGCCTCACGCAGCGCCGCATCTTCCGGTGCCTCGCCGCAGCGGATGCTGCCCGCTGGAACCTGGATGCCCACCTCCTCGTAGCTGAAGTCAACGTGCCGGAAGACGAGCAGGCGACCGTCGCGCACGATGTAGCAGAGCACCTTTTCCTTGACGACTCTCTCGGGCATGACGTCCTCTCAGCGATGTGAGGTCGGGTCGGGTCAGCATCGCGCCAAAGGGTCAAACGCGTCGTTCGGACGGCTGGCCGCCTGACAGATGCTGTGACTGGGGGCGAGCCGGAGAAGCCGGCAATTGCCGCTAGGTGCACGGTCGATCACACCGCTGATCCCCCCTAATCCTCGAAGTTGAACTCGAAGGTGCCCGCCTCAATGCGGTCGATGAGCTGGCTGACATCGTCGGCTTGCCGGATCGCGCTTTCCCAGCCACCGCTTGTGATGTCGGCCAGTAGCACCGGTGCAGGGTCGCTGCGCAGGTCGAGCACAAGCTGTTCACGCGAGCCGTCACCGCCGATGATCGCGATGCCGGGATGCTCATCGGTGGCTTCGGCCCATGCGTCATGCAACTCGAGCATCTCGCGTGGCGAATTGAGCCAAACGTAGGCTCCGCTGGACACCCAGCCTCGCCGGAACCACGACTCACCTTGAAGGTAGGTTCGCCAAGCGGCCGGCAGAGACCGGCCCAGGGCCTTGTCTGCGTTGGTGAACTCCTGGTCGTTCACTGGGCCGCGGTACTCGGCTTCCTCAATGATCGCGCCAACGATGTGGGCGTTGAGGTCGGCGAGTTCCTCGGCGGGGATCCAGTACTCCAGCACCTCGCGGCCACCGGCCTGGTGAACCTCGTAACGGTCCAGGTACGACCGCTCGACGTCGAACCGGGTTACGTAGCCGACACTCTCGGCGGGGACGTTCCACTCGCGGGCGATCTTCGTGGCGTACCAGCGGTTGAGGACGGGGTAAAAGATCGGCTGGTCCGCCAGGCGTGGCGGCCAAGCCCGCCACCCCGACGCCGCCACGAGGTCAAGTTCGGCCTGCCCGGTGGGCCGCCACAAGGTGATCGTGTCGGGGTTGTCGATGGTCTACTCCTCGCCAATCGTGGTTGCGAGGTGGCCGTGCGAGCCACGCATCCAACATTCTGGTGATCGGCCCAGAGCGTTTCCGCGCCCGGCCGGCGCCGCCATCCGAAAAGGCGTGCGCGAGCGGTCCCGCATGCGCGCATCTGCCGCCGTCCGTGCGCTAGGCCCGTGCCCGTGCCCGTGCCTGTGGCGTCACGGCATCGGCCTGCCTGACCGTTGATCGCTGTGCCGAACCCAGGTCGTGCGGCGGCATCGGCGTCTCGTCAGCGGACGGCTTGCCTGCCGACCGTGCAGGCTCGGATCGCAATGGCGACTTGGTTGCCGATGGAGGGGTCGATGACACAGTGCAGTCCAAGGTCTGTGATGCGGCCGTCGCGTACGTCCCACTCGCGGGCGCCGACGTCACGCCCCAAGATTAGGCCGAGCGAATCGATCGTGGCCTTCCAGAGGTTCGGCCAGGCACGGCGGGGCCCAACCACGAACGCAAGCTGGAGGGCGACACCGCCATCGGGAAGTGGTTGAGCGGCGGTGATCTGGTCGCGGATCTGCCGCTTGTAGGCGGTGGTACTGGTCGACGCAGTGGTGCGAACCTGCAGCGAGTACTCGCCGCCGGGATCCTGGACAGTGTGCGTCTGGCACACCGCGACCGAGGACCTCGCTGCGTGCCGCTTGGTCGCCCACACCGAAGCGAACTGCCGCCCGGTGCCCTGGGTCAGCTTCGGGACGGGCGGAAACAGATAGTTGTCGAGGTCGTTGAGCGCGAGCAGGGGCACGATGTCCGGCAGCCCGACGTCCACGCGCAACGCGAGTGGATCCGGTGTGACGCGCAACTGCTCGGCGACGGCCGCCCGGACGTCGGCGGCGAAGGCGGCGGCGCGAACCTGGCCAGGTGACCCAGCCGTGTCCCAGCTGGCCAGGGCAGGCGGAACGTTGAGTGTGCTGCCCGCGAGCTCCGGGCGCGCATAGAAGACAGGCAAAGTCACAGGTCAAATCCAAGCGAGAGCAGAGCTCAACCGCCCGTCGTGGCTGTCCGCGTGGCGCCGTGGGCCGGCGACCGGAGCGCCGGGCTCAATGCAACGGGCATGCTGGTTGCGAAAGAGGTAAAGGGCGGCCGTCTTGCGGGCCGGTAGCGCAGACTGCGCCCCTGCCTGGGGCGCCCGGCGGGTTCAGCCGCGACGCGGTGCCTCAGGCGTGGCGGGCACGTGGATGGTCGACCACGTGAGGTGGTTGTCGAGATTGGGGTAGATGGCGACACGCCAGCCTGCAGTGCACCAAACCGGTCGACGGTATTTGTGGTGTCGGCTAAGGACAAGGACCGAGCCGGCCGCCAGCTCGATTCCGTCGATGCCGCCTCGTGCGGTGTGGGCACACCGGAGCGAGGGCCTTGCCGAGGCTCAGCATCGAGCGGCGCTGGTGTCGGAAACGTCGGAGTGCTTGGCGAGGTTCCGGGTGCGGTTGAGTCACCTCGGTTGGCGGGTCGTTCGGGACAGATTCGGTCATGACGCGGACAGCGGCGTCCGGGATGGCCATGGGGGGGCCGTGCTCTCGGCTATGGGAGTTGGGTCCTTCAGGGTGGTGTGCGCGGTGTTTCAGGCGCGCGCGGATAGCCGTGCCCCCTGGATACGAGGGCTGCCGGCCGGTGGGGTTGGCGTGGGGCGGTTGGTACGACCGACGGGTTCGTCGCGGACGCTGGGGCCGACCGGCCGCGGGGGCGGGTGGGCGTTACGCGCCGGGATGCGGCGAGCAGGTCCATCGGTGGGACCGACCAGGTAGTGCTAAATGTGAGGTGTTGTGATGCCTGAACCATAGCTGCCCGCTCTGTCAGCGCCGTCCAGCAAAGAAGGGCGCAGGAACCGGGGTGGACCTGCGGTGTGAGACTTTGTCAGCGCGTACTGGGCGCTGCGCGTGGCGTCGTTGTAAGACTCCGTCGCACTCACAAATGATGTTGCGGTCTGACAGAAGTCGTCAGCACCCAGGCGAACCCAAGGCGAGAAACGAGCTTGTCCACTCCCGCACGTCCCGGTTGACCTGCGCTGTGTCATCGGCGCCTGAAGTCTGGCTCTGACCCCCTGGCGACGGGTGATAACTGACCCCCTCGCCGCGTAGATCTTGTTAGTTGTTGGTTGGGTGGCCGCGCGAACGCGGCCGAGGCCACGGCCTTTCAGGCGGTAGCGGCCGAAGGGTTCGCTCTGAGACTCAAACGCCTGCCTCGTCGATGAAGCGGCAGGGTTGGTCGCGGACGAGGGCCATGCTCGGAGAGCAGCTCCTGCAGACGCCCTCGCCGGCGCAAAACCAGCAGGTAGTGCTCGGCGAGCAGAGACAACAACAGACGGTCCCGGAAGCAGCACGGCTGAACACGGCAGGCGGATCAGGCTTCGTCGAGGTGGGAGACACGGGTATACACCGCTGCGCCCCCTAGGCAGGAAGGGGTCCCTCCCATACGGGAGGGTGTCTGGAGAGGAAGCTCCCGGCAGGGCGCGACTGTCAGTCGCATGTGCGGCACTGACAGCCCAGGTCAACAATATTCAGTCAGCAGATTTGGTGACCTCGGACGAGCCGGGTCGCGACCCGGTCGACGGGCCAGCGAACGCCACCCGTAGTCAGAGAGCCGACCTCGTGCAGGGTACGGCTCGCTATGCTCTACCGCTGATTCTGGAATCGCTACGGCAGAGCACCCATCCGACCCTGCTGCGGGACAGTATCAGCTCTGGCTGTGGTCAGGCCGGCGGTTGCCTCGATGAGGGTCAGCGTCTCGTCGAACGAGGACTCCTCGCCGTACTCGCCGTCGCATCCGAGAACGTCTCGCGGCAGGTACCAGCCCTGCATGTCCTCGCCGGTGAACTCGGCCGCCTGTGGGCGTAGCGTGTGCCGCCGCAGCGTCTCCGGCAGCGAGACATCGAGGTAGTAGACGAAACTCTCGCCCCGGTTGTCCCGCAACAGCGAGGTGATCATCGACCCGTACCGGTGGGCGACCAGGATCCCCTCAAGGATGACGTGAAAGCCATGCTCCAGCGCGAACCGGGCCGTCTGCGCGATCAGATGCACCGCGACGCCCTGGTCCGCGTCGCGCTCGCGCAACACAATGCGGCGCAGGTAGTCCTGCTCGATCTTACCGATCGGCACGGATGCACTCGGCGGCCATGAGCTGGGAAAACACGTCACGCACATGTTCGTGGCGTTGCGAGGATGCGTCGTGCTTCCGCGAGGATCTCGTCGTTGACGTCTTGCTCGGTCATGTCGGTGTACTCGAGCGTGTCGTAGACGTCATCGAGCTCGACGAGACGACTGGCGAGGGTCAGCCCGTTGTGGCCGACGTTGGAGTGGGCCCACACGGCAAGGTCCATGGGAGGCATAAGCCCTGCCACGACCCGCGAGGCGAAGATCCTGACTACGGCTTCCTGCCCGGTCGGGCTGCCTGGCAGGTAGTAAACGAGGCCAAGATCTGCCAGCGCGGCTTCCAGCAGCTCCGGCACCTCAACGTCGGCGTTCCGGCCGTGGATTCCGGCGAGCATGGCGAGGTTGGGTCCGTCGTAACCAGCAACCAACAGGTCGCAAGCAACATCGACCAACTCGCTCGCTTGAAGCTCGCCAAGACTCCACAGAGCGGCGGCCTCTTGCATCTTGGTGAGGGCTTCGGCGGGTTTCACGCGCTTATCCTGGATCACGAGATGCGGCAACGCCCGCAAAGGTACGCCAAACGAGCGCCGTAGCACCAGAAGGCCGTACATGACGAATCGCCACCGTCGGCTGCGCATGGCAGAACAAGTTGTCGCCCAGACGGCGGTTGCGAACGTCAGCGGTGTGAGAGGCGGAGACAACAAGGGTCGGGGTCACCAGAGGTTGGCTCCTTCGAGCAATCTGGCTGCGGGCGGCAGCGTTGGGGTCGCTCTGTTGGTGGTCAGGTCTAGTGGGAGCGGTACCTGGTGATCAATCTCGATGATCCTGCGCCAGGTGAGCAGCTGGTCCCAGGCACTACTCAGAGAAGCGCACCGAGGGTTGCGCAGCCGAGGTGACCCCTTCAGGTCTTCGAGCTTCAGGCCATCGGCGAGCAGGTCACGGGCGGTTTTGGGGCCGACGCCGCGGATGCCGGGGATGTTGTCGGCGGGATCCCCGATCAGCGCTCGGTAGTCCGGCCACTGCTCGGGCTTGATGCCGAATCTCCGTTCGATGTCTCTTCCGGCAAGTTCGGTCCGCCCGGGGGTGAGGATCTTTACCCGTGCCGTGTCGAGGAGCTGGTAGAAGTCCTTGTCTCCGGAGTAGCAGATGGCATCACGGCCCGCCGCCGTTGCCTGCTTGATCGCCGTGCCGATCACGTCGTCGCCCTCATGGTCGTCAAGCTCGACCCAGCGCAGACCGGCGACGTCGAGTACCTGCTTCAGCGGCGCGAGCGACTTGATCGGAGTGTGGTCGGCCGTCGCGCGGTTGGCCTTGTAGGCGGGATCCATGCCTGCCCGTGTGGCGGCGGCGTTCTCGCCGTCGAAGACGACGAGCATCTCGCTGTCGGGGGCATGGAGTCGGTGAGCTTTCCTGGCGAGTGCGATGAAGCCGAACACGCCGGTGAGGTCTCGGGTTTTGTCGCGGCTGAGGATGCGAGTGGGAAATCCGAACCAGGCACGGTAGAGCAGATGATGTCCGTCGACTGCGAACAGCGTGGCCACGGCTAGCCTCCCCTTCTTCGGGGTGCGTCGCCAGTGACCGCGGCAGCCGGGTGCTCGCCTCACGAACTCGTGGAGGATACCGACCAGCTTGGTCATCAGGCGAACACCTGCCGCAGGGTGTCGGCGAGATTCCGCAGGCCTCAAAAGTGCGTATGACCGATAGAGTCGCCCGGCGCGGCAGCCAGGGGTTCAAGTCGCCAAAGACCATCAACGTCGTGAACGTCGCCTAAGAGCGCCCTGGGGTGCGCCAAACAGGGCGCCCAGCGGCAGGGGGTCGGGAGTTACCGAAGGACGCGACACCGGCGTGGGCCACTGGAATGGGCATGGCTGGCAGGGCAGACTGTTTGGATGATCGCGAGCGTCTTCTTCGATGTGGGTGAAACGATCGTCGACGAGTCCCGGGAGTACGGGACCTGGGCGGACTGGCTGGGCGTGCCTCGGCACACGTTCTCTGCCGTCTTCGGCGCTGTGATCGCTCGCGGCCTGGACTACCGGGAAACTTTCCAGGTGTTTCAGCCCGGATTCGACCTGGCCAAGGAGCGGGCGAGTCGTACCGCAGCCGGGCAGCCTGAGCACTTCTCGGAAGAGGACCTTTATCCGGATGCCCGTCCGTGCTTGGCCTCGTTGCGGGAGCTGGGCCTACAGGTCGGTCTGGCAGGTAACCAGACGGCGAGGGCGGAGACGATCCTGCGTGCCCTGGACCTACCGGTCGATGTGATCGGCACGTCCGACGGTTGGGGCGTGGAGAAGCCGTCGGTGGCTTTCTTCGATCGGGTGGTCGCTGAAGCGGGCTGCCGAGCCGACCAGGTCCTGTACATCGGTGACCGCTTGGACAACGACATCCGGCCAGCGCAGGAGGCTGGAATCCCGACCGCCATGATTCGCCGAGGGCCCTGGGGCCACATCCTCGACGACAAGACCATCAGCGAGCGATGCCTGTTCCAGCTCGACTCGCTGGCTGACTTACCCGAGCTGGTACGCAAGCACAACGAGTCGGTCGCCTAGCTTCCCGGCAGGGCCGCCCTGCCGGTGGTGAGAGCGGCGATGCGTTCGTCAAGCTGGGTGCCGTGCCGGCCGTCGCCAAGTACGGGGCGTACAGCCCTGACCCGATCCAGGCCGGTCCCGTACCAGTCGGTGTGCAGCGCGTCGATGGCCTGGTTGAGGTAGTCGGCGGCGTGGTCGCCATCGGCAGCGTGCGCAGTGGCGAGGTCGGCCAGGACGACGCTGCGTTGCTTCGCGCCGTGGCCGGTCAGACCGGCGAGTGCCCTGGTGAGCTGGTCCGCGGCCACGGCATGGTCGCCCGCCGCGAGCGCCGAGTAGCCGGCGAAGGAGTGCAGCCGCCCGGCATCGTAGAAGTCGAGCCATTCAGGTGCCGTACTGCTGGTCTCGATCGCGGTGGTGGCTAGGTCGATGTGGTGGCGACTGGTCGTCCCCGCCCCGGCGCGCGCCTCGACCTCCGAGGCGACGCAGTGCAGCCAGGAGCGGACCATCGGGCTGACCCCGTGCCAGGTGTGCTGGAGGGCGGCATCGATCAGAGGTCGGGCGCCGGTCGGGTCGTTGCTGAAGGCGGGGATGAAGGCCATGTGGCCGAGGACGGCCGCTGCCAGGGCGTGGTCGCCGGCTTCGCGGGTCGCGGCCAGGGCTACGTCGTAGCAGCGTTCGGCAATCGCGGGTTGGCTGAGGTCGAAGAAGGCGAGCCTGGCGGTGAGCAGCGCGGATTCCGCGAGCGATGCGGCGAGGGTGGATCGGCTGTTGCCGCCAGCCGCACGCAGGAGTCCGATGCCGAGCTGGGTGTGGGCGTACGCGGCCTCGTAAAGCGGTCGGGACGGGCTGGTCCAGTACAGCTCGCGCTGGCATCGCACGATCTGGCTGTACGAATCTGGGTCGATGGTCTTGCCGTGCGCGTGGGCGGCGTGCGGGTCGAGTGACAGCAGTGGCGCGACCAGGGGCAGCATGCTGGCGCCGAACAGCGCGCGCAGTACGGATGCCCGGTCCCAGCCCGTGCCGTTTTCGTCTCCGGTGAGCATGTCCCACAACCTCCTGAACTCGTGCAGTGTCTCCGCTTGCGGACGCATGGCCAGCTCGTCCGGCGTGAGTAGACCGAGGTCGGCGGCTGGCATGCCGAGGATGGTGACCAGGTGTTTGCGGTAGCGCGGGTCTGGCCACCGCTCGCCGGTCTCCCATCGCCGCACCGTGTTGGCGTTGAGGCCGCTGTCGGCCTCTCCGGCGCGGGTCATCTCGGTACGAACGCGTTCGGCGATCTCTTCGTAGGACCAGCCCCGCTGGAGCCTCTCCCACGACAGCCGCCGGTTCGGTGGGTAGCGCCGTCCGGTCATCCGGATACCTCCGCGGATCGGATGTCGATGGGTTCACGCTAGCCAGCGCGGCAACAGATCGTCACTACCTGGTCGCGAACGGATGGGTAGTGGACGGTACCGCCCCGGTCCTGTTGACGGTTTCCTGTTGACGAGCATCGACGGCCGCCGCTGATCAAGCGGACCAGCTCACCGACAACTCGTCATCGACGCCGAGGACTTCATGGTGGACAGATTGATCGAACGTTGCAAGGCGCTCAGTGAGCTGATCCAGCCGACCGTGGCGGCTGGGCCGTTTGTCGTGAGGTTGATTCCTCGCCTGCGTACCGCCATCGGGGCTGCGCGGGTGGGTGACCGGCGGGTCGTTCGTGGCCGCCGCCTCGCGATGGCGGATCCACCGGGACGCCGGTGGATCCGCCATGGCCAGCTGGAGCGCCTACTGGCCAGGGTTGTACCGGCCCCGTTCCGGAACGACCTCGGCGGGGTTCATCAGACGGCGGTGCGGCCATGACCCTCTACGTCTCCCGAAACGCCGCCACCAGCACAGCTTCCAGGCCGCGCCCGGCGGCGCCTACTCATAGAGGGGCGGCGGCGATCGGCCGAGCGGGGGTCGTCTGGGTTGATCCCCCTCTGCTCACCCATGCCTGGCGCCGCGTTTTCGCGCAAGGGACCGGCAAAGGCGGTCACGGCTGATGCCGAAAGTCCTGGTCACGGGCGCTGCCGGCTTCATCGGCTCACACTTGGTCGACGCCCTACTGGCCCGGGGCGCCACGGTCGTCGGGCTGGACCGCCGTCCGCTCGCCGAACACGCCCTCGCCGAGGAAAACCTCGCCGCTACGGTCGGGAATCCGCGGTTCATGCCACTCTCCCTGGATCTTGCCGCAGACCAGCTCGACGAGGCGGTAGCCGGGTGCGACACCGTCTTTCATCTTGCCGCCCGGCCCGGGGTCCGGGCTTCGTGGGGCAACGAGTTTCTCGACTACGCCCAGGCGAACGTGCTCGGCACGCATCGGTTGCTCGACGCGTGCGTCCGCAGCGGCGTGTCGCGCCTGGTCTACGCCTCGTCATCGAGCGTCTACGGCCCGGCGGACCGGCCCAGCCGGGAGGGCGACCCGACCTGCCCGGTCTCGCCGTACGGGGTGAGCAAACTCGCCGCCGAGCAGTTGTGCCTGGCCTACGCCCGCCGTCCGGACAGCCGGCTCAGCGTGGTCGCGTTGCGGTACTTCACCGTGTACGGACCTCGACAGCGGCCCGACATGGCAATCGGTCGCCTGCTGTTCGCCGCCTACACCGGCTTTCCAGTCACGATCTTCGGTGACGGCCGCCAACGGCGAGAGTTCACCTATATCAGCGATGTCATCGCGGCGACGATCGCCGCCGCGTACATCGACGCGCGCCACGCGGTCGTCAACGTGGGCGGTGGCGAGAGCATCTCCATGCTCGGTGCGATCGAGGTGGCATCCAAGGTCACCGGTCGGCGGGTGCCGGTCAAGGTCACCGACGCCCAGGCCGGCGACGTACCGGCGACTTCCGCCGACCTCACATTCGCCGGACGGCTGCTCGGCTACTGGCCCACCGTTGGCCTCCACGAGGGCATGGCCCGCCAATCCGCCTGGCTGGTCAGCCTGTCCCGCGATCGCCTCGCCGCCTTCACCTCTTGAGCACGAAGGAACCCGCATGATCGTCTTGACCGCTGACTCCGCCAGTGAGTTGTTCAACGCCGCCTGTCAGGCGGTGCTGCTCAACGGCCGGATCGCGTGCCCCCGCGACATGATGACAACTGAGGTCATCGGCGCGCACCTGACCCTGACGAACCCTCGCCGGCGGCTGGTGGCCATCCCGCCCGTACGCGTGATCAACCCGGCCTTCGCGGTCGCCGAGGCGCTCTGGATCCTTTCCGGCTCGGACGACCCGTGGATTTTCGACTTCAACGACAAGCTGCGCCGCTACGCCGATGACGGTGTTCTTCAGGGTGCGTACGGGCCGCGTCTGCGGCGGTGGGGTGGCACGGTCGACCAGCTCGACGCGGTACGGCAGAAACTGTCCACCGACCGCGAGTCGCGGCAGGCGGCGATCCAGATCTTCGACCCGTCGCGTGATCACCGTGGCCACCGGGATGTGCCGTGCACCCTCGGGTACCGCTTCTTCATCAGGCGCGGCCGGTTGGAGATGCACACCAGCATGCGTAGCCAGGACCTCTGGCTCGGCTTCCCGTACGACATCTACGCCACCACGCTCCTACAGGAACTGCTTGCCGGCTGGCTTCAGGTCGAGGTCGGCGAGTACCACCACCACGTCGACTCCCTGCATCTGTACGCCGAGAACGCCGAGGCTGCCGCCGACTGCCTGCGCCACGACCCCATCACCACTGCGATGGACCCCCTCTCCGTGGCCTGGCCAGATCTGGACACCGTCATCGACCAGGTCACCTCCCCCACAGGTCTCCCACCGGCCAACACCCCGTGGGAAACGTTCGGACGGGTACTGGCCGGCTACCGAAACTGGAAGTCGGGCGAGCGGGAGCAGGCACACAAGCTGGCCGATGAGACGCCTGGCCCGCTCGGCGTCGCCCTCGCCAGCTGGTACGACCGCTTGACGCCGGCCGCAGCGGCGATCCGCAGTGGTGAACCGTCATGACAGCATCGCCCAGGGACGTCGGAGTTGTGCTCGGGTTGTGCGCGTACACGCACGACTCGGCGGCGGCTCTCCTGGTCGACGGACAGCTGGTTGGCTTCGTCGAGGAGGAACGACTCGACGGGGTGAAGCACAGCAAGGCGTACCCGGCGAACGGGATCGGCTGGTTACTCAAAGCGGCCGGCTTGTCGCCCAAGGACGTGACCGCGGTGGCGTACAACTTCGACGGCCGCCGCTACCTGTCGGCACTCGGGCAGATTCCGGCGCACCTACTGCGCTCGGCCGCCCGTACGCGAGCACTGCCACGAGCGCGCAGCTTCACGACCGTGCACCGCCGCTACCAGGCACGGATGCGGAACCTGTCGCAGCAGTTCCCGCGGGCACGCCTCCAGCCCGTACTTCACCACCGAACGCACGCCCTCTACTCGTTCCTCTCCGCCGGTGTGGACGACGCGGCGGTCCTCATCGCCGACAGCCTCGGCGAACTACAGAGCACCACCACCTGGCGTGCCCAGCGTGTCGGCGAATCCTGGCTCGGCCTCGACCTGGTCCACTCGATCAACGACCCGGCCTCGCTCGGCTACGCCTACGGCGCTGTCACCGAACACCTCGGATGGCGTCGCGGTGATGAGGAGGGCACCGTCATGGCCCTGGCCGCACTCGGCGACCCCGCTCGCTTCCAAAGCGTGATGACGCGGGCCATCCCGATCACCCCTGACGGCTTCACCCTCAACCCGTCGCTGCTCGCCCTCCGGGTTCTCTCCAGTGGGTACGGCCGGGTCACGAACGCATTCATCACCGCGACCTGCCCGCCTCGCTCGCCGGACACGCCAGTGGAACCCGTACACGCTGACCTCGCCGCGGCGCTGCAGGAACGCACCGAGCAGGTGATGATGCACCTCGCCACCCGCGCGCGGCAATTGACCGGCTCCGGGCTGCTCTGCCTGGGCGGCGGCGTCGCGATGAACTGCGTCGCCGCAGGCACCATCGCCCAGGCCGGCATCTTCGACGAGGTTCATATACCGCCCGCGCCCGGTGATTCAGGCACCGCGATCGGCGCCGCAGCCTCCGTCTGGCTCAACGCGACCGGTGACCTCCCCGGCGGAGTCGAAAACCGCTGCTACCTCGGCCCCGCCTACCCGCATCCCCCGATAACGGCGCCTCCCCGACCCGGACTACGAGCCAGCCGTCCGGCCGATCCCGTCCGGCGCCTGGCCCAGAGCCTTGCCAACGGCGCGATCGTCGGACTGTTCACGGGCGAACTGGAGGCCGGACCGCGCGCGCTCGGGCATCGGTCGATTCTCGCCTCGCCGTTGGAAGCCGACGTGATCGAACGGCTCAACGCGACCGTCAAGTTCCGCGAACCCTTCCGGCCCTTCGCTCCGGTCATGCTCGCGGACAAGGCCGTCGACTACGTACGGCTGCGCCAATCGTCGCCGTACATGGCCCTCGCCGCCCCCGTCACCGATTTGGCTCGGGACGAGCTGCCAGCGATCGTCCACGGAAACGGCACAACCCGGGCGCAGACCCTCACGCACGAGCAACACCCCTTCCTCGCGGGTGTCCTTGACGTTTTCGGCGAGATCACCGGACATCCCGTCTTGATCAATACCTCGCTGAACATCAAGGGCAAGCCGATCTGCGGCACACCCGATATGGCCCTGGACTGCCTCGTCGAATCCGGCCTGGACGCCCTGCTCATCGAGGGGTGGTGGGTTACCAGATGAGGATCGGATACAGCTTCTGGGGATTCCTCGGTCCCGGCGTCACCGACACCCCGGACGGAGGGCGCAGCCATCGCCGCACCCTGGTAGACGGACTCCGTGCCGCCGGGCACGAGATCATCTTCCTGCAGCCCGACCGTGACCTGTGCGAGGCGGGGCTGGACCTCAGTGAGCGCTACCGCTGGGATGCCGGGCTGCCCGACATCGATGCGCTGTTCATCGAGTGGCGCTGGCCCATTCCCGGTCGCAACACCACCCCCTGCGGCCGACCAGGGCATACCTGCGACCTGCACCGCCAGGACGAACTGCTCACTCACTACATCGACCGGCACCGCATCCCAACGATTGTGTGGGACAAGGACCGACAACTAGCCATCGATGACGCGCTCCGTCGTACCCGCAACGTCACGGTGTGCGAGCCCGCGCTGTACCCGAACCCTGGCGCCGTACCTCTGTTCTTCCCGGTCGCCGACACGGCGATCGACACCGCCGACCCCGCCGCGCTCGCCGCTCTGCCGCGTCGCACCCCGCTGGTCTACGTCGGCAACCAGTACGACCGCGACGACGCCTTCGACAACTACTTCGCACCCGCCGCCAGCCAGTTGCCGCACCTGGTCGCCGGCAAGTGGAACAACGCCAGCCGATGGACCGGCCTGCGGTTCATCGGCCGCGTGCCCTTCCCGCAGGTGGCCGCGATCTACGCCGACGCGCTCGCCACCGTCCTCCTACTGCCGGCCCGCTACGCCCACGCCGGCCAGATGACCCAACGCATCTTCGAAGCGACTCTCGCCGGATGCCTGCCGCTGCTGCCGAACGAGGTCCGGGGCGCCGCTGCGTTCGTCCCGCCCAGCCTGCGCGTCGCCAACGCCACCGAGGTCCGGCACCAGGTCGCCTGGCTGGTCGAGATCGCCGGCACTGACGAGCACACCAAACTCATCGCCGAGTGCCTGCACTACCTCGACCCGTTCCGGCTCTCCATCCAGCTCGACGTACTCGACCATCTCCTACGTCACCCGGAAGCGGCGGTGACGCCATGACCCACCGTGTCGAGACAGGTCGACATCGCCATACCCCTACCCTGGAGACCTATGGACAGGATCGCCGTCATCGGCTGCGGCGGCAGCGGCAAATCCACCGTCGCCCGGCAACTGGCCCGAATCCTCAACGCGCCGCTGACCCACCTCGACGCGATCTACTACGACGAGCATTGGCAGCCGCTGCCACAGGACGAGTTCGCCGCCCAGCAGGAAAAGCTCGTGGCGGGCGAACGCTGGATCATCGAGGGCAACTACGCCGGCACCCTGCCCATCCGGCTGGCCGCGGCAGACACGGTGATCTTCCTCGACCTGCCCGCCTCGACCTGCCTGTGGGGTATCGCGCAGCGCCGCTGGCGCTACCGGGGAGGACAGCACCAGCAGGATGGCGTCTACGACCGGATCACCTGGAACTTCGTCCGCTACATCCTCGGCTACCGGCGCTCCATGCGGCCCCGGGTGCGAGACCTGGTCCGCGAGCACGGCCCACACGTCCAACTGATCTCGCTCACCAGTCGCCGCCGGGCGAACCAGCTCCTCGAACGCGTACGGGGAGAGAGCCAGCCCTTCATCTGATCGGCCCGGAACGGGAGGCGGCTCATGCCGGCCAACCCGTTCCTTGACCCGCTCCGGGTCCACGGTGATCTCTACCGGGATGCTGGCCGGCTTAGGCACCGTACCCAGGCATTGCACGCCGCGAAGGTCGACGGACGCCACGTCGCCGTCGTGATCGCCGACCTGCTCGCCGCCCAGCTCTCCGAAGGCGCGACGGTGCTCGACGTGGGCTGCGGACGCGGCACGACCACGCTGTACCTGGCTGCACGGCTCCGCCCTCGCCCACTGATCGCGGTGGACGCGTCGGCCGCACTCCTCAGCGCTCTTCGGAGTCGCCTCGGTGGCGCCGTAGACGACGTCTGGACCGTGTGCGCGGACTTCCACCGGCTGCCGCTGCCGGACCGGTTTGCTGACGCGGCGGTCGCAGCCTTCTGCCTCTATCACTCGCCCCAACCGAGCCTCGCCGTGGCCGAGATCGCTCGCTGTCTACGGCCCGGCGGCGTCGCGGTCCTGGTCACCAAGTCGCTGGACAGTTACCGCGAACTCGACCACCTCGTCCAGGCCACCGGCCTCGACCCGAACGCCACCGAGCGGACAAGCCTCTACCAGAGCTTCCACAGCGGCAACCTGCTCGACGTCGCCGCCAGCAGCCTCACCGTGCTCAATGTCATCCACGACGAGCACGTCTTCCGCTTCGTGGACGCCACACACCTGGCGGCGTACCTGGCTACGACACCGAAGTATCAGATGGCGATGACCGGTGGCTCGCAGTCCCTCGCCGTCGAACTCCAGCGACGACTACCCCCTCCGCCCTACATCGCACGCTCCACCGTCAGCTACGCCCTGGTAGTACGTCCATGAGCAGGGCAATCTTCGTCAAGCCGTACGAGGACCCCATCCGGTGCGCTACCGCAGCCGCTCATTATCGGTGGCTCGCCAGCCTGGAATCGGGCGTCCGCCTTCCGCACCTCTACGCCCAACACACCAGGCATCTGGTCTTCGAGCGGTTGCCCGGACATACACCCAAGCCCGTCGACCTCCCCCGGACCGCGGCCACACTCGGCCGCCTGCACGCCGCCGCATACCGGCACGAACTGCACGCTGCCCAACTCAATCAACCGCACACCTCGGCGACCGGGCTGGTCCTCCCGGATTTCGCTTCACCCCGTCGGAAAGTCCTGCATGGCGCGGCACTCGCTACCGGCCTTGACCCGGTCGCGATCGAGCGGGTCCTCGACCAACCAGGCTTGCCGGTCGCCTTCTACAAGGATCCGAACCTACGGAACTACCTCGTTGACGACGAGGACATCGCCGTCGTCGATTTCGACGACCTGACCCTCGCCCCGTTCGGCTACGACCTGGCCGGACTACTCGTCACCAGCGCCATGACCCACGGTCGGCTTGATGCGCAGGATGTCTTGCGTTGCCTGGACACGTACAACGCCGCAAGCACCCCGCGATCGACGGGGCTGAAGGACCTGCAGCGGTACGCAGAACTCCATCATCTACTCACGCTGCCCTACCTCGGACGCAACGGCTACCGCTACCCCTGGCCAACCGTTCGGCCCTGGCCCGAACCGTTCGGGCCTGACTGAACGCCGTCATCGAAGGGAACCTGAATGGCCGCACCCACCGAACTCGTCATCGCCCGTCACGGCGAGGCCGCCTGCAATGCCGCCGGCATCGTCGGCGGCGAACGCGGCTGTACCGGGCTGACCGACCTCGGCCGGAGCCAGGTCGAACGGCTTTCCGCCCGCCTGGCCGCTGAGCACGCGCAGCGGCCCTACGACGCCTTCTACGCAACGTCACGATTGCGAGTCGTGCAGACAGCCGCGATCATCGCCCAGGCCCTGCGTCTGCCTGCCACCACCGACTCGGGACTCCTTGGCCCTGACCACGGGGATGCCGACGGCCAGCCCTGGTCAGATGTCAAAACCGCGTTCCAAGGTCCCCCTCAACACGCCCCCGACAGCCAGTACGCCGCAGGGTCCGAGACCTGGAACCAGTATCTCCAACGAGCGACCCATGCCCTGCAGAAGATCCTCGCTCGGCACGACGGCGGACGGATACTCATTACCGCCCACGGCGAAACCGTCGAGGCCGCCCACAGCCTGCTCCTCGGCCTCCCCCGGAACGCGTGCCTGCGGTTCGGTTTCGTCACCGAACACGCCTCAGTCTCCCGGTGGCAGCGACCAACCAACCGCTTCGGCCGCACCATCTGGCAACTCGTCGCCCACAACGACACGAACCATCTCGGCCCTCACCATGATTGAGCAGCAGCTAGTTCTCCATCTGAGCCGCCGCCTGCTCGGCCAGGCGACAATGGCTGTCGCCTGGCACGACGGGCACGCCGGCACCCACCTACTCCGCGCGAAAACCGAAGATCACGGAGGGGTCATCGTCAAGGTACATCGCGCCCAGGAGCGGCATGTACAGGAAGTTCACGCCTACCGCACCTGGACCCCCGCGCTTGGCGAGCGAGCACCTCGGCTTCTTGCGACCAACGGTGATCCGCCGGCCATAGTCGTCACCACCGTCCCAGGTATCCCACTCGCCCAGCGGCAGCTAGATCGGGCGGGTGAGCAGGATGCGTATCAGCAGGCGGGACACCTACTCAGAAAGCTTCACGGCGCCGGGGCGCCACGGTGGGAACCGGATTGGGCTGCCTGGCTCGCCGATCGCGCCGAGTACTGGATCCACCAGGCCGGGGACCGGATTTCGCGCACCTACCGCAACGACGTGCGCGCCCACATGCGTGCGCTCCGGGACCTCGCACCCCTACCAACAGTGCCGTGCCACCTGGATTTCATGCCGCGAAACCTGATGCACGCCGACGACGGCACACTGCGCCTGATCGACTTCGAGCACAGCCGCTACGACCTCGCCGCCCGAGACCTCGTCCGCCTGGCCACCAGAATCTGGATTGATCGTCCGGACCTACAGAAAAGCTTCGTCTCGGGGTACGGGGACCTGACCGCCACCGATATCGAAGTCATCGACCATTGCGGGACTCTTGATGCCTTGACCACGCTCGCCTGCGGCAGATCGTCTACGGGCTAGAGTCGAACGCGCGACACGCTAGGAATGGGGCGCTCCGAACGGCGCGGTCGCGAGCGCTACCCGTATCGGCTGGCGGCCGTTGTACCGAAAACGCACCAACTCGGCCTCATGGACGATCGTCTGGCCCAGCTCAAGGTCCCTACGCGCCGCAACCCAGTCCACCAAGTCGACAAGATGCCGTATCGGTCCGCTGAAGTGGATCAAGGTGGCGTACCAGATGTCCCTAACGAAGCCCGTCTCGAACCAGCCGTCTTCGCCCAGTTCCTCAGCCAGTCGAGCGGCGAAGTCGTCTGCGGCCGAATCAGCCGGGTACGCGCAGGCCATGACGCCCGATGGCGTCAGCGTCAAGCCCTGGAACCGGAGCCTCACGGGTCTCGACGCGGCAGCCGCCCGTCCGAGCGCGGCTGCCCACCGCGTCGCCAGGGGATCGTTGGCCGGGATGACGGAGCGGTGTGCCTGGATGGCTCGAACTGTGAGATGCACCGCGTCGGGCGCACCCGTGGGCCAGTGGGCCGCACCGGCGACCAGTTGCGCGGCGGCGGTCACCTCTGCCAGGCGCATCGCGTACCTCGCGTCGGGCTGTAAGACCACGGACATTCCCCAGCGGCCGCCGTCGACGGGTGGTGAGTCGCGGTAATGGTTGCCAGTCTGAACAGCGGTGCGTCCCTGGTCGAAGAGCCGGTCGAATGCGGCGCGGTAGCCAGTGCTCGACCGGACCACCTCTCGCGGTGCTCCGCTGCCCGTCTCCACCCGAGGGACACTATGCCGCCTCACCTGCGGACACGGCCGAACGGTCACCCATCGGCGCGTCTCGACCGGGAATCTTTGAGAGCGGGCGAGCTGCAGTTCGAGGATCTTTGGATGGCTCACGGGTGCGGCGGCGGTCGCGCCGCCGCACCCGGGGTGGTCATGTCTCGGTGAGCCCCGCGAATGCACGTAGCCGTAGGCGGGATGCGATGGTGCCGGTGAACCAGGCGTAGAAGTCGTCATCCGGTTTCACGTTGGGCCGAACCGCGGCGCACCAGTCGTCCTGGTCGAGCACCGCAAGGTACCGGGTGAGGATGGCCTGCCGTTCCTTCTCGGTACATCCAGACTGCTTTGGCGGATGCTGCGCCAGATGATCGGCGATGATCGCGGCGTCGAGGTAGCGGCGCACGGCCGGTGGCTGGCGGCTGAGATGGTCGGCGTGTGCCGCGAGGACGAGGCGTGCCGGCGGGTAGCTCGCGACGGTCATCCCCATGCCACCACAACCTGTCATGATCTTGAGGACGCGGCCGGTATGGTCCACCAGGTCGTCGTCAGTATCAGGCTGGGTAATCGCCTCGTGCAGGTGCGCCTGGGTAGCGACCTTGCCCGCGAAGTATCCGTTGAGGAAGTCGCCGTCACAGGCCTGGCGCAGGAGCCACGGGCGGGCCACCGACGAACCGACTGCGCAGAGTTGCTCCACCACGTACACCCGGCCCCAGCCGCTCACCCTGTCCGCGAGCCAGATCAGGGCGTCGATGGCAAGCCGCCGTCTCAGGGCATACGCGGCCAGGGGCCCGAACCGGTCCGACAGCAGGCCGATGGTCTGGATCAGCGGGATGTCTTCCTCTGCCCACGAGGTGGTGAGTAGGGCCAGCCCGACGGTGACCGGGTTCCGGTCTGTGCCGTGCCGGACCAGCCACCGCCCGGTCTGGCGAACACGCTGCTCGTCGGCCCGCAGCGCGGCGGCGGCGATGTGTTCGTTGCGCTGGATCGGAACATAGAGCCCGTTGAACGCGCCGGCGAGTTCGCTGGGTGGTGCCGTGGGATTGGCGAAGTGCGCGTCGAGAACCGCGGCCACGTCGACGCCCTCGCGGCGTCGGTCCTCTGGCGCTCTGGACGCGGGTCGCCGGGTGGGTCGGGCTTCGTCAGGGTAGGGATAGCCCTCGCGCGGCAGGGGTGCATCGGGATGCAGGCGGTGCAGGCGGAGTGCGTGCTCGAACAGACTGATCTGGGGTCCGAGCGGTCCGGGCTCGGGTGTCACGCTCACCGGCGGACGGAGGACTCGATTCTTTCGATCATGCCCCGGATGATGCCAGTCGCCCGACCGCTGGAGCAAGAGCCGTTTAGGTGGCCCACGCGCGCCGGGCCGAAAGGGTCCGGGATGGCCATCGTGTTGGCGGGATCGGGTGCGAGTTGATCGCCGCGCGGATTGCGGTGGACCAGTCAGCGAGCCGGTGGCGGGGTTGGGTGTCGCGGGGTTGGCGGGGCATCGCCACGGTGGCGCGGCCCCGCGCTGGCGTCTCGGGTGTTTCCGGCACCGCCGGTGTGTCGGTGCGGCTGAGCTGTTGGGCGCGGCGGGCGGCGCGTACGGGCAGGCACGGGTAGTGCTGCCCGGTACAGAGCAGGCTCCCGCAGCGGGTTGGCCGGTCGGGTTGGGGCTGGTGGGCGGCGATGACTCTGGCGGCCGTACGCCACAGCAGCACGTCCGTGAGTAGCCGGGAGCGGAGGTCACGCTGCCTGAACCACTGCCGGTGGATCCGATGCCCGCGGAGCTCGGCCCACGGTGGGCGAGTTTGCCGCTCGGCGTTCACGACGATGTCGTTACGGCCGTCGCCGGTGTGGCACGTCGATTGTTCGGCGGGCAGGAGGACGTGCCCGCTGCGGTCGAGTGGTTGCTGGACGAGCCAGTTCCCGTCGAGGCAGACGAAACCACGCGAGAGTTCGTCGACGAACTGATGGAGTTGGTGGATAACGCGGACCAGCTGGATTCACATCCCGACCATGACACCGCGGCCCTCATTCCGTTCATGGCGTCCCTGGCCCGCGAGGAAGCGCTACCGGCGGGAGTCCGGTTGTCCGTGCTAGGCAGGCTGCTTGAGTACGCGGTGCTGGGCGACAAGTCCACGGTATCCGCAGCTGACCGGCTATTCGCGCAGGGAGGCACTCTCGATACTCGCTACGTCGACGAGGTTCGGGACGCCGTGGTGCACGAGGTGCCGCGCTTACTGGACCGCTGGGACCGGGAGAACGCACCAGCCCGCTTTCTGCTTGCTGCCCTCGCCACGGCTTGCCCGGCACTTGCCGCAGACCGCGTTCTACCGCGTCTGAGGCACATCCCGGCTCCGGAGGGCTCGGCCCGTGCCGACCTCATCGCGCTGACGGCTGCCCTATTTGCTACCGACTTGCAAGCCGTAGACCACGTCCTCAAGAGGGTGGCTAAATGGAACCTAGCCCTCACCCAAGACCTCAGCAGCCCCCACGCCCCTATCGCGGAAGCAGCCCGCGCTGCCCTGGCGAGTAGCGCCATCAAAGATGTCAGAGACGCGATAATTCCCTGAAGCAGAGCCATTCTGGCGCGATGGTGGCTTGCTTACCTTTTGGACGGGGGGCGAAGTCTGAAGTATGGCGCCGCGATCTCGCCACGCCTGTGCCGGTTGCGAAAGAGGATAGGGCCACCGCCTCGCCGGCCGGTAGCGCAGACTGCGCCACTATCCGAGGCGGCCGTCGGGTTCAGCCGCGACGCGGGGCCTGGCACCACACGAATGTCGATATCAGGGCTGAGTGGGTCGATTGGAGCAGACCGTACGCCGATGGACCACGCATCTGGAGCAACGCGAGCCGAATCGATGGAAGTGGACGCGTTGCCGTACAAAACCTCCGCTGCCTACTCGGTCGCGGAATTGATGAACGCCGTCAACGCGGGCAGCTCGGCATCGGCGGCGGCGATCAGGGCTTCGACCGGCTTCAACGCAGTGCCGGTGTGTCGCTGAGCGATTGCGACGAGCTCTTGGATCGGCTCCGGTACGCGATGAAGGCCGTCGACGGTCTCCAAGGGGCCCACGCCGTTTGCCAGCAGCCAGAGGTAGTCACCCAGGTCCCGGGCGATGACATGCACTTCGCCCTCCGCACCGAGGAACACGATGGGTGCGTTTTCGATTGCATCGCCCGGCGTACGAGTCCAGAAGGCCACCAGCCCACCGGACCCATCGCGTCCGAAGATCCGAAAGGGTGGGACGCCGGCGGCTGGGTCGCCGGTCCAGTGACGCCACCACTCGGTGGTCTCGCCGGACCACATGAACACATCGTCCGGCTGGAAGTCGTGGCCATCGTGCTCTTCGAAGAACCCCGCCGCGTGTGCTTCTTCGATCACGGCCGGCAGCGCTCGGTCTTCCTCTGCCACCAAGCAATCCTACGCAGACGGACGCGGCCGCCGTGCCAGCAAGACCTCACCCGTGCACCGCGAAGAATTCGCCGGATATCTGCCAGGGGCTCATTTCGACGCGAGGTGCAGTTCGGGGAGGTGGTCGGTGGCGGCGTCGATGACCGTACGGGCGAGCGTCGGCGGCAGTGCCGCCTGGGCGGCCAGCCGGGCAGGGGTGACCTGCTCCTGCTCGAGGAGTTCGACGGCCTTGCCCAGCAGTGACGGCTGTTCGCGAGGTCCCAGGTCACCGGGTTCGGGGTAGCCCCACTGGGCGAGCAGACTCATCCCGCGCCGGTACGTGTGCTCCCGGTAGACCCCCAGCTCGTGTCCCCGGTACACCAACGCCTTGAGGCTGATCCCCCACCGGCGTTTGAGTTCGTGCAGCCGGTCGAAGTCGAGCCGGGGCGGCAGTTCGTCGCGCAGCACCGCACTGGGTACGAGGAACTCGGACGCGAACGCGGTGGCCTCCCGTTCGAGGATCTGGCTGCCCGGTTCGGCGTCGTGGTGCATCAGCAGGTGGCCGAGTTCGTGTGCGGTGTCCATCCGGGAGCGTGCCTTGTCGTCCTTGGCCGGGCTCAGGAAGACGAACGGGCGCTGCCCGTACCAGTGGGAGAAGGCGTCGACCCGTTCGGAGACGTCGGGCAGGGCCAGCACGATCACCCCGTACGACTCCAGCAGCCGCACCATGTGCGCCACCGGACCCGGCCCGAGGCCGAAGGCCTCGCGGGCGGTTACTGCGGCTGCCCGTACGTCGTCGGGGGTGGCCGGCTCGGCCAGGTCCAGGTGCGGCAGCCGCAGCTCGGGCAGCCGCAGGTGCCGTTCGACCACCTCGACCATGCGCCAGGCGATTTCACCGAACGCCTCCGCCTGATCCCGCTCGGCCTGCGTGGCCGCACGGAGACTACGGAAGTGGGCATGACCGGGAGTGACCGGAACCGGGAACCCACCGGCGAAGAACTCCACCGGCATCGACAGCGCCAACGCCAACCGGGCCAGCACCGACGCCGACGGGCGTACCTGGCCCAGTTCGTACTGGCTGACCGCTGCGGCGGTCACCCCGACCTGCCGGGCGAGTTCGTTTTTGCGCATCCGTCGCCACCGGCGGGCGAGCGCCAGAGCGTGGGGCTCGAACGCCGCGGCGGCGACGGCAGCGGGAACCGGCGGTCGTAGCGCCCGCGTCACGCCGACCGGCCGGAGACCCGGCCCGGCCGCAGGGTCAGCAGGTCAAGCTCCGGCAGCGGCAGCTCGTCGTGCCGCGACTGCGACACCACCGTCGCACCGTCCGCCACCGGCAACGGCGTGCCCGGCAGGGCCGCCTCACCGAACCACAGTGTCACCTCGAACCAGGGTGAACCGCCGTCACGGTTGTCCCTCGGCAGGCCGATGTACGCGACCGCCTCACCAGTGGCGATGTCACCGGTGTGCGCGATCCGCACGTGCCGCTTCGGCGGCACCACCCCGGCGAACACCTCCGGGAACTGGCCCTCGTCGTCGAACGCCAACTGCCGGTCGCGGCTGTTCTCCACCGCCCCACCGAGCCGGGCCTCGCTGCCCTCCCACCGGATCGACTCGATCCCGCCCTGCAACGAGTACAGCCGCACCACGTACCCCGCGCAGAGGATTTCCAGCGAGTTGTCGTCGAGCCTGGCGCGGACCCCGTCGACGCCGTTGAACTCGGCCTGCCCGAGGTGAACCAGGTTCCGCCACACGGTGGTCCCGAAGCTCATCGCGTCGTCGCCGAGTTCCGGCTCGTGCCGGTCCGCCGCACGCCGGTACACCTGCTGGATCAGCCGACCCAGGCGGTCCAGCACTCCGCGCTCGTCCAGCACCGCCACCGCGTCACCCAGCAAGCCCATCGGGAAAACTTAGCCGATCCCCCAGTTGATATTGCCAAAATCAAGTGCCCGACACGCCACGGACTCGAGCACGGCTCACCACCGCCGCCGGCCCACCACCACCATGGCCGGCGCCGGCTTCGGCGGCGCCGGTTTCGGGATGAGCAACCGGGATGAACAAAGGGGGTACGGCGCCCAGGCAGCGGGCTGCCCGGTTGATGTGTCAGGGTGGGCTCGTGGCCGGGCGTGTGATAGCTGACCGTTACGAACTACAGACGATGCTGGGCCGGGGCGGCATGGCGGTGGTCTGGCGCGGCGTCGATCTCCGGTTGGGCAGGTCGGTCGCGGTCAAGCTGCTCAACCCGGCCGGGATGGCGGACCCGAGCATGCTGGAGCGGTTCGACCGTGAGGCGCGTACGGCCGCCCGCCTGGGTCACCCCAACATCGTGGCGGTGCACGACGTGGGCAGCGACGGCGGTGAGCCGTACCTGGTCATGGAGTTGGTCGACGGGCCCAACCTGGCGACGCTGCTCGGCGACGGCCCGCTCGGGCCCGACCGGGCGCTGGAGGTCGCGGGTCAGGTCTGCGGCGCACTCGCCACGGCGCACGCGGCGGGCGTGGTGCACCGCGACATCAAGCCGGCAAACATCCTGCTCGACCCGGCGGGCACGGTGAAGGTGTGCGACTTCGGCATCGCCCGCCTCCTGCACGCCGGTCAGGCGACGTTGACCGCCCCGGCCACCACCGTCGGCACCAGCCAGTACATGGCGCCCGAGCAGGCCGCCGGCGACCCGGTGGACGCGCGAACCGATCTGTACGCGCTCGGCTGCCTGCTGTACGCGATGCTGACCGGCCAGCCTCCGTTCACCGGGGACAACCCGCTCCGGGTGCTGTGGCAGCACCTGCACGAACCCGCCCCGGCGCTCGCATCGGTCCGGCCCGGGATTCCGGCCGGTCTCGATCGCCTGGTCGGTCAACTGTTGGCCAAGAATCCCGCCGACCGCCCCACCAGCGCCACCGAGGTACGCGACCGCCTGGCAGCGCTGTCGTCCGCCGGACCGTCCTCCGGTGAGCAGAGGACGGTCGTGGTCGACACAGCCCCCCAGCCGCACTCACCCGAGCCCGAATCGGCCGCGCCGGTACGCGCCGCCGCCTCGGTGATGTCCCGTACCCGAACCATGCCGACCCTCACCGACAGCCACAGCAGCGGCAGCGGCAGCGGCAGCGGCAGCGGCGGGACGACGGTCGGATCGCGCGGTGACGGCTCCCGGCGGGTGGTGATGGTGACAATCGGCGCGATTCTGCTCGCCGTCATCGTGGTCGGCACACTGCTGGCGACCCGTACCGGTGATGGGAACACCGGCCTGGAAGCCGGCGAGGTGTCCCCCGGCGTGTCCTCCGGCGCGTCCGCCTCGGCTGCCGCGCCCACCCCCGCCGCCGGTAACCCAACAAGCAGCCCGACCAGCCCGACCAGTCCGACCAGCCGTCCGGCCGGGGGCACCACCGCGCGTCTGGTCGCCCTGCAGACGTCGCTCGATCTTCAGGTGCAGGCCGGAGAGGTGGACGCCGACGCGGCCGAGGACCTGAACGACAAGCTGGACGAGGTCGCCCGGAAGCTGGCCGAGGGCGACGCCGAGGATGCCGCGAAGAAGCTCGCCGACGTACGCGACCGGCTCACCGATCTTCGCGAGGACGACCAGGTCAGCTCCGGGGCGTACGACGTTCTGCGGGCGAACCTCGACAGCCTCGCCGAAAGCCTGCCCCCGGTCGGAAAGGGGCGGGGCAACGGACGGGGCAACGGGGATGACGAGAACTGATCAGCCGCCGGGTCCCGAGCCTGTCCCGTGGCGGACGGGACAGGCTCGGGAGTCGTAACAGAGAAACTCCGGTCAGCGACAGTTCCAGACGACCGCCTGGATGACGTTGTCGGCGTCCTCGCTCTGGCCGGCGACGATCCGTCCGTCGTCGCTCATCGTCAGGGCGCGGTCCCCGTTCTCCAGCTTGTGCGGCTCGATGAAGGGCAGCTCGACCGTCATGGTGTCGGTGAGCAGCGCCAGCCGTCGGTCCGGCAACGAACCGTTGGCCCATCCCTGTCCGTTGCCGGACTCCGCATCGAACGCCCCGGTCGGAAAGTCGACGAACTCGTTCGTCGGCAGGTGGTAGCGGGCGGCGGTCATGGTCTGGTCGCCGTTCTCCGTGTAGCTGACCGCGTTTCCGATGATCCAGCCGTTGCGGATGCTCCTCGGCAGGAACGCGTCCGCCGGCCGGCCCTGCACGGTCGGCTTCGGCAGTTCCCGTACCGAACCGTCGGGCAGCCACAGGTAACCCGCCGAGCGGGCCATGCCCGACCGGGGGTTCTTCGGCGTACCGGGATCCTGCGACTCGGTCCGCCCGGGGTTTCGGGGGATCTCCCACACCACGCCGGCAACGGTCCCGTCCTCGTCGATCCCCGCGACCTGGCCCACCCAGCCGGGACCGGGCAGTGGCAGGTCAACCGGCTGGGCCGACGCGTTCGGCCAGAGGATCGGTTGCGACCCCACCACGGCCTCTCCGCGGACCCCGACGATCTGCCCGGCGTCGTTGATCGCCCGCGCCTCCGCGCTGCCCTTCGCGGGCAACGGACTGACCTTTCCGTCCCGGTAGACGTACGCGTGCGGCCCGTCGTCGAGCCAACCCGCGCCGACGGCGACGCCGGAGGTGTTGATGTCGTCCAGGGCCTGGTCGGCGCCGGGTAGGACGATCCGGTGCGGTACCCCGTTGTCCCAGATCAGGATCGGATAGCCGTCCTGCCGCTTGTCCGGGTAGGTCCGGCCGGCGATGAACCGTCCGGTCGGGTCGGCGCCGGTGACCAGGCTCATCGGTTCCTTGTCAGGCAGCGGCAGCCGTTGCACGGAGCAGTCGGTGGGCGCCGCCACGGTCGGCGCGGGCCGGGTCGCGGCGGGCTTCCCGGTGGCCGGGGCGGTGGCCTCGGCGGCCTGGTTCTTCGGCCCGGACGGATCCGGGCGCAGGGCGGTGAGCGCGACCGGCACCGTCGCCACCATGACCGCCACCAGTACGACCGCGCCCCCTCCGCCGAGCGCGCGTCGGGTCCGGCGGCGCCGTCCCCCCTCGATGATCGCCCTACCGAGGTCCACCCGACTCGGGGTGCTCGGCTCGTCGTCGAGCCGGCGCAGCAGGGCGATCGCGTACTCGTCTTCGTTGTCCATCTCTCATCCTTCCCGTGTCGTTGCGACTGCTCCGCGTGGCAAGGCGCCGACTCCGCGCGGCGACGTGACTGCTTCGCGTGATCCGCCGACCGCGCCGGCGAGGTCCTGGTCGCCCAGGAGTCGGCGCAGCGCCTTCAGCCCGTGCGAGGTCTGGCTCTTGACCGTGCCGGCGGAACAGCCGAGCACCTCGGCCACCTCGTTCACCGGCAGATCGTGCAGGTAGCGCAGGACCAGGACGGCTCGCTGCCTCGGTGGCACCTTGGCCAACGCGGCGTGCAGCACGGTCCGGTCCTCGGTGGGCTGGTCGACGCTGGCGCGTACGTCGGGTGCCATCCCGAACAGGCGGACCTTCCACCAGCCCTTGCGCTGACTGTCGAGGAAGACGCGTACGAGGATCACCCGCACCCAGGCGTCGAGCGAATTGGCCCTGGACGACTTCGCCCAGCTCAGGTAGAGCTTGGTGACCGCCTCCTGGACCAGGTCGTCGGCCTGGTGCTCGTCCCCGCAGAGCGAGTACGCCAGCCGGCGCAGTGCGGGCAGTCGTGCGGTGACGTACTCGACGTATTCCCGTTCCGATCCATCGCGCATCCGGCGCTACCTCCCTGGGATCCCCTCTTCTGACGGGCGCCACCGGGATTCGGTTGTACGTGTTCGCGGGGCGGCGGCGTTCAGCGGAAACGGACGGCGCATTCCATGAAGGAAGACGAACGGAAAGAAAAGGCCGGCGGCGGCCGACCCGGTTGGTTCCGGGCCGGCCGCCGCCGGTTGTGCTGACCGCTGTCCCGGTCAGCCCTCGGGGTAGCTCACGATGGTGCTGGTGCCGTACGAGCCGACGACCGGGGTGCCGGCGTCGTTGATGGTCCGCTCGATCCCGCCACTGCCGTCGAGGAAGACGGTGACCATGTTGTGGAACTTCACCTTCGGGGTACGGGGAACCTCGATCCCCCGGTCCGCCCGGATGTCGACCTCCTGGTTGAAGTACGAGTAGACGCCGAGACCCCACGCTTCGTGCTCGCGTACGTGCCGGCCGACCTTGTACGAGGCGTACCCCTTGCCGGTGGGGCTGGTCCACGCGGCCTGGCTCGGCGGGTCGTAGGGCAGTTCGCTCTGGTAGAAGATGGTCCGGCCGTCCTCGCCGTTCCAGATGGTCTGGTACTTCTGGTAGTGCTCGACGAAGAGCCCGTACGCGGTGACGTCGTCGCCGTTGACCACGACGCCGGTGTCGGCGGTGTTCTGCGACCAGCCGATGCCGTTGCCGTGGTCGCCGCGCCAGGCCCAGATGTTGTCGATGATGGTGTCGTCGCTGTTCACCACGAGGCTGGTCTTGGCCTTGCCGACCCAGGGTCCGCCGATGCGGAAGAAGACGTCCTGCAACGAGATCGGGTTGCGGGAGTGGTCCTTGCGGCTGTGCTTGTCACCGACTTCGACCAGTACGTCGGACTCGCGGGCACCGGCGTCGACCAGCACACCGGCGATCCGTACGCCGTCGACGTCGTCGACCCGCAGGGCGGCGTCACCCCGGTCCGGGGCGAGGCTCGGCATGCCGAGGCCGAGCACGATGGTGTTCTTGTGCTTGACCCGCAGGGCCCGGTCGAGGTGGTAGACGCCGGGGGTGAGCAGGAGGTGCTTGCCCCGGGCCAGGGCCTTGTTGATGGTGTGTTCGCTGTCGGAGGGCTTGGCGATGTAGAAGTCGCCGATCGGGAGCGAGTAGCCCTCCTGCCGCTGCCCGTCGCCCCAGGTGGTGCCGGAGGTGTTGTGCCGCAGCGTCGGTACGAAGACCCGGTAGTCGCCTCGTGCGTCGACGTACAGGTAAGGCTTCTCGCGGGTGACCGGGCTGGTCGGGAGCGTGGTGTACGGCGGGTTCGGGAAGCCCGTCTCGGGTGCCCCGACGACGCCGGAGAAGACCTGGTTCCAGACGCCGTTGGTCCAGACGTCGCCGAGCTGGCTGTCCCGGGTGATCCACTGCTGCTGAGAGCCGTTGATGGTGACCCCGTCGACCTTCGAGTCGGCGATGTAGCCGCCGCTGGAGAAGCCGGCGTTGCCGGGTTCGAGCCAGAGCACGCCCTTGATGTGCACCCGGCGCATCGGGGACGCCTGCGAGACCGCCCACTGGTTGGACCAGTCGGTCGGTGTCACGGACAGGTTCTCCGCCGAGCGCCAGAAGTTGGTGAGCGCGGAGATCCCGGCGGCCGAGCCGGGGTCGGGCTGGCCGATGACGCGTACGGCACCCCGGATGTCGACGTCGTCCGGTGACTGGCCGAGGCCGGCGACGGTGGTGTAGTAGCCGAGTTTGCCGTTGACGTCGTACTGGCCGGGCTTGAACAGGATGGCGTACCTGTTCGTACCCATCTCGTTCTCTTCCTGCTGGGCGAAGAGTTCGTCGAACTTGGCCTGGATCTGGGTGACCGGTGTCGACGGGTCGTAGACGAAGACGTTGGGTCCGAAGTCGGGGCGTCCGCCCCCGTGTGCGGCGGCGGTGCCGGCCAGCGGCACGAGGCCGCCGGCGGTGAGCAGCGCGGCCGAGGAGATGACGGTGCCGAGGCGGCGCAGAATGCCATTGGTACGCGGGCGCGCGGTCGCTCGTACGCCCTGGTCTTGGATGGGTTTCATCGACCTGCCTGTCGGGGACGGCGGCGAGTCGTCACCGGCCAGCGGAGAGAGCGCTCTCTCCACCGGCCCGGCCCGGTCCAAGCCGCGAAGGAAGGGATCGGTGTGTTTCTACCCCGTCGATCGTGTCCCGCGCTATAGCTGGCACGACCATTTGCCGACCCGATTCACCGGCCGCCCCTGTCCACAGGGGACAGAGCTGCCAGCAATCGCGCTATATCCGGCGGTGCTCCGCCGTGGCCTGGGTCGGCACCGGTCCGTCGGTCCGCTCCCCCGCCTCGTCCGACGGCGCGTCGGGCAGGTCGTCCAGGAAGTCGAGGGACGGTACGAAGAAGAGGTTCCCGGTCACGGCGGTCGAGAAGTCCAGGATCCGGTCGTAGTTGCCCGGCGGGTCCCCGACGAACATGTTCGTCAGCATCCGCTCGGTGACGTCGGGAGTGGCCGAGTAGGCGATGTAGTACGTCCCGAACTCACCGCGCCCCGGCGACCCGAACGCCATGTTGTCCCGCAGGACCTGCTGCTGCCGGCCGTCCGGCCCGGTGATGACGTTCAGCGCCACGTGCGAGTTGGCCGGCTTGACCTCGTCGTCCAACTCGATGTTGTCGAGCTTGGTCCGCCCGATCACCTTCTCCTGCGCCTCGACCGGGAGCGCGTTCCACGCCGTCAGGTCGTGCAGGTACTTCTGCACCATGACGTAACTGCCACCGGCGAAGTCCGCGTCCTCGGCGCCGATCACCACCGCCCGGTGTGCGGCCGTACCGGTGGGGTTCTCCGTACCGTCGACGAAGCCGAGCAGGTCCCGCCCGTCGAAGTACTTGAACCCGGACACCTCGTCGACCATCCGGGCCGCACCGTCCAGCCGCTTCATGATCTGCGAGGCCAGTTCGAAGCACAGGTCGAGCTGCCCCGCCCGCAGGTGGAACAACAGGTCGCCGGGGGTGGACACGGCACGGTGCCGGGAGCCGGCGATCTCCCGGAACGGATGCAGCCCGGCCGGTCGCGGCCCGGTGAACAGCCGGTCCCAGGCGAGCGAGCCGATCCCGGTCACGCAGGACAGGGCGGCCGACTCGGCCCGGGAGCCGACCGACCGTTGCAGCCCGGCGATGTCGGCGAGCAGGTCCCGTACGGCCTGCTCGCCGCCGGGGTCGATGGTGACGACGAGGAACATGGCCGAACTGGTCAGCGGGCTGAGGACCGACTGCGGCGTGACCGGCGCGACCGGGTGTTCCGGCATCGTCATCGGCGTTTCCTTCCCTAGGCCCCGGCCGGGATGTGGCTGGACCGGACCGGTGATCCGATCAGGGCCGCCGCCCGAGGGTGCCGGCGCGGCGCCGGCGGCATGCCGACCACGAACTCGGGGAACATGCCGTAGAACGTACGGGCGCTCTCGATCTCGAAGGTGTGCGCCTTCGACCAGCGGAACGAGTTGGTGGCACGGGCCCAGTGGTGGGTCCACCGGACGTCGCCGATGAGCGCCACCGGTTCCCCGTGCCGCCAGGCGCGCAGCCCGAGTTCGTGGTCCTCGTAGTAGAGGAAGAACCGCTCGTTCCAGCCACCGATGCGCATGAAGTCCGCCGTACGGGCGGCGACCGCCGCACCCATCACCCAGGCGACCCAGATCGCCTCGCCGGGGTCGGCAATCAGCCGGTACGAGGAGTGCATCCGGGACAGCGGCCAGATCTTCCGGTTGCCCAGTTTGGCCGTGGCGTACGGGAAACCGCGCCCGTTGGGTTGCAGGGTCCCCGCCGAGGAGAGGAGCTGCGGGGCGGCCAGACCACCGTGCACCTCGAGATGGGCCCGCAGTACGTCGAGCCCGTCCGGGCCGACCTCCAGGTCGGGGTTGGCGAACAGGACGTACTCGGTGGTCACCTGACGTACGGCGACGTTGTTCGCCTTGGAGAAGCCGACGTTCTCCGGCAGCCGGATCACCCGGGCGCCCAGCTTCTCCGCGACCTCGACCGAGTCGTCGGTCGAGTTGTTGTCCACCACGATCCACTCGTACGGCTTCGCGCCACCCCAGCACTGCCTCAGCGCGTCCGCCGAGTTGTAGGTGACGGTCACGACACTCCACAGGTGACTGGTCATCCTGCTCTCCGAACCCTCAGGTAGCCCAACAGGGAGACGATCCCGAACCGTGCTCCGGTCCACTCACGACGCGCCTTCGGCCCCTCCCGGAGGCCGCGCAGCACACCGCGCAGGAACGGCCGCAGCAGACCCTGCCGGATCCGTCGCAGGGCCAGGCCGCAGTGCGCCACCACGATCAGCGGGATCGCGAAGATCATCAGTGGCCGGGTGAAGGTCCTGGACGCCACCAGGACCCGGTTGCGGGCGAGCAGGAAGGCCCGGAACCCGAGCAGCTTGTTGTCGCCCTCGACGCTGTGGCCGCCGGCGTGCGGCAGAATCAGGTCCATCTTCCGGGTACGCAGACCGCTGGCGTACAGCCGGAACGCCAGGTCGGCGTCCTCGCCCCAGGCGAACAGGTGCTCGTAGAACCCGCCGAACCGGCGGAAGAGTTCGGTCGGGAAGACGGCGGCACCACCGGAGGGTCCGAGCGGTCCGCGCGCCGCCCCGGCCGGTCGGTCGATGAACAGCGAGATCGGGTTCAGGTCGATCCCGACGTACTCGCCGCCGTGCATGGCGAGGCCGACCGCGACCGGTACGCCGGGATCCTCCTCGATGGCGGCGCAGATCCTGGCCAGCGCGTCCTCGGGCAGCCAGACGTCCGGGTTCAGCAGCAGCACGTGCCCGTCCGGTACGGCGGCCACGGCCCGGTTGCACCCGGCCGCGAAGCCCGGATTCGACGAGTCGGGCAGGTACGTGTACCGGTCCTCGTCGAGACAGCCGGCGATCACCTTCTCGCACCCGTCCTCGGGCCAGTTGTCGGCGAAGATGAAGTTCACCGGGAGCCCGGCGGCACTGCTCACCCAGGTCGGGAGCGTGTCGGCGAGCATGTCCGCGGAGCGGTAGAGCACCGTGACGACGGTCAGCGCTGGCACGCGGGCATCACCAATCTCGTCCGGTCCGCCGGCTGGTGCGGCGGTTCGCTCGTCGGGTCGGTCGCCCCGGTGTCGGTGGCCATCAGTGCAGCGACCGGTAGAGGTCCTGCCACCGCTGGACGCATCGTTCGAAGGCGTACTCCTCCGCGTACCATTTCGCGACCGCCTCTCTGCGCTCCGGTGGTGTTCCCGCGGTCGCCTCGCGGATGGCCCCGGCGATGGCGGCGGGGGTGAGATCGGCGCGGAGGGCGAGCGTTCCGGTGGCGTGGCGGGTGACCTCGGCCAGGCCGCCGGCCCCGGAGTGGACCACCGGTACGCCCAGCGACAGTGCCTCGAGTGCGCTGAGGCCGAACGACTCGACCCGGGACGGGACCACGAGGCAGTCGATTCCGCGCAGGAAGTCGGCGGCGTTGACCCGGCCGACCAGTTCGAGGTTCGGCTGCCCGGCGACCGGCACCGAACCGGCGCCCGCCACCTTGAAGTCCGCCTCCGGCAGGTGGGACGCGACCTCGGAGAGCAGGTCGACGCCCTTCTCCAGCTCCAGCCGACCCATGAAGCCGACCACCGGTCGCCGGCCGACCACCGGCTCGGCAGCGGGCGTCGGCGCGGGCCAGGCGACCGGCAGCGGGTTCGGGATCAGGTGGATGTTCTTGCTGACGTGGCCACGGTTGCGCAGCTCGTCGGCCTCGAACTCGGAGACCGCCACGGTGGCGTGCGGGCGCAGCCGGCGCATCGCCAGGTCGAGGGTGATGTTCGACTGGATCGCGGCCTTCTGCTTCAACGACGACGCGGCGTCACGGTACTGCCACAGGCTGTTGTGCAGGGTGACGACCAGCGGCGTACGGCGTTCGGTGCTCAACGCGGCCCGCGCGTGCATCGCGGCGGAGAGCAGGTGCGCGCAGACCACGTCCGGCTTCACCTCGTGGACGAGGCGCCGCAGTTCGCGTACGTAGTTCAGGTCGATCCGGCTGGTGGCGCTCAGCTCGACCCACGGGACTCCGGCGGCGCGCAGTTCGCTGCCCACCTCGTCGTCGGAGGTGGCGGCGACAACCTCGACACCGCTGCGGGCGTGCGCCGGAATGATCTCCGTCAGGATCCGTTCCGCGCCACCGAGCTGCCGGCGGCCCGAGCCGCCGGTGGTGCACACGAACAGCACCTTCATCGGGCGCGCAGTCCCTCGACCGCGCCCCGGGCGATCGCCCGACGGACCGCGTTGCGCCCGACCACCGCCCGGAGCACCGTGCCCCAGACGTAGGCGGTGCAGGCCACCCGGCCGCCCATGTGCCGGCTGGCGCGGATGAACTCCTTCGTCCGGCGCTGCGAGATCTCCTCCTCGGACCAGCGCCGCTTCGCGGTCGCGTCGTCCTCGTGCATGATCACCGCGTCCGGCAGGTACGCGAGACGCATCCCGTGCTGGCGTACGGCCCAGCAGAGACGCATGTCCTCGGAGTAGAAGAACGACGTCTCGTCGACACCACCGATCGCGTCGAACGCGCTGCGCCGCATCGCGACGAACGGCCCGGTCAGCCAGTCCGCCTTCTCCGGCGGCGCGACGAGCCGCAGGCTCGGCATCACGAGGCTCAGCCCGGTGGCGTGGGCGAGCCCGACCTTCAGGCTCAGGAACCGCCCGCCCTCGGTCTGCTGCACACCCGTCGGCGTGACCACGCCGGGGAACGCCGCGCCCACCTCGGGATCCTCCAGGGCGGTCAGCAGCCGGGTCACGGCGTCCTCGTGCACCAGGATGTCGTTGTTCGACAGGATGACGTTCGACCGGGTGGTGTGCCGGACGCCGAGGTTCATGCCCCGGGCGTAACCGAGGTTCGAGCCGGACTGGACGTACGTGACGCCCTGTTCGGCACAGAACTCGCTCAGCGCCCGCTGGATGTCCTCGGAACTCCCGTTGTCGACCACGACGATCTCGGCCTCGACCGGCAGGGACAGAACACACGCACGGGTCCGTTCGAAGTCCTCCCAGGCGAGGACCACAATCGAGACATCCAACTCAAACCGTCCCATTATTCGGGGGCTGCGACTTCCGCAGGCTCGCTCGCGAGGCGAAGGCGTGTACGGCGTAGGCGAACGACGAGGCGAGCGCCGCCCCGATCAGCCCGGCCCACGGGATGATCCCGAAGTACGCGGGGATCGCCGCGGCGAACGTGATGAGGGCGACCACGGTCGTCGCGTGTTCGCCCCGTTTCTTCAGCAGCATGGCGCTCCAGGTCTTGCCGGCCGAGGTGGCCAGCGAACCCGGCAGCAGGCAGAGCCCGAGAATCCAGGCGTGCCGGTACTCCGAATTCAGGAAGCCCAGTACGGCGAGCCCGACGACGGCCAGCAGGGCGATCGGCAGCGCCGCCTTGACCACCGCCCCGGTCCGGTCCGGTCCGTTCTCGGCGTCCCGGTCGGCGAGGATCTGCTGGGCTCGTACCACGGCACCGGCCTGCGCGAACTCCAACGCGGCCACCGCCAGGGCGTAGACACCGAGGGGTCCGGCTCCGACGAACCTGGCCACCAGGATCTGGTTGAACCGGAGCGTCAGCATCTGTGCGAAGACCCCTACGTGAAGCTTGCCCACCGCGACCAGATCGGCGCGGTAGTCCGCGCCGGTGGCAGTTGCCGCCGGCATCGGTCCGGCCCGCAACACCAGGCGCAGTACAACACCGCATACCGCGAGGGCGCCGAGCCACTGGACCGCGAGCCAGACCATACTCCACAGGCCACCGTCGACCTGTCCGCGGGCGTAGAGGATCGCGTACCCGCCGACCAGGATCGCGCCGCTGATCGCGCGCATCGAATAGACCAGCCAGAAGTGTTTCTGGCGCAGGGCGAACGACGAGACGGTGTTGAAAATCGTCAGACCGAAGGCGGCGCCGACGCCGACCACGTAGCTGCCGATGCCGGCGACCGCGGTGAGTATCGCGGCGGCCACGCCGGACAGCAGGACCGACGCGACGAGGATCGCCAGCACCCAGTTGCGGCCACGGGAGAAGACCCAGCCACCCGGACGGGACAGCATGAAGGTGTCCAGGGACAAGCCGCCGATGGCGGCGCCGAGGGTGGCGCTGACCATGTTGGCGGCGAGTTCACCCCGCTCCGCCGCCGGCAGGGTGACCGACACCACCGCCGCGAGCCCGGTGAGACCGAGGGCGGCGATGTAGAGGCGTTCGGGGGAGAGCAGCCGCAGCGGCCGACGGGATTTCGGCGTGGACCCATCCGGTTCGCCGTCCTGGGCCGTGGTGGCGCGGCGCCTTTTGAGCAGGGTAACGCCCCCCACCGGGTCCTCCCCTACCAGAAGCGCGACGTAACTGTGTTTGAAGCTTGGTGTACGACGCAGTTGTGTCGTATGTCGCTCGCACTTTCTACCCGACCGCGCGAAGCCCTGCAACCGGCCCCCGAGTAAGTTCCCTCGATCACCGGGACCGTCGCGTTGCCTGCCGGCCGGAACTGTCGAAATGATGCCGCGACCCGGACAACCACCGTACGGGTTGCCCGGGTCACGTACCGCACATGGGCGCTTTTCACGGGCTCGGGAACCACCCGTCGAAGTGGCGCCTATTTCTTGACGCCGGCCGCCAGGATCTCGGGAACGGAGTCACGGCGCATCGCGTCGTAGAGAAGCTTTGCCTGCGCCGTATTCGCCACCACGACACTTTCGGTGCCCCGCGTACCGGTGCCCTCGGTGGGGCTCGTCATGAACGTCAGGTTGCTGCTGCGCAGGTGCCGCAGGCTCATCGCCATGTCGGTGAGGGAGAGGGTGTCGTCCACCTTCACTGTGTCCGAGGACGCCTTGACGAAGGAGTTGAGCTTCGCCGGGTTGGTGAGCAGACCGCCGGAGGCGGCCTTGTCCAGGATGCCCTTGATGACGTCCTGCTGGTGCCGGATCCGGGCCAGGTCACCGTCGGCGAAGGCGTGCCGCTCACGGGCGTAGTCCAGGGCCGCCGCACCGTCCAGGGTCTGCGGGCCCTTGGTGAAGGTCCGCCTTCCGCTCGGGCTCAGCGAATAGGCCGTGGTGAAGCTCTTCTCCACGTCGACCCTGACCCCGTCGAGCGCGTCGACAATGTCCTTGAAGCCGGCGAAGTCGATGACCGCGACATGGTCGACGCGTACGCCGGTGAACGACTCGACCGTCTGCACCATCAGCGGAATGCCGCCCCAGGCGAAGGAGGCATTGATCTTCGCCTCCTTGTTGCCACGACGGCCGTCCTTTGACGCCGGCACGTGCACCCAGGTGTCACGGGGGATCGAGACCAACTGCGCACTCGACTTGTCCGCCGTCAGGTGGGCGAGAATGATCGTGTCGGTCCGTGATCCGGATTCGCTGCTGGGGTCACGGGTGTCGCTGCCCAGCAGGAGGATGTTCATCGCACCGTCGGCCACCTTCTCCGGCCGCGACTCCTCGGGCACCTCGTTGAACGCGTCGACCCGGGCGATGCCCGACTCCAACGAACGGAGGTAGAGACCCGCGGCCATCGCGCCGCCGCCGCCGAGCAGTGCGAACACCAGCGCGGTGATGAGGATGATCCGCTTCGTCCGCCGGTGCTTCGAGGGGGCTTTCTTGGTCTTCGCCCCTCCCCCTCCGGACATGTCGATAACCTGTGTCGAGTCGCGCTCCGCAAGCGGCGTACGGCGTGGCATGGCCCCGATGCTACTGACTCCGTGCGCAGGACGCGTACCCTCGGTCGGCCCATAGTGGCCTACTGCCGGTTACACGACTTTCGGTTCACGCAATGCCACCCTGGCAACACTGTCCGAGTGCGGATCGGACCAGCGGATCCGCCTGCCACGGAATGGAAACGTGGCCGTCACAACCTCTACGAGGTGTCTTTCAACCGCCAGGTGGGGAACGGCCGCGGGCCGGCTGCCATCCCCCACCTGGTCGGCGTACGAACAACAATTCACCCATCGACGGGTGACGTGACGTACCCGTTGTGCGACCGTACGCAGCGACACCGCGTCCTCGGCTCACCTCGTGCCGTCGCGGGGGAGGCAGGGCGGACCGGAGAGTCGACGGCGGGGCGCGCGGGCACCGCCGACCCATCCGGTCCACTGCACTTAACCCGACAGACAGACGATCCGTGTGGACATGATCGGACTCCGCTCGGCGATGTCGCGCCCCGTACGGGCATTCGGACGACCCGATTTGTTGATCACGCGTGACGATCTCCTGATTAGGCTCGCCGGACGTGACCGAATCCCACACCGTCGTACTGGCCGCCGTGACCGAACCCCCTCCGGTGTTCGTCGATGCGACCGGGCGGCGACGGCGATTCGTGCGATACGTCGCGTACGGCGTCGGCGCGCTGGCCCTCACCTACACCGCCCTGGTCGGAGTAAGCCTGGCCGGCGGGCCGGTGAATCCCGGCTCCGTGCTGCCCTTCGCGGACCTGGTCGGCAGGCCACAACCACCACTGCCGATCCCGGCCCCCGTCGCACCGGCCGATCCGACACCGACGGCGCAACCGAGCACCAGCGGTGACCCGGCCCTACCCGACCGGGCGGTCCGACCGAGCGGGACCGCCACCGGCACGGCCACCCCCAACCGGACCGCGACCGCGACCAGCGGCCCGACCGTCACCCAGCCGGGAAATCCGGCGCCGGACCCCCACCCGCCGGTGATACCGGTCGAACCCACGCCGGCCGCCCCCGACCCGGTCTCCGAGCCGGACCCGACCCCACCGACCGTGACCGAGCCGACCGGGGAACCGCTCGCCGACCCGGCGGCCGAGTCGGCCGCGTGATGTCCACTGCCCCGACCACATCCGTCCGGCCCAACCCCAGTACGTCGAGCACACCGGGCCGGCGGATGGTGCCCCGCCCGAGCCGCGTCATCCCCGCCATGTTGCTCGTCGTGCTCATCAGCCTGCTGGCCGTCGAGGCGTACGTGAACGCGAAGTTCACCCCGGACGGCACCCACGACCGCCAGGGCCAGAGTTCCGTCCCGGACTCGGTCCGAACCGGCGGCCCGATCATCAACACCGGGTACGGGTCGGTCCAGTCCTACCGGTTGCCGGCGAAGACGATCGCGCTCACCTTCGACGACGGCCCCGATCCTGTGTGGACCCCGAAGATCCTCGAGTTGCTCCACGAGCACGAGGTGCCGGCCACCTTCTTCGTCGTCGGCTCCCAGGTGGGCCGCTACCCGGAGCTGACCGCACGGATCGCGGACGGCGGTCACGATCTCGGCGTGCACACCTTCACCCACCCGAACCTGGCCGGACTGCCGAGCTGGCGTCGGCGGATGGAGTACAACCAGACCCAGTTGGCGATCGCCAAGGCAACCGGGGTGAAGACGTCACTGATCCGCTTCCCGTACTCGTCCCGAGCGGATGCCATCGACGACCGCAACTGGCCTCTCGTCCGCGAGGCCGGGGAGCTGGGCTACCTGACGGTGGTGAACGACACCGACAGCGTGGACTGGGCCCGTCCCGGCGTCGATGCCATCGTCCGCAACGCCACCCCGACCGGTGATACCGGCGCGATCGTCCTGTTCCACGACGCCGGGGGCGACCGCGAACAGACCGTCGCCGCACTGCACCGATTCATCCCGGAGCTGAAGGCGAAGGGCTACCGGTTCACCACCGTCAGCCAGGGGTTGAACCTGAGCCTGGCGGAGACGGCCAACCCACAACAGGTGGTCGGGCACACCGCCGCACCGAGCGCCGACCGCTGGCGGGGCGCGGCACTGGTCTGGGCGGTCCAGATAGCCGACGGCACCATCGACGTACTCGGAGTGCTCTTTGTCATCGTGGGGGTGCTGGCCATCGGACGTACGGCGCTGCTCTTCCTGCTCGCGGGCCGGCACGCGCGGCGTCGGCGCTCCCCCGACTGGTCCTGGGGTCCGCCGGTGACCGAACCGGTCTCGGTGATCGTTCCGGCGTACAACGAGAAAGAGGGAATCGCCGCCGCGGTCCGGTCGCTCGCCGCCGGTGACCACCCGGGCATCGAGGTCATCGTGGTGGACGACGGTTCGACCGACGACACCGCGGACATCGCCGCCGCGCTCCGGTTACCCAACGTCCGGGTGGTCCGCAAACCCAACGGCGGCAAGCCGAGCGCACTGAACACGGGCGTGGCCCTGGCCCGGCACGACCTGATCGTGATGGTGGACGGCGACACCGTCTTCGAGCCCGACTCGATCCGGCACCTGGTCCAGCCGTTCGCCGACCCCCGGGTGGGCGCGGTGGCCGGCAACGTCAAGGTGGGCAATCGGCGCAGCCTGGTCGCGAAGTGGCAACACATCGAGTACGTCATCGGCTTCAACCTCGACCGCCGGCTCTACGAGACGCTGCGCTGCATGCCGACCGTACCCGGGGCGATCGGTGCGTTCCGCCGCTCCGCGCTGGTGGGTGCCGGCGGGATGACCGACGAGACCCTGGCCGAGGACACCGACATCACCATGGCCCTGTGCCGGGCCGGCTGGAAGGTGGTGTACGAGGAGAAGGCGCGCGCCTGGACCGAGGCACCGGCGACCCTGGGACAGTTGTGGAAGCAGCGCTACCGGTGGAGCTACGGCACCATGCAGGCGATGTGGAAACACCGGAAGGCGGTCACCGAACACGGCGCGTCCGGCCGGTTCGGGCGACGCGGACTGCCGTTCCTGGCCCTGTTCGGGGTGGCGCTGCCGCTGCTCGCCCCCGTGATCGACCTGCTCGCGCTCTACGGGCTGTTCTTCTTCAACAGCGTCGAGACGCTGCTCGCCTGGTCGGCCATGCTCGGATTGCAGTTCATCACCGCGGTGGTGGCGTTCCGGCTCGACCGGGAGAAGCTCGGCCCGCTCTGGGCCCTGCCACTGCAGCAGTTCGTCTACCGGCAGATGATGTACCTGGTGCTGATCCAGTCGCTGGCCACCGCGCTGACCGGGGCACGGCTGCGCTGGCACAAGCTCCACCGTACGGGCCAGGCACTCGGGGCCGGGTCAGCCGGCTGAGCCGGCGGCGACCTCCGCCGAGGTGACGGCGGTGGCCCGTACGTGGATGACCACCTCGGGGTTGCCGGAGCCGAGCCGCCGGGCCCAGGAGGAACTCATCCGGTCCATCTCGGCCCCACTGATCACCTCTGCCCCGGTGACCTGCCAACCACACTCGGCGAGCCGACCGGCGAGGACGGTGTCGACGTACTCGGGGGTGAGTTCGGGCAGCTCGCGGATTTCCAACGGCACCGGGTCCCGCCAGATGCTGGTGCCGACGGTGATGTCGAGACCCGCACCGGTACGGGCCACCGCCCGCAGCCCCGCGCAGACGTCCCCGTCGCCCTGCACGACGCCGCGCAGCAGCTTGCCCCAGGGCATCAGCACCGACACCTCGTCGGCGATCCCGTGCAGCTCGGCGGGCACGGTCTCGATCGCGGAGTTGACCAGGAGCAGGTTCGGCGCACCGCCCTTGGCCGGCTTGCGGCTGGCCCGAACGCTGGTCGGCGACATCCGCTGCCAGGCCGGGTCGATCCCGACCACCAGCCACTCCGGCTGCGCCTTGGCGAGCCGGTACGCGGTGCGCGCGTCTCCCGTACCGACATCGACGATCACCCGGGCGGCCCGGGACCGGAGGGTGTCGAGAACCTCGCCGTCGGGCGTGACCAGGCGCTTGCCCTGTACGACCTGCATCCGGCGATTCTGTCAGGTGCGTACGCCAGGTTCCGCCGGACCGCCCGCAGACCGGTCCGGGCCCAGCGCGTCGTACACCCGACGGCGGTTCAGCCCGAACGGGGCCAGCGCCTCACTCAGCGTCCTCGGCGAGACCCCGGCGGAGGCGAGCGCCCGGACCAGGGCGTCCAGGTCGACCGGCTCGTCGGTGGCCGGCGAGGACGCCAGCACGATGGTGACCTCCGGGACACCGACCCGGCGTACGGCGGCACCGGCGCGCTCGGCGGTGGTCCACCGCATAGCGGTCCCCAGGTCCGGCTGTCCGTCCGGTACGGCGACCCGGCGCGCGGGCGTCGCCGCGACCACGTGTTCGAGCACCGCGTCGACCTCGTCGGCCGGCACCACCAGCACGGTCGGCGCCAGGGCGGAACGCAGCGACAACTCGACCTCGGGCCGGCGTACCGCCCGCCGGTCCACCCGCCCCAGCAGAAGCGCCGGAGTCGGCGACAGGCCCGCGGCGAACAGCACCTCGGTCGGACCGCCCGCCCCGCCGAGCAGGGCGAACCGGGCGCCGGCCCCGGCGGCGGCGGAGAGCCAGGCGAGCGCCGTGCCCGACGGTCCCTCCCCCGCCGGGGGCAGCGTCACGGCGACGATCCCGGCGCGGTCGAGAACCGCCCCGGCGGCCACCGGCTCGCGGGACCCGACCAGGTCGACCGTCTCGTCGGCGTGCCGCCAGAGCAGGTCGAGCCGGCCCACGGGTACGGACTGTCCCGCCGGCCGGAGCAGGATCAGCGGTGTGGGCGGGGTCACCTCGACCAGGGTCAGGGTCACCGCCGTCGCCGGGTCGGTCAGCGCGGCGGTCAGGTCCCGATCGAGGTCCTCGGCGGTCAGCGTGGCCGCCACGGCCAGGGTGCCGGAGTCGGTGTGGTGGCTGCGACGCAGCACCAGCCCGTCGCGTACGGCATGGTCGGGGTTGATCGTCGCCTCGCCGGTCGCCTCGTGCCCGGCGGCCTCGACGGTGAACCGCACCCGTCCCCGCAGCAGGCCGAGTTCGGTCGGATCCAGCTCGGCGGCGACCCCGACCACGCAGGTGGCCCGTTCGGTCACCTCGTTGTCGTGGGTGAACTCCAACGTCTTGGCGTGGGTGGCCCGGATCCGGGGATGCCCGTGGCCTCGTACCAGCGCACGGCGCCTCGTCCTGGCCACCAGTCAGCTCCTCCTCGATTGCCGCCCCGGCACGGGCGAGCCAACGCCAAACGATATCCCGTACGGATCCACGACCTGCGGCGTTACCGAGGGCGCCGATATCCGACTCGGATGAACGCTGACGAAATGTGAACGACGTGCCATATTCGGCAGACCGCAGGCTGGCGGTCGATGGATCGCGGGCCGGGTCAACCACACCGCAAACCCAGCCGTACAGCCCCTCGCAGAAAATCGACGGACATGAAGCCCTCCGAACTGATCACGGCGCCACCGGCCGGGGTACGCATCACCGCGTCCCGGCTGAGCCAGACCGTTCGCGGCGGTCGGCAGACCCTGCGCGACGTGTCGCTCACCATCGAACCCGGCGAACTCGTGGCGATCATCGGTGCCAGCGGCGCCGGCAAGACGACCCTGCTGGAAACCCTCGCCGGGGTACGACCGGCGAGTTCCGGCACAGTGGACCGACGGCACAACACGGACGCCCGTCAAACCGGGGAACCATCCGCCGTCGGTTACGTGCCGCAGGACGACATCATCCACCACGAGCTGCCGCTGGAACGGACCCTGCGGTACGCCGCCCGGCTCCGGCTCGCACCGGGTACCGACCCGACCGCGATCAACCGACGGGTCCACGAGGTGATGGCCGAACTCGGCCTGACCGAACGGGCGGGGGTGCCGGTCGGACGGCTCAGCGGCGGCGAGCGCAAACGGGCCAGCATCGCGGTCGAACTGCTCACCCGGCCGGGGGTGTTCTTCCTGGACGAGCCGACCTCCGGGCTGGACCCGGCGATCGCCGTCGACCTGTTGCGCGTACTGCGGGGGTTGGCCGACTCGGCCGCCACGGTGGTGCTGACCACGCACCAGGTCACCGACGTGGAGTTCTGCGACCGGGTGGTCGTACTGACCCGGCAGGGGGCGCTGGCCTTCGCCGGCACCCCGGCCGCGGCACGGGAGTTCTTCGGGGTGACCACGCTCGCCGAGGTCTACCTACGGTTGGATGAGGAACCCGAACCGGCTGCCTGGCCCGACCGGTTCGCCGCCCGTGACGAGCAACCGGAACCGGCGGTCACCGCACCGGTGGCGGTTCGCGGGCCGGGCCGACGGGTCGGGCCGGTGCGCCAGTGGGTGGTGCTGACCGGCCGGAACCTGGAGATCGTCGGCCGCAACCGGCTCACCCTGGCCATCCTGCTCGGATCGCCGCTGATGGTGCTCGGCATGTTCGCCCTGCTGTTCCGGCCCGGTGCCTTCGAACCGGCCAATCCGAGCCCGAACGTGATGGTGATGATCCTGTTCTGGATCGCGTTCGGCGGTTTCTTCTTCGGGCTCACCTACGGGCTGCTCCAGATCTGCACCGAGCTGCCGATCGTACGGCGGGAACGGCTGGCCGGCGTACGCGTCGGACCGTACCTGTTGGCCAAGGTCGCGGTCCTGCTCCCGCTGCTGGCCCTGGTCGACCTGGCCCTGCTCGGGGTGTTGCGCGGCATCGACCGGTTGCCGGCGGCCGGCGGCGGCGCGTTCGCCGCCCTCTACCTCACCCTGCTCCTCTCCTCGGCCGGGGCGCTCGCCCTCGGCCTGCTCTGCTCCGCGTCGGTGGCCGACGCCGCCCAGGCGACCCTGATGCTGCCGATGCTCTGCTTCCCGCAGGTGCTGTTCGTCGGGGCGATCCTGCCGGTCCCGGAGATGGCAGCCGGAGGCCGGTGGCTCAGCTACGCCATGTCCAACCGGTGGGCGTTCGAGGGGCTCGGCCACACCGCCGAGGTGGAACGGATCTGGCGCGACGGCGCATCCCCGCTCGGCCCACCGCTGCTGGCCAGTTACGGCGACAGCTTCGCCCGCCCGGCCTGGGTGGACTGGTTGATCCTCACCGGATTCCTGGTCGCCTTCCTCGCCGCCGCGTGGACCGTGCTGGCCCGGAAGGACCACCGTGGCACGGCCTGACCTGCTGACGGCGGACAACCCGGCGTACGCCGCCACCCGCCGGATCGACGAACTCCGCGCGACCGAGTACAACCACCTCGACCAGGACGGGCAGGTCTACCTCGACTACGCGGGTGCGGGGGTGCCCGCCCGAGCCCAGATCGAGGCCCACCATCGGCGGCTGACCTCGGGGCTCTACAGCAACCCGCACTCGGAGAACCCGACATCGGTGGCGGCCGGCACCCTGGTCGAGTCGGCCCGGCGCGCGATCCTCGCCTTCTTCAACGCCGACCCGGCGCAGTACGCGGTCATCTTCACCCCGAACGCCAGCGGCGCCTGCCGGCTGGTCGGTGAGGCGTACCCGTTCGGGCGGGGAACTCCGCTGGTGCTGACCGCCGACAACCACAACTCGGTCAACGGCATCCGCGAGTACGCCCGTACCGCCGGCGCCGCCTTCCGCTACGTGCCCGTACGCGGGGACGCGTTGCGGGTCGAGCAGTCCGATGTGGAGGCGGCGCTGACCCGCCGGAGCCTCCGGTGGGGGCGGCGAGGGCAGCGGCGGGGGCTGTTCGCCTTCCCGGCGCAGAGCAACTTCAGCGGGGTGCAGCATCCCCTGGAGTGGGTCGGGCTGGCCCAGCGCCACGGGTACGACGTACTGCTCGACGCCGCCGCGTTCGTACCGACGAGCCGGCTGGACCTCGGCGCGGTCCAACCCGAGTTCGTCTGCCTGAGCTGGTACAAACTGTTCGGGTACCCGACCGGGATCGGCGCCCTCATCGCCCGCCGGGACGCCCTGGCCCGGCTGCGACGGCCGTGGTTCGCCGGCGGCACCATCCGGGCGGTGAGCGTCCAGGGCGACTGGTACGAGTCGATGGACGACGAGTCCGCGTTCGAGGACGGGACGCTCAACTTCCTCGGCATCCCCGACGTCGAGTTCGGCCTGGACTGGGTCGACAACATCGGGATCGACGTCATCCACACCCGGGTCGACGCGCTGACCGGGTGGCTCCTGGACAACCTGACCGCGCTGCGGCACCGCACCGGCGAGTCCCTGGTCCGGGTCTACGGCCCGGCGACCAACGACCGCCGGGGCGGGACGATCTCGTTCAACTTCCTTCACCCGGACGGCACCCTGGTCGACGAGCGGCTGGTCGCGGCCGAGTCGACCGCCGCCGGCCTGTCCTTGCGTACGGGCTGCTTCTGCAATCCCGGCGCGGGCGAGGGCGCGTTCGGCATCACGAAGTGGCGGCTGGCCCGGACGCTGATGCGCAACATCACCACCGTCGACGAGTACCTCGACGTGATGCGGGTCCCGACCGGAGGCGCGATCCGGGTCTCGTTCGGGCTGGCCTCGAACGCGGCCGACGCGCAACGGTTCCTCGCCTTCGCCGAGTCGACCTACCTCAACCGGGACCGACCCGACGTGGCCCTGCCGCCGCGACTGCGCTGCTGAGCAGGGGTTCTGTGGCACAGTGACGAGATGAGTCAGGCTGGGCCGCTCTCGGACTTCGTCCAGTGGCGTCCGGCGCCGCCGCTGCGGCCGTACGTCGCCTGGTACAGCGGGTACCGGCAGGTCGGGGTCGAGCCGGCACGCCACCGGGGGCTGCCGTCGCCGTACCTGACGATGATCGTCACGTTGGACGACCCGCTGGTGGTGGCCGCGCACCCCGATCCGAAGGCACCCGCCGGCCGGTACGACACCCTCGTCGGCGGCCTGCACACCGCCCCGGCGATCATCACGCACGACGGTCGGCAGTCAGGGGTGCAACTGGCCCTGTCGCCGCTCGGCGCCCGTACGCTGCTCGGCCTGCCGGCCGGCGAACTCGCCAACGCGGATCTCGACGGTACGGACGTACTCGGGCGGTTCGCGGTCCGGCTACGGGAGCGGTTGCTGGCCGGCGACGGCTGGGCCGACCGGTTCGCCACCCTGGACTCGCTGCTGCTCGCCCGGCTCGATCGGGCACCGGGAGTCCGTCCCGAGGTGGCCTGGGCCTGGCGACGCCTCGGTGCCACCGACGGCTGCGTCCCGGTGACCGAGTTGGCCCGCGAGGTCGGGTGGAGCACCCGCCACCTGGGTCAGCGGTTCCGGGACGAGATCGGACTCAGCCCCAAGGTCGCCGCCCGGGTGGTGCGCTTCGACCGTACGCGTCGGGTGTTGTTGCGCCGGGCCTCGAACGGCGAACCGATCGCGCTGGCCGACCTGGCCACGTCCGGCGGCTACTACGACCAGGCACATCTGGCCCGCGAGTTCCGCGAGTTCGCCGGCTGTGCGCCGAGCCGGTGGCTGGCCGAGGAGTTCCGAAACGTCCAAGTCATGGAGACCGGCGACCCGGAAGACTTCGAATCATGACTGACGAAACGCCGTCGACCAAGACCGACAATGTGGCACCTCCACCGCCGCAGGTCTGGCCCAGCCTCACCGCCCGCGACGCGCTCGGGCTGATCAGGTTCCTGGTGACCGCCTTCGGGTTCGAGGAAACCGCCGTCTACGCCGAAGGGGACCGGGTCGACCACGCCGAACTCGCCTGGCCGCTCGGCGGCGGCATCATGCTCGGCACCGACCGCGGCACCGCCGACGACGCCTGGTCACTGTCACCGGGCACCTTCGGCGCGTACGTCGTCACCGACGACCCGGACGCGCTCTTTGCGCGAGCCACCGCAGCCGGCGCCAAGGTCGTACGGGGCCTCCACGACACCGACTACGGCTCGCGCGACTTCATCGTGCTCGACCCGGAGGGAAACCACTGGTCGTTCGGCACCTACCGAGGCGCACCCCGCCGGCCGTCCACGCCGTCCGACCGGGAGTGACCCGATGGAATATCCGGCGCCCCGTGGCCGAGCCGAGGCGCCGGACCGGTTAGTCGTTGGTTCAGTCGTCGCAGCCGTACCCGTCGTTGTCCCGGTCTAGGTCGTAGATGTCACTGCCGATCACCCTCACCGGGCCGGTGACGTACGCGGGTCCGTTTCCACTGCCACCCGCACAGTCCACATCACTGGCGATCGGTACGCATCCGCTGTAGTTCGGGTCGCATTTTTTGCTCTCCACCTTGGTGCCGACGGCGACCACCTGTGTGACCGGTGCCTTGGTCACCACCTCGCGAACCAGCTTTTTGCCGGTCTGCTTTCCATCGGTTGTGGTCACCTCGTAGGTGAGCGTCTTGACCCCGGCAACGCCCTTGGCCTTCGTTTTCTTGGTGCCCTTCGCGAGGGTGGCGTCGTTCACCGTCTTGGTGCTGAACGGAATCGACTTCGTCTCGGTGACGGTTTTCTTCACCACCGTGGGTGCCTTCGGCGCGCCTGCGGGAACCGGTACGACCGGCGCTGGCGGCGGTGCCGTGCTCGCCAAAGGTTCCGCAGAAGGCGTAGCAGATGGTGTCGCGGATGGCGTAGCACTCGCCGACTCACTCGCGGCGGCGGTCGGACCGGGCAACGCCTCGGAACCGGTCTGTGGGCCGCAGGCCACCAGCAGACCGACCGCAGCGGAAGCAACTATCCAACGGGTCGGTCGAATAGCGCGTCGAGCGCCGAACGGCCAGAGGACTCGCGATTCCCGCACCATCTCACTCCCAGCTGATACCGATTGAAGCCATGTACCGCACTTGACGTGTAGCAGTCTGACGACAAGCAGTAGTTACGCACACCGGCCGAGGGTGCGGTCGCCGGAAACAATCTGGTAATGAGCATCACCGGAAGGCCGATGACCGTTTGCGCGATCGACCACCGCCCGACAGGCGTCGCTTGTGGAGGTTGCCGACCGGACCGGATGGCCACTTTTCCGTCAGGCCTACGCGACCGTCTTCGGTATCCGGGCTTGAGAGTTGATGCGAATCCGCTCGGCAGTGAGTAGAGGGCCATCGTGCTACCGGCTGCACGACCCGTGCCCCCAACCGTCGGCCAGGGGCACGGGTTATCGCTGGATGCCGGCCGTCAGTGGGCGGCCACGCGGGTGGGGCTGGCAGTGCCGTGGATCCGCTTGGAGTGCGAGGCGAACAACCGGCGGGCGATTGTCGGCATGAGCAGGCGTGCCAGGAGCGGCATCGTGTCGAGGACCTCCTTGATCACCTGCGGGTCGCCCTCGTACATGACCATGCCGAAGATCAGGGGCAGCCGCTTCTTCGGCATGCCCGCCATGGAGTGCTGCCCGAGCTGCTCCCACTCCACTGCTGTGATGTGCTTCTCGGCCAGCGGAAGGATCCGCTCCTCCTCCATGCCCAGGTGCTCGATCAGCGATGCGTTCAGCCGGTCGAGGGCATCCGCCAGCGTCTCCCGACCGGTCGCGGAAGCGGTGCTGCGCCACAGGGGCAACGTCCCGTTGATCTCCGTGATGGCGTTGTCGACCGCCTGGTGCTGTGCCTCCATCAGGTGCACCAGGGGTGCGACCTCCTCGGCACCACGCTCCAGCAACTTCGGCCACAGCAGTTCGTCCTCACCGGTGTGGTGGGAGTGCAGCGCGGCGCAGAGGAGCTCGATGTGATCGCCGAGCAGTTCCGCGCGGGCGGTGTCGCCGTCCCCGACCGCCCGTACCAACGACGCTAGCTGGCCGAACTCACGCCGAAACGCGATATGTACGGTGTACATGTCGCGGACATCGGCCATCTTGACGCTCATGGTGGCTGTTCAGCTCTCTCTGCTCGTTCTGACTCGGACCCGACTTCTACACGGCCGCAGGCCCCCAGCGGTTCAGCGTCCGCTCCCGCCCGAGACATGGCTCGCGCTCCCTGCCCGCACCTGATGCCCCACGCCGCAGGGAACGACTGTTCCACAGCATTCACGCCAGGACAAAAGGGGTAATAGTGACTCATCACACAGCCGTCAGGTGCTACCAACACGTGGCCCCACACCGTCTGGCGCGCTCGGCTCAGCTCTCGGGCGGCTGTCCGGTCGACGCCTGCGAGGCCATGCCCAACGCCGCAAACGCGGCGATCACGTCCCTCGCGCTGGCCAACAGGCGAAGGTCATCCTCCTCACGCAGATAGACGTGGCATTCGTTCACACCGAACTGGACGGACACCTGCTCGCCACCGTGATGCGCGGCAAGCCGACGAATGAGCCGTTCCGGGTCTTCGATTGTCGTCGGATCGGGACACTGCGGTGCCGGGATCGGCTGGGCAGGGTCGGTCGGCACTTCGTCGGCGAGGGCGGTCTCCAGATATTCGAGTCCGTACGCGACTGCCGCCGCCAGGCTCGGCCGGGTGGGCGGGTCGATGGTGACGGTCGGCGGGTCAGCCGGCGTGAACTCGACGTGCCATGCCATCCCACCGGCACGTGTGGGGTCGCCCGCGTTGATCCGGTTGTCCCTCAGGGTGACAACGAGACCCAGACCGAGCCCGACAGCAAGCCGGACCAGCTCGGCCAGCGAGGGTACGTCCGGCGGGACGGCGAGCACGAGCAACCGGGCACCGGGATGCCCCCGTGCGGCCCGCGCGACGAACTGGGTCAGCCCGTCCACGTCGCTCCGATGCAGGGTTACCAGCCCTTCGCGCAGGTCCCGGTCAACCTGCCAGCCACCGTCGAGCTCGGTGAGGTCCTCCGGCCGTACGCCGATCCTGCTGGCCTGGGCGTCCAGCCGGTAGCGGTCGGGAAGCTGGACCAGCGACTTCCCGTTCGGGTGGGTGGCGACCTGCGGACTGGGCACGACCTCGCCGGCCCGCCACCGAAGATGCTCGACCCGCCGATCCAGGTCGGTCATTGTGACGACGACCCCGGAGTGGATCCGGTGGCTGTCCCCGCAGGTGTGGCAGGGCAGCGCAAAGGCGCGTACGCCCGCACCACCGCAACTGCCGCAGTCGGGGTCGACCGGGCTGCCACCGATGCTGCAGAGACAGGCCCGCAACCGGCTGCCGGGATCGCAGTCGGGGCAGGGCGAGTGTTCGATCGGCTCGCCGAGCCAGGTCGGAGCGGGCGGCTCCCAGCCACGCTCCAACACCGGCGTCACCCGTCGGAGGAGCTGACCGGTCTGCTGCTCGCTCAGGCTCTCGATGTGGCCGGTGACCCGCAAACTCGTGTGCCACCACCGCCCGTCGCGCCAGATCGCCTGGGCACCGGGCAGCGTCAGACCGGTACGCAGGTCGGTGCAGTCGGCAACCACCCGCCGTTCCAACTCGTCCAGGTTGACCTGAGTCCTGACCGGCACGGATTCGCCAGCCTGACGCAGGTAGTGGGCGGGTGCGGTCAACCCTCGGGCGGAGATGCCGCCGATCGCACGCAGGACGGTGGCGGCGGTGGCCGCGAGGGCCAGGCTGGTCGCATCCAGCCGGGGCCGCGCCGGCACCCTGGCACCGAATACGTCGTACCGAATGTTCCAGTAAAGCTGATCCTCGGTCCGGTTGCGCCGCGCCTCCACGACCAGATCGAGGCTGAGCAGGTCGGCAACCGCGCACAACTCGCCCAACCGCCGCTCCGGGTCGACCGGCGACGCGGCAATACTCCGGCCCAGATACAGGTGCCATCCCTCGCCCGCCTGGGCGGCGATCGCCGCTGCCTCCAGCGCCCGCCAACGTTCGAGCGGCAGGTCGGGTCGCCAGTCCCGGGGTAGGGAAACGTCCAGGTCGCCGTCCGGCCTCCCCCATACGTCGGACCAGGTGGCGGCCCCGACCGTGGCGGCCAGCTCGCCGATCAGCGGGCCGAGGCGCAGCCGCCAGCCGCCGCCGATGTCGGGCACGGGGGCCACCGTGCCGGGCTCGACGCTGGTCGAGGCGACCGCACCGGTGTCGACGTTGGCGACGGTGAGCACAATCTGCGCCCGCTGCCGGCCGCGTTGTCCGCACGTGTGGCAGGCAGTCGCGACCCTGCCCGATCCGCCGCACATCCTGCACTCCCGGTACGCCTCGCGCGGCACCGGATCGTCGGTGACCAGCAGCCGGTTCCCACCGTTGAGGCAAGCACACGGCCCTTCGGTGACGGTCGTTCCGGCGCACCGATGGCAGGTGACGACGATCGGCCCGGTCATCGGCGATCACTTGACCATTGACGAGAGACGGGTACGCACGCGACGGCATCAACCTTTCGGCGAAAAATTGTTGATCAGCTCGATGAGCTGAACGCGGACCGTATTGATGGTCGCCCTTACAAGCGTCATCTTGTAATGTGCGATACGGGGATCGCAATGAATTCTTCAGTGGAATCCGGCCACGCCCGTTCGCTTATTTTCGCGCAACGGGCAGGCGTTGCAGTGGAGGCGGCGGGATGTTAAAAAAACGAACGGGGGCGTGATCAAATGGCAGAGGACATGGGCTCGACGGTGCCCCGGCGGCAACTCGGCCGGACCCTGGGTCAGCTCCGTACCGAGGCTGGGGTGACCCTGGACGGAGCGGCCGAGACGCTGGAGTGCAGCCGGCAGAAGGTCTGGCGGATCGAGAGTGGACTCGGCTCGGTCCGCTCGCTCGACGTCAAGGCGATGTGCCAGCTCTACGACGCGACGCCGGAGCTGGTCACCGCCCTGGTCGGGCTGGCCGGCGAAACCAAGGCCAAGGGCTGGTGGCACGCGTACGGCGACGCCATCCCCGAGTGGTTCGAGATGTACGTCGGCCTCGAAGCCGCCGCCTCCCGCATCCGACGCTATGACGAGACACTGGTCCCAGGGTTACTCCAGACCAAGGACTACGCCCTCGCTGTGTACCAGCATCGGACGGAGATGCCCTTCGAGGAGCGGGATCGCCTGGTCGAGATCCGACTCCAACGACAGTCCCTGCTGACTCGTCGCCTACCACCTGCGCCCAGGATGGAGGTCGTCATCCATGAAGCAGCCCTGCTACGGATCGTCGGAAGCCGGGAGATCATGGCCGAGCAGCTACGTCACCTGCAACAGGTCAGCGCCCTCCCCAACGTCTCCATCCGGGTGCTCCCGCTCACAACCGGGCTGCATCCCGGCGCCGTTGCCGGGACGTTCGTCATGCTCAGCTTCCCGCCAGGCAACCGGGCGACCCCGGAGCCTCCGCTCATCTACTGCGAGTCGCTGACCGGGGCGCTCTACCTTGATCGACCGGACGAAATCGCTGCCTACGAAAGCGTGTGGACTGGTCTGAACAGACTCGCCCTGAGTGAGGGACAATCGAGGCTCATGATCGACAAGATCATTGGGGAGGTCCACCATGATTAACCTGACCGATGCCGAGTGGCGCAAGAGCACCCGCAGTGGCGACAACGGAGGCGACTGCGTCGAGATCGCCGACAACCTGACCGACATCGTCGCCGTACGCGACAGCAAGGACCAGGCCGGACCGGTCCTCGCCTTCCACCCGTACGCCTGGTCCGCCTTCGTCTCCAGCGTCAAGGCCGCCACCCGCACTCGCTGACCGACCTGCGTCTCCCGGTGCCCCGGCTCTGGCCGGGGCACTTGTCTTTTCGGCTTGCAGGGAAGGCCGATCGGTCGCTGAATCAGTCGCATGCCCGTGGCAAAGTGCCGCCATGACTTACCGACACGATGACGAAGCCCGACGTGAGGCGGCCAGTCACCCACCAGCCCGAGAAAAGCTTGCGCGACTGCGGCAACTTTCTCAACGCAAGATCAAAGAATTGGGCCCGCTGGGCGTGCTCGCGCACCCCGTCGGGTTTTCCAACTCGGCCTGGGCCGACTCACTGGGACGGCTACCTGGTCACGTCGTCAACTCCGGAAAGATCTCCCGTGGGGATGTGTTCGACATCGCCGCAGAGGTACGTCAACACACACGACCAGCGACGGATCTCTTCACCGCCAGCTTCCTCTGGGGCACAGGCATGACCGGTTACGGCGCCTCCCGACACCACGACATCGCCGACACAGCGGGCGACCGCCTCGAGCCCGCATTGTCGTCGGCGTTAGCCGAGGCCGCCGAAGACCCGATAGCCGGCTACGCCGCGCTGTACGGCGGCGACGATCGGAAGACACGAGCGCGCGCCTTCCAAGCACCCTGGGCAAGGATCCACCGGTTCGGCCCCGCCTTCTTCACCAAGTTCCTGTATTTCTCCACCCCAGGCGCTCTGATCCTGGACAACGTTCTTGCCAACACGGTCCACAAGATCAGCGGGATGGAGCATCTCGTTACACCCGATGGCCGATCGGTGACCTGGACGCCCTACCGATACGCCGTGTACCTGCATTGGATGAATCAGACCGCCGACCAGTTGGCCATCGGACCGGATCTACTGGAGCTGACGCTGTTCAGCCCACCTCGGGGCTCGGTCGACTCGGAGGGCGAGGCCGCCTGAGCCACCCCCGGCCTTCTGCCGCAGCGTCCACCACTACGACCGATCAGCGCACTGTCGGTTTCGGGGCTGCGATCGATCGATCACTCCCGATAGTGTTCGGCAGACCACTCAAACGTGACGACCGCTCGGGTTGTCCACGCGAAGTTGCCCGCACGAGTGGTCAGCCCGTGACAACGGCGAGCCGAGGGAGCGGATGTGGCCAGCATCGAGGAAGTGAAGGCGGCGCTGATGCAGGCCGCGGAGCAGGGCAACACCACGGTCAGCCAGATCCAGGGCGCGATCAGCAGCACCGAGCAGCTACTCGCGCGGCTCCGCGCCGTCGCGGCCGGCTCCGGCCACCAGACCATCGGCGAGGCCATCGCCCGGGCCGAACAAAGCAAGCAACGCCTCAGCGAAGCGGCGACCCTGATCCAGGGCAGTGAACAGGCCGCCCGCGCCTACATCGGCCTCCTCGGCTGACCCGGAGCCGAGCCGGTGAGCATCAACGAGGTGAAGGCGACCCTGCGTCAAGGCATCCAGGCGATCAAGCATGGGCAGGACACGTTCGAGCGGGCGGCCAGCGATGCCACGGAGGCAACGCGACGCGCAATGCGACTCCTGCATGACAGCCAAAATGAGCACGTCGATGAAGTCCGGGACAATCTGGACGACGCGCAAACCGAGGCCGACCGGACCCTCGGCCGTTTCGCCGCCGCAGCCGAGGATGCCGGCACCTACCTCACCAAGCTCGGATGACCGTCAGCATCGGCGAGGTCGTCGGGCAACTGCGCGCCGTGCTCGAAAGCCTGGACGCCGCCGCCGTCACCGCGCTACGCGCCCAGGCCGACGCCGACCAGGCAGCGAACCACTTCGCCGAGGTTGCGATGGGGACCGACCACAAGGAGATCCGCGAGGCCATCACCGCCAGCCGCACCGCCAGCCAGAAAGCAGCCAGGTACGCCCGCCTCCTGGCGAAGGCAAACGAGAGCCTGACCACCTACCTCAACACCATCGCCCCCGGCTCCGTACCCGCTCACCAGGCTGCCGACTCGGCGACGCCTACCGGCGAGCAGATCCTCACGGATTCGGTCGAACGGTCAAACGCACGACGAAGCATCGACAGCTACCTGGGTAGGATGACGCGCGGTGTCGAGAACCTCCAGGACGCCGCAAAGAATTCGACCGAGACGGTCCAGCAAGCAGTCAACATCGTCCGTAAGCCGCCGGGTCCACCCGGACTCCACCAGCCCGAGACGAGCACACCGACCATGCCAGCATCACCGCCCAGGCCGAAGATCGATGCACCCGAAGCAGCGGGACACATCGTCGTCGTCGGTCTGGTGACCGGGGTTGCGATATACAGGCTCAGCCAGACGATTAGCAACGGGATAGCGAGGTTGAGAAAAGATGGGCACAAGGATCGAACTGAGCGATCTGATCCGCGCGATAGCTCGCCGTGACTGGGGAAGCGCTGACCGCCTCATAGCCGAGCTCGACCAGTTGGGCTGGCAGGGCAGCACTCAGGTCATAGGTGCCGCGTTCGCGATAGCCGTTCACCGCCGGTTCGACTCGACCTCCGACCTGCGCGAAATCACGCGTCTGGTCGCCGAGACCCGGTCTCAGTTCGAGGACAGTCGCCAACTCTCCGCGCTTGAGATGGAGGGACTCATCAGGGCCGCGCTGGGCGAGGTCGATTTGGTCGACAGCATCACGCCCGACGACGCGCTGCAGATCCAGATCGTCATGCTCGGCAAGCTGTTGCGGGACGAGGATCTGACGGAGCCTCAGCTCGAGGAGTTCATCTCCGAAGTGGAGGAGACCGCAGCAAAGTTCATGTGATGCCAGGTCAGGCAGGGGTGACGGTAAGCGCCTGGCGGCATCCCTCGGCCAAGTCGGTCAACGTCCGCCGCGTCTCCTCAAGCCGCTGCTATCGGCAGTCGCCATCTCTCGGGGCAACCCCTTCGAGTAGCTCGCGCAACGGCGAAATCTGCTGAGCGAAGGTAGTCGTACGTGATCGACCAGTCATCGGTGCGGCGCCAGCCAGGGTGGAGCACAGGGTAGGCATCACCATTCAGGATGTTGTCCAGCCGACCGTTCAGGTCATCCACGCTGCCAGGATGCGCTATCAGTTGCGTTGCCGGTGTGGTGCAGGTGCTGCCGAATTGACGTCCGTTGATCCTGCCTCCTGATCAAGCGCGTCACCCGTTCGCGCTTTGATCCGGTAAACGCCCGCCTGCTCCTCATCGGTGGCTGCGCGCAGCACACGCGCAGGACCAACCAAATCGGCAAGGAACCGGTGGGTCGCCGCGTCGGTCGAGTAGATCAGGACGCCCTTCAGCCCTCGTGTGAGCAGAACCTTGTACGCGTTTTTCAGCAGTGGATCCGCATCCTCAGGAGAGGGTGGCTCCTCGCCGTTGAATGCTGGATCCCGTGACGCGCCGAGGCGAGTGGTGAATTGACCATCACGAACCACCAGGTCGGGACCGATGATCACCCCGTTCCAGTCGTACTCGAAGCCCTGGGCCGTGTAGATGCAGCCGATCTGCCCGAACCCGGCGGGATCGGTCGCCCAGTAGGCACTTGTCGGTACCCCGCCCTTGGGGTAGTCCTCAGACGCGTTCCATGGACGCTTCCAGTCGCCGATCACTACGTCTGGGACGAGAGTGCCGTCTCGTAACGGCTTCTTGCTCCAGCGCCAGCAGAAGCCGGCGGTCATCCGAGCTGTTGAGCCATCCTTCTGCTGCCGAGCGAGCAGCGACTCCATCACCTCTGGTGTGTCCACCACTCCAACATGAAAGCGGTCATCCCCCGGCCACGGATACGGGCCACCTTCGGTCAGTCCGAGCAGCCGATCGACCCATCGCTCGAACTCGACGCTCCCGCCACAACGGTGCTGTCCGTTGAGGTCGATCACCTCGAACTCGTAGCCCGCGTGCCGTGCGTGGTCGCTGATGGCACGAACGGTGCCCATCTCGCCTGGCCGCACCGCCTGACGGTCGTCAAGGAAGAAGACCGGCACCTTGGCCGCGTCGATCAACTCCTCGATCTGCGTCACTTCACCGCGTATCTTGCCCTTTTTCGACCACTCGCGGATGCGGTGCGATTCGTCGCAGACGAGCACGTCGAGATCGTCCCGCCCGGCCTCCATGTAGTCGTAGAAGTATTTGAACAGAGGCGCCTGGCGCGAGCTACGAACCTCGGGATCACGGGCGGCGTACCGCTGCATGCTTCGGGTGAAGGCACGAGAGCCGGTGGCATGGGCGATCAGGCGCCCCTCCCTGGCAAGCGCGGCAAGCAGCGACAGCGCGATGACGCTTTTTCCGCTACCTGGGCCGCCACTGACGATGACGACCTTTTTCCGCCGTCCGCGCTGCGCCCGGCGCACCGCCAGCTGGACCTTTTCGAAGGCTTCCCGCTGCCGGTCGAGCAGGACGAAATGGCTACGGTCCGCGAGTTCGTCAGCGGCATACGAAAGCAGTTGGCGACTCGGCCGGACCGCGCTCTCGAGCAGACGATCGGCCACTCCCCTACCCGGAGCAGGGCGCAGGTGTGACTTCACGAACGCGACGAGTTCGCGCCGATCGTCCCCGGTGAACAGCCGTACCCGATCGGTCTCGAACCGGCGTGGAAACGCGCTGGCCCGTTGGCCACGTACGTTATGAAGGAAAGCCAGGCCACGCAATGCCTCGGGCCACTCCCACAGCACGGCGAGGAAATCGGCCACGTAGTCGCAGTACCCGGTGACCTGGGTCATCGGGTGTAGCTGCAGCTTTTCGACCCCGCTCGCCTTGACCAGGTGTTCGGCATCATCGACAGGTTCGGCGCCGGACCACTGTTTCAGCTCGACGACGAGATAGGAGTCTCGTCCTGTCTCGGGATGAAGACCTGCCAGGATGACGTCCACCCGACGGCTGGTCTGCGGTAGCTGGAACTCGACCAGCATGTCGATGTTGCCGAGACCTGTGGCGATCAGCGGCGTCACCAGCGCGGTAAGGCTGTTCATCCAGGAGTTTCGCTCGGACTGCTCCGGCTGGTGGCCTTTCGCCAGCAGCTTTGCTTCGATCCTCGGCACAAGCTCACGGGTCTTGATCAATCGCCAGATATCTTCGGGCGAGCTGTGGAACGCCGACACCGGTGGAACCCCCGACAGCACGAAAACTCGTGCGGTGGGGGCGTGTCCGTGTTCACCGAAAGCCCGTCGATCCGCCTAACCGCTCAAACTGTAGCCACCTCGGCCGCCTATAGCTACCTTGTCAACCCGGCGCACCCGTCGGCGATCGACTCCTACCGGGTTCCCAAACGGCGGCGGGGTCGCACCAGCTTCGCGAGGTAGTCGCGCGTCTCGGGGTCGGTGGAGTAGAGCATCGTGCCGCTCATTCCCCGAGTGAGGAGCACCTTGTACGTGTTGCGAATCAGCCGGTCCGCCTCCTCGTCGCTGACCGACTTGCGGCTTTTGAAAGCCGGGTCCTTCGACTCGCTCCGCCGGGTGATCAACCGCCCGTCCCTCGCCACCAGATCAGGTCCGATGATGACGCCTGACCAGTCGTACTCAAAGCCCTGGGCGGTATAGACGCATCCCACCTGGCCAAAGCCGTTGGGATCTGTTGCCCAGAACGCGCTGCCTGGGGCATCGCCGACACTGCGGTCACTCTTGACATTCCAAGGTCGCTCCCACGCGCCGATCCGGACGTCAGGCACGAGCGTGTCATCCGAGCGGGGGTCGCTCCACGGCCAGCAGTAACCGGCCGACATCCTCGCTGTTTCACCCCGCTGCTGCTGCTCGGCGAGAAACGACTCCAGCTCCTCCGGCGACTCGGCCAGTCGCAGATCAACCCGTCCATCGTCGTCCCAGATCGATGGGCCGTGGCCGGTCAGGCCAAGTAGATCCATCACCCAACTCTCGTACAGCTCGCTGCCGCCGCACCGGTACTGGTCGTGCAACGACACGACGTCGACGGTCAGCCCGAGTTTCTCCGCATACGACGAGATGATGTCGACGTTGCCCAGTTCACCTGGTTTGACCACCTGGTGTTCGTCGAGCAGGAAGACCGGCACCCGTGCCGCGGCGATCAGTTCGTCGAGCTGTGGCCGGGCGGAGTCACGCTTTGTTTTCGGGGTGTACCGGTTGACCGACGTCTCCCGGATTCGGTGTGCCTCGTCGCAGATCAGCACGTCGAAGCCGTTTCGGTCCGCGTCCATGAAGCTGTTGAAATACTTGAACATCGCCTGTAGTCGGGTCGATCCGCGGCCAGCGTATCTGCGCAGGGTCTGGGTGAACGATCGCGACCCGGTCGCATGCATCACCGGCCGCTGTTGGCGGGCCAGTTCGCCGAGCACCGACAGCGCGATGACACTCTTGCCGCTGCCGGGTCCGCCGGCCACCACCACGATCCGCTTGTGGTCCGCCGAGCGCGCTCGCTCGACCGAGTGCAACACCAACTCGTACGCGACCCGCTGCTCATCGAGCAGGGTGAAGTTCGATCGTTCCTTCAGTTCAGCCGCAGCGTGGGTGAGCAGATGCTTGCTCGGCCGTACGGAACTGCTCAGGAACCGGTCCGCGGCCGGTGCACCGGGTTCCGGGGCGAGACGTTCCCGAAGGTAGTCGAGAAGCTGCCCGCGCCGCTGCTTCGTGAAGATCAGGCTCTGCTCGCTCGGCTGCCGCTGGAACAGATCGCTGACGTCCCGATCCATCGCGTTGTGCAGGTACGCCAGCCCGTGCACCGGGTTGCGTTGGTCATGCAGCACTCCGAGGAAGTCGGTGAGGTACTCGCAGTAGTCGGCAACCTGTTCACCGGGATGTAGTCGCGGACCTCGGGCATGTTCGACCGCGACCAGCGTGGACGAGTCCTCGTAAGCGGTCGCGTACGACCACTGTTTCAGCTCGACCACAACGAACGAGTCGGCGCCGGTACGAGGATCCACTCCGGCCAGAATCGCGTCGACCCGTTTGCTGGTGAGCGGCAACTGGTACTCCGCGAGCACCTCCACCTGGCCGAGCCCGGCGTCGACCAGGTCCTGGGCCAGCACGGAGAGGCTGCGCGCCCAGGATCGCCTTTCCGCGAGGCCGACTCCGTGACCGCGTGCCATCGTGACCTGTTCGTTCACTCGGTCAGCGAGGGTGCCCTCGGTGGCCAGACGCAATAGACCAGCAGCGGACGTACGGTACGCCGACATCGACAGTTGCCCCCGGGCAGCACGAATTGATCGTGCGGATGGGGGGCATATCCAGACCTCGGAAGCCCGTCGGACCGCTTTGTTGCCACGACTGTAGCCAGAAGATCAACCGAGGGCTACAACCCGGACGGCTGGTTGGGTGGGACCTTTGCGACCGAGCCGTAGGACCGCTCGACCGTGTAGCGCAGGGCCGAGTCGTCGAGCTTGTCGTGGGCGGCGGCCACCAGGTCGATGTCGAGTACGTCCGCCAGCCGGGTCAGGTAGATCATCACGTCCCCGATCTCGGCGCGGATCCGCGCGCCGGCCGCCGGGTCGTCGGTCATCACCCGGGCCGCCTGGTCCGGGGTGAGCCACTGCAACTCGGCCAGCAGTTCACCGACCTCGCCGGCCAGCGCCATGGACAGGTTCTTCGCGGTGTGGAACTGCTGCCAGTCGCGCTCGGCGACGAACGTCCGCAGCCGTTCGGTCAGCTCCGGCACGGTCGTGCCGCGCTCGTGGGTGGTCTGCGAGGGTTCGATGCTCATGCCACAGCACGATATCGGCGAAATTTTTGAGAAATCTGGGGCGCCGGGCCGGGGCGCCGTGATCGATCGGTCGAGCGTTTGTTGCGGGAGCGCTCTCTACCTGGCAATTCAGACCTTTCGCTGGTCCGGCGAGGTCTCTGCCAGCCCGTCCTTCGATCACCCACCTGGGAGCGCTACCCGGAAGGGAGAGCGCTCTCCGACCACCTCCCCGAATTGACAGTGGTGATGATCCGGTTAAGAGTGGGTTGCAAGGGAGCGCTCTCTTCGTCCAGATGACACCAGCCCATCATGGGTTGATGCCATTCGTCCTACTCCGCGAAGGAGGACTGATGGATCGGGCTCCTACTGCTCCAAGCATTGGTCGGTGGCGCGGGATCGCCACGCTGACCGCGTTGGTCGCCCTGCTCGGCGGCTATTTGACCGTCACGCCGGGCGCGGCCAGCGCCGCCGAGGAAGGGCTGCTGTCGTACGGCAAGCCGGCCGTCGCCTCGACCGACCAGAGCGACGTGAACTGCTTCGAGTGCACACCCGACAAGGCGTTCGACCTCGACCCGGCGAGCCGCTGGGCAACCAGTTCCACCACGGGCTGGGTAGATCCCGGTTGGATCTATGTCGACCTCGGTGCCACCGCAACGGTGAGTCAGGTGGTCCTCCAGTGGGATCCGGCGTACGCGGCCGCGTACCAGATCCAGGTCTCGCCCGATGCGACCACCTGGACCACCATCTACTCCACCACCACCGGTCGGGGCTTCAAGGAAACGATCAACGCCACCGGCACCGGTCGCTACGTCCGGATGTACGGCACCGCCCGGTCCGGGCCGTACGGCTACTCGCTCTACGAGTTCAAGGTGTACGGGACCGGCGGCAACCCGACCGCCCCGCCCGCGCAGCCGGCCGACCCGACGTTCCCGGCCACGGAGCTGGTCTGGAGCGACGAGTTCAACGGTGCCGCCGGCAGCAAGCCGGACCCGGCGAAGTGGACCATCGACCCGGGCACCGGGCAGAACAACGAGGTCCAGTACTACACCGACAACAACAACGCCAACATGGACGGCAACGGCTCGCTCGTCCTGGAAGCGCGGCGCGAAACTGCAGGTGGCCGTGACTACACGTCGCACCGGATGAACACCGGCGGCAAGTTCACCGTCCAGTACGGGCGGGTCGAGGCCCGGGTCAAGGTGCCGAAGGGCAACGGGTTGTGGCCGGCGTTCTGGATGATGGGCGCCGACTTCCTCACCGGCCGCCCGTGGCCGTACAACGGTGAGATCGACATCATGGAGGTCCTCGGCCGCAACACGTTCGAGGGCTACTCCACCCTCCACGCACCGCAGTACAACGGCGGTGGCGGCTATGGGCAGAAGTATCCGGCGCCCGGCGGGGTCGACCTGGCCGACGACTTCCACGTCTGGGCCGCCGAGTGGGACAGCCGGGGAATCACGTTCAAGCTCGACGGCCAGACGGTCTTCTACGCCAGCAAGGAGACGGTCGAGGCGACCCGCGGGCCGTGGATCTTCGACCACCCGTTCTACATCATCCTCAACCTGGCGGTCGGCGGCGACTTCCCCGGACCGGTGGACGGCACCACCCCGTTCCCGTCCCGGATGCTCGTCGACTACGTACGCGTCTACCAGTAACCGTCTCTCGCTTCGGGGGCCGGTCACCCCGGCCGGCCCCCGCGGGCGTCCCCTCGGCGCCCCGGCACTCCACCGCACGTACCCCCACCCGTGAGCCCAAGGAGTTTCCGTATGCACCGGAGATCCGCTCTCGTCACCCGGCCACGCCTGCGCCTGGCCCTGCTCTTCGCCGCCCTGGTCGCGCTCATGGGCAGCTACCTCACCGCCGCCGTGTCGAAGGCCGACGCCGCCGCCGAACCGGTCAGGGTGGCGGAGTTCCTCGCCGACTGCCCGTTCAGCCACCGCCTGCCCGACGACCCGATCGTCTTCCCCGGCCTGCCCGGCGCCTCGCACATGCACAGCTTCTTCGGCAGCGAGGTCACCAACGCCCACACCGAGCTGCCGGACCTGCTCAACGCGAACAGCAACTGCAATCCGGCGGTGGACAAGTCGTCGTACTGGGTGCCGACCCTGTACGTCAGTGACCAGCCGGTCGAGCCCGAGATCACCACGTTCTACTACCTCGGCGAGGGCGTACGCGACGATGTGATCGCGCAGATCCAGCCGCTGCCGCTCGGGCTGCGGATCGTCGCCGGTAACGCCAGGGCGACCGCGCCGGACGATTCCACCAACTCCCGCTGGTCCTGTCTGCATCACGGCGAGGTCGGTGCGTCGAAGGACTTCGTGAACTGTCCCGCCGGAAGCATGATCGAGTCGTATCTGGACTTCCCGCAGTGCTGGAACGGGGTCGACCTCGACTCACCCGACCACAAGAGCCACATGGCGTACCCGGTCAACGGTGGCTGCCCGAGCACCCATCCGGTGCCGGTCCCGAAGTTGCGCCAGGTCCTGCGGTACCCGGCCAATGGTGACCCGGCCCGGTTCCGGCTCGCCTCCGGTGCTGGCTACACGATGCACGGCGACTTCTTCAACGCCTGGCCCGAGGCCGAGATGGCCCGCCGGGTGCAGGACTGCATCCGGCCGATCATCAAGTGCGGTGCCGACGGCCGTCCCTGATCCGACCTGACCCGATGGGGGCTCCCGTGCCAGCGGGAGCCCCCATCCGTCTGTCCTGGCGACGCCGGGCCCGACCCGGACCCGGGGCCCTCGACGCCGCCCGACTCCCGGAGACTCAGCAGCGCCGCGACCACCGCGGACGGTGACCACAGCAGCGTGGGCGGCGGCGGGCTACCGGAACGCCGACGGAGCGATATTCAGGACGAAACCCGGAGCTATCGCCTCATCGCGTAGGCTTCTGGACGCCCCGCCCAGACGTGTCGACCCACCCCTGACCGGGTACTGCCCCTCCGCCGACATCGAGAGGGGTCACCGTGACCATGGCGAGCGAGCGAGGGGCCGACAGTGTCTGACGGCACCGCGGCACCCGATCCGGAGGCTGTCGGGGCGGGCCCGGCAGCGCCGGAGCCGGAGGCCCCGCTGCACGGCAGGCTCGATCGGATCCAGGGTGCCCAGCAACGGGTGCACAGCACCTGGGACAGTCTGCCCTGGTTCCTGCGCTGGTCCGTGGTCTGGAGCGCCTGCCTGCTGATCATCGCGGGTGGGGTCTACCTGCTCGCGACCCTCGCCTCCCGGCTCGCGCCGCTGACCATCGCGCTCGCCGCCACCCTCTTCCTGGCCGCCATGCTCGACCCGCTGGCCGTACGGCTGCGCCGGTTGCGCCTGCCCCCGGCACTGGCCGCGCTGATCTCCCTCTTCCTCCTGCTGGCGGTGATCGGCGGGGCCGCGTACCTGGTGTGGACCCTCACCGCGGACCAGTTCTCCAGCCTGAGCAAGCAACTGGACGAGGGGCTGGACCGGACCCGGGACTTCATCACCGGGTCGCTGCCGGTCAGCCCCGAGCAACTGGACCGGTGGACCAAGCAGGCGACCGACGGGCTGCGCCGGTCGACACCGGACCCGGTGGCCGGCGCCCGTACGGCAGCCGAGGTGGCGGGCGCCGTACTGCTGATTTTCGTGCTGCTGTTCTTCCTGCTCAAGGACGGGCGGCCGATGTGGCATTGGGTGCTGAGCCGGGTCTCCGAACGGTCCCGTCCCGCCTTCGTCCAGGCCGGGCGCAACGGCTGGCACACGCTGAGCGCGTACACCCGGGGGACGGTGGCGATCGCGGCGATCGACGGCATCGGCATCGGGTTGGCGCTGGTCCTGCTCGGGGTCCCGCTCGCCTTTCCGCTGGCGGTGGTCACCTTCCTCGGCGGGTTCATCCCGATCATCGGCGCCACCGTCGCCGGCAGCGTCGCGGTCCTGGTCGCCCTCGCCGCCAACGGTCCGACCACCGCCCTGCTGACGCTCCTGGCGGTGATCGCCGTACAGCAGACCGAGGGCAACCTGCTCGAACCACTGATCATGAAACGGCAGGTGCGCCTGCACCCGGTGGTGATCCTGGTGGCGGTCACCGCAGGCACGCTCTTCGGCGGGATCGCCGGGGCCTTCGTGGCGGTGCCGGTGACCGCGGTGGTCTACCGGGTTGTCGACACCATCACCGCACTCCGGCAGGGGCGGGACCCCTCGTGACCGGCACTGCGGAGGCAGCCAGCCGACGGCAGCGACGTGGTTGGGTCAGGAGTCCAGGCGTAACGCCTCGACCAGCTCGTCTGCCGTGAAGTCGGCGTCGTAGGTGATGCCGCCCGGCTGCTGCTTGCGCCCACCGGACGCGAGATCACCGGCGTCCACCGGCTGGAAACCGAGCTCTTCCACCAGGTCCGCGACGGCCCGCTTGGCCTGCGGATCGTCCCCGGACATCGGAATGCCGTACCGCTCCTGGGCCGAGGACTGGCGGGCGTGGTCGCGCATGTTCTCGGCGTGCAGGGTGTTGAACGCCTTGACCACGTGCGCACCGCGCAGGTGCTGCTGCACCATCTCGCTGGAGGTGGTCTGGTCCTGGTCCAACTCGGGGATGTTCCCGTCCCGGTCCGGTGTGTAGTTCCCGGTGTCCATGACGGTTTTGCCCTTCAGCTCCGCCGTGGGCAGTTCGTTGTACCGTCCGAACGGTACGGCGACGATCACCACGTCACCGAAGCGCGCCGCTTCCGACGGGGGTACCGCGTGCGCCCGGTGTCCGAGATCGCCCATGAGGTCCTGCATCTTCTGTGGGCCGCTCGCGTTCGCGATCGCGATCTCGTGGCCCGCCGCGGCGAGACGACGGGCGAGCGTTCCACCTACGTTTCCTGCGCCGATGATCCCGATGTGCATGCCAGCGGGTTACCCGCCAATCCCGCCGATGAACGGGTCGGACGGGGGTCCGCGTTCGGCGTCCGGGCCGCAGACGGACGGCCTCGGGCAGCGGCGAAAGCGCGCACCGGTCAGGGGGCGGCGCCGAAGCTGGGTAGGCGGTCGGCGAACCAGTCGGCGGCCTGGTCGGCCACCTGCTCCAGCGCTCCGGGCTCCGGGAACAGGTGGGTCGCGTCCGGGATGATCCGCAGTTCCACCTCCCCGCCGAGCGCGTCGCGGGCCTGCTGGTTGAACTGGATCACCTGTTCGTCCTGACCCCCGACCAGCAGCAGGGTCGCCGCCCGTACGCGGGAAAGGGCCGGACCCGCCAGGTCCGCGCGGCCGCCGCGGGAGACGACCGCCGGTACGTGCTCCGGCCGCTCGGCCGCGGCTACCAGTGCCGCCGCCGCACCCGTGCTCGCGCCGAACAGCCCGATCGGCACGGCGGCCGTGTCGGGCTCGGCCCGCAGCCAGTCGATCACACCGACCACCCGGCCGGCGAGCATCGGTATGTCGAAGCGCAGCTCCGCGGTCTTCTCGTCGACCTGCTCCTCCTCGGGCGTGAGCAGGTCGACGAGCACGGTCGCCAGGGCCCGCTGGTTGAGTATCCTGGCCACCGCGACGTTGCGCGGGCTGCGCCGGGAGCTGCCGCTGCCGTGGGCGAACAGCACCACCCCGACCGTCCCCTCGGTGGGGGTGACCAGGTCGGCGGTGAGCTGCACCTCCCCGGCCCAGATCGTGGTCTCGGTCGTCACTGTCTCCACCCGCTGTCCGGTACCCGCCTACGAGTGGAACAACCCGCCGCCGGGCCGCCAATCCCCGTTTGCGGGCTCGGTGGTCGGGAAGGCGAACCGGGTCAGGCAGGAAGACCACGGCGGCCGTGGCAGCGGCCCGCGCTGAGGCGATCGTGAGGATGCCATGACCCACCACAAATCCGCTAAGTCGGAGTCCGGTCGAGCCGGCACCAGTCCGCCGAAGGACAAACGCGACAAGCGCGAGGGTGCGCGGCGGGACTGGGCGGACGAGGCGGCACAGGCACGGGCCTCGGACGACCCGCGCCGGGTGACCCCGCACGACCCTTCGGGTGTTCCCTCGACCGGGGACCGCCGCTAGACCAGGAGAGACACCATGGCTCGGCCGACACCGGAGATTTCGGTCTCCGGGACGCGGCAGGGGCCGGGCACGACGACACGCCCCGGCGGGCACTCCTCACGGAGGCCCGCCGGGGTTCGGTGCGCTAGCAGGAGAAATCTCTGGCGGCGACCCTGAAATCGGGTACTAAGTCCGTCTGATCCGGTAATGTCACCCTCGGTTCCGACCCGGTGGTACCCCCTCTGCTGTCGGCGACGACCGCCGCCCAATCGCCTTGTGCGAGCCGGGGAACCAGGTAGTCGGGGTGAGTCCGCACACGCGGTAGGGCCTGTTCCGTCCCGAACCCGTCAGCTAACCCGGTCGGCGGCCGACGGGAGGAACGTGCATGACGAGACCTAAGCGTCAGCGGTTCTCGCTGGCCCTGACCCTGCTCGCCGTGGTGACTCTGCTGGGCGGTGCCGCCGTCGCGGCCGGGCCGGCCGCAGCCGCACCCTCCTCGCCGACCGCGCCGGGGGACGAGGGCGGCAACCCCCTCTTACGTGACGTACTCGAGTCGGCCGGGCGTGGTTACGCCGCTGCGAGCGTCGGGGTGGAGAACGCCCGCAAGCACCAGGTGGCGCTCGCCGACGAACTGCGGCAGATCGAGGCACAGCTCGACCAGCTCACGCCCGAGGTCGGAGAGGTCGCCGTCAGCGCCTACCGGATCGGCCGGATCGGGCCGATCTCCGCGCTGCTCGGCAGCGCCTCACCGGACGACTTCATGGACCGGGCCGGGGGGCTCGACCTGATCGCGCAGCGCGACAACAGCAAACTTCGCCAACTGTACGAGGCACGCGACCGGGCCACCCGGGCGAAGGCGGCGGCCGACGTGGCGATGGCCGAGGAGCAGCGCCAGCTCTCCGTGATGGCCAAGCAGAAGGAGGCGGCGGAACGCGCCCTCTCCCAGGTCGGCGGCACCACGACCGAGGGTTTCGTGAACGCCAGCTCACCGGTCGCGCAACCCGTGCCACGCAACCGGGACGGGTCCCTGCCGGCGCAGTCCTGCAACCAGAACGACCCGACCACCAGCGGTTGCCTCACCCCGCGCACCCTGCATGCGCTGACCGAGACCAAACGGCTCGGCTTCACCCGTTACGTGTCGTGTTACCGCAGCGGTGGGCCGTTCGAACACCCGAAGGGCCGGGCCTGCGACTTCTCCGCGAAAGCCGGCGGGTTCGGCGGGGACGCCAGCGGCGGCGACAAGACGTACGGAAACAACCTCGCCGCGTTCCTGGTCCGCAACGCCGACCGGCTCGGCATCCTCTACGTGATCTGGTACCGGCAGATCTGGTTCCCGGCAACGGGCTGGAAGGCGTACTCGTCCGGGAAGGGCGACCCGTCCAGCGACCACACCAACCACGTACACCTGTCCCTGCTCTGACCGGGGACGGCCGCAGACCTACTTCTGGGCGCGGGGGCGTTGGGGCTCCACCTCGGACTTGACGGTCGGACCGGCGATCTCGGCCACCGAAGCCCTGCGGGCCGGGGCGCGGCCGGGCGGCTGCTTCGGTGCGGGACCCGCGGGGCGCGCTTCCGGCACCGGTTTGGTCACCGGTTCGCCGGAGGTGACCCGGACCTTCTCCCCGTGGTGGAACAGCTCCACCACCCCGCCGCTGCTGTCGCCGTCGCGCAGGGAGTACGTCGTCTCGCGTTCGCGTACGTCGACCCGGAGCCGGTGCCCGTGCCAGACCAGCGAGAACTCCAGCCGATCGATCCGGTTCGGTAGCCGGGGCGCGAAAAAGAGGGTGTCCCCGTGGTCGCGCATCCCGCCGAACCCGGCGACCAGCGCGATCCACGCCCCGGCCAGTGAGGCGACGTGCACCCCGTCACGGGTGTTCTGGTTCAGGTCGTGCAGGTCCATCAGGGCGGCCTCGCCCAGGTAGTCGTGGGCCAGTTCGAGATGCCCCACCTCGGCCGCGAGCACCGCCTGGGTGCAGGCCGACAACGACGAGTCGCGGACCGTACGCCGCTCGTAGTAGGCGAAGTTGCGGGACTTCTCCTCCGGGGTGAACGCGTCCCCGCGCCAGTGCATGGCGAGCACCAGGTCGGACTGCTTCACCACCTGCTTGCGGTACAGGTCGAAGTACGGGTAGTTCAGCAGCAGCGGGTACTTCTCCGGCGGGGTGCCCGCGAAGTCCCACTCCTGGAGCCGGGTGAAGCCCTCCACCTGCTGGTGTACGCCCAACTCCTCGTCGTACGGGATGTGCATGGCGTTCGCCGCGTCCCGCCAGGCGGCGGTCTCCTCGTCGTCCACGCCCAACCGCCAGGCGTGGTCGCTGTGCCTCGACACGGCGTCGGCGGCGGAGAGCAGGTTCCGCTGCGCCATCAGGTTGGTGTAGACGTTGTCGCTCTTCACCGCGGTGTACTCGTCCGGGCCGGTCATCCCGTCCAGGTGGAACTTGCCGGCCCGGTCGTGGTGCCCGAGCGAACGCCACAGTCTGGCCGTCTCGACCAGCAACTCCAGCCCGATCTCGCGCTCGAAGTCCTGGTCGCCGGTGGCCTGCACGTAGCGGCGTACGGCGTCGGCGATGTCCGCCGCGATGTGGAACGCGGCCGTGCCGGCCGGCCAGTACGCCGAACATTCCTGGCCCCGGATGGTCCGCCACGGGAACGCGGCCCCGTTCAGCCCGAGGGTCCGGGCCCGTTCCTGGGCCATCGGGAGGGTGGAGTGCCGCCACCGGAGCCCGGACGCCACCGCCGACGGCAGGGTGTACGTCAGCACCGGCAGCACGAACGTCTCGGTGTCCCAGAAGACGTGCCCGTCGTACCCCGGACCGGTCAGCCCCTTGGCCGCGATCGGTCGCAACTCGGCCCGCGCACCGGCCTGGAGTACGTGGAACAGGCCGAACCGGACCGCCTGCTGCACCTCCGGATCGCCCTCGACCCGTACGTCGGAGGTGTCCCAGAAGGTGTCCAGGTAGTCGCGCTGCTCTGCGCAGAGCCCCTCCCAGCCGGAGAAACGTGCCCCGGCCAGGGCGGCGCCGACCTGGTCGCGCAGGGCGGGTCGGGACCGTTCGCTGGACCACCCGTACGCGACGTACTTGTCCAACCGGATCCGCTCACCCGGCTGGAGTACGCAGGTGATGGTGGTCCGGGCCCAGTCGTCGAAGGTTTCGGTGCTCAGCGTGGTCCGGGCCGGTGCCTCCAGTTCGTGGCCCATCGCCGCGGCCAGCCGGAGCCCGCTGGCCCTGGTGGTGTGAACCAGCAGACCCCCGTCCTCCAGGGCCAGGTGCTCCTCGGACTGCAGCGGCGACTCCAGCACCGCCGCGACCCGGGGATCCTTGCTCTGCGCCGGCAGGACCTCGTTGGCGACCAGTTCCGACTGCACGATCAGCCGCAGCGGCTCGTCGACCGGCTCCACCTCGTACCGGATGGCCGCGACCGAGCGCTGGGTGAAGGAGACCAGTCGGGTGCTGCGGATCCGTACCCGCTTGCCGGCCGGGGAACGCCAGAGCACCTCCCGGTGCAGGGTCCCGGCCCGCAGGTCGAGGACCCGTTCGTGGTCGAACAGCTCGCCGTACCGGACGTCGAAGGGTTCGTCGTCGACGAGCAGCCGGATCAGCTTGCCGTTGGTGACGTTGACGATGGTCTGCCCGGACTCGGGGAAGCCGTAACCCGCCTCGGCGTACGGCAGCGGCCGGAGTTCGAAGAACGAGTTGAGATAGGTGCCGGGCAGCCCGTGCGGCTCGCCCTCGTCCAGGTTGCCGCGCAGTCCGATGTGACCGTTGGCGAGGGCGAACACCGACTCCGACTGGGCAAGCACGTCGACGTCGAGGCGGGTCTCCCGGACGTGCCAGGGCTCGACCGGATAGGCCCGTTCCCGGATCATGCGGCATCCTCGCGGGTCAGCAGTTCGGCCAGGTCGGTGACGACGGTGCTGGCACCGTGCTCGCGCAGCGCCGTGGCCTGCCCGACCCGGTCGACCCCGACCACATAGCCGAAGCCACCGGCCCGGCCCGCCTCGACCCCGGACAGCGCGTCCTCGAAGACGGCGGCCTGGTCGGGCTTGACGCCGAGCTGCTCGGCGGCGGCCAGGAAGGTGTCCGGGTGCGGTTTGCCGCGCAACCCCCGCTGGGCGGCCACCACCCCGTCGACCCGTACCTCCAGCAGGTCCTCGAGTCCCGCGGAGGCCACCACGTCCCGGCAGTTCGCGCTGGCCGACACGACCGCCCGGCGCAGCCCGGCGCGGGCGGCGGCGTGCAGGTACGCGACCGATCCGTCGTACACCTGGACGCCGTCGGTGTGGATCCGGCGGAGCAGGATCTCGTTCTTCCGGTTGCCGACGCCGTTGACCGTGTTCGCCTCGGGCGGGTCGTCGGGTTTCCCCTCCGGCAGTTCGATGCCACGGGAGGCGAGGAAGGTCCGTACGCCGTCGGCTCGGGGGCGCCCGTCGACGTACCGGTTGTAGTCCGGCCCCGGGTCGTACGCCACGAACGGTTGCCCGTGGGCGTCGGCCCACTGACGCAGGAAGGCGTCGAACGTCTCGGCCCAGGCGGAGTTGTGGACCCGGGCAGTCTGGGTCAGCACTCCGTCGAGGTCGAAGAGGCACGCGGTCACATGAGCGGGTAGACCCAGCACGCTCTCAACTTATCCGGGGGAACCGGTCGGATAAACGTCTTTCCTCGATGGTGTTTCCCACCTCGTACGAGGTCAGCGGCGGCGCAGCGTCCAGACCACGGTCATCTCGGCGGTCACCTCGCCGTCCTCGGTGCCGATCTCGACCAGCACGGGGAACTCGGGACGGGTGCCGGCGTCGAACTCGGCAGTCACCTCGGCCACGGGTCGTCCGAGCCGGGCGGTTGCCCGTACCGGGCCGAGGGCCAGCTTCCGGTAGGCGATGTTCGCGGTGACGGCCAGCGGCACCGCCCGGTCGAGCATCGTCCCGAAGGCGGCGAGCACCACCGCTCCGGAGGCGGTTTCCCCGAGGGTGAACAGCGCCCCGGCGTGCGGGCCGCCGACGTGGTTGTGGGTGGCGGGCCTGTCCGGCAACCGGACCCCGACCCGGACGCCTTCGGCGCCGTCGGGGGCGATCTCCACGAATTCGAACCCGAGGGTACGGACGAACGGCACCGCGTCGAGCATGCCGGCCGCGATCTGACGTGAGTCGATGGTCATGAGCCGGAGGCTACTCGCCAGTAATTTACCTCGGCAATACCCAACGGAAACCTGTTGCTGCATCGCCCCGCCCCGACCGGGCAGGTCGCCGGGTCGGGGCGGAACGGGGCGGGCGACGGTCAGAGGTTGGCGATGGTCCGGAGGATCTCGGCGTAGAAGTTGCCGTCGATGCTGCGGAAGAACGCGAAGTCCTGCCCGGGGCTGCCGAAGAACGGCCGGAGGGTCCAGGCGAGCTGGGTGCCGACGAAGCCGAACAGCAGGATCCAGATGTAGAGCAGGGTCATGCTCGCCGGCCGCTGACCGGTACCGGCCGGCGCCACCCGGGCACCGGGCTGCTGCCGGTATCCGGGCGGAAGCTGGTACAACGGCCAGGCCGGCTGGGTCGCCACCTGCGCCGGGGCACCCTGGGCCGGGGCGGCGGGTGCCGCGGCGACCGGTACGGGCGCGGCGGTCACCGGTACGGGCGCGGCGAGCGGCGCTCCCCCGTCACCGTTCGCCGCACCGACCGTGACCGGCGCCGGAACGGCGGGCACCTCGGCGGGAGCGACCGGAACCTGCGCCTGCTGCGGCACCTGCGCCGGCTGGGCCTGCGGCTGTGGCTGGGCGGGAGCGAGCAGGCCGTGCTCGTTGAGGACCTGCATGCCGCCGGTCAGGAATTTCAGCCCGACAAAGGCGGAGAGGGTCAGGATCGCCACGTTGAGCAGTTTGAAGAATCCGTAGTCCGGTGCGGTGATCAGGAAGAAGAGGCTGATCGGCGCGAACGCCACCGCCAACATCGAGGTGACCGTGATCGCGACCATCACCATCGCCACCGCCTGGCGTACGGAGAGGCGGGCGCCGAAGACCAGATTGAACAGATACAGCGTCGGCAGACAGATCGCCAGCGTGATCAGGAACAGCAGTGGCAGTTTCACCGCCGAGGTGAGCGCCATCAGGAAACTGTGGAAGGCGCCGAGCACGGCGCCGTAACAGGCGAGGGCAATCGCCGACGCGGCCAGCATCTTGCCGGTCAACGCGTTCAGGTCCCGCTCCTCGACCACCTGCTGCCAGATGCCGTGCCGATCCCGGAGAATGCGCTCGATGACGAGCAGGCCGGAGCCGTCAGTTGCCACGGATGATCCCTTTCGGTGGTGGAAAGCGAAACTCAGCCCATTGACGCTAAGTGGTGGGGGCGCGTTACCGCCACCCCACATCGATCCGGTCGCCGCGTTCGTCGAAAAAGTGCAGCGCGTCCATGCGTACCGAAATGGCCAGTGGATGTCCGGCCGCGACCGCCGGGTACGGCGCCAGCCGGACGGCCAGCTCCGCCGGACGGCGATGGTGCCGGCCCGGATCGTTGAGCACGCTGGTACGCGCACCGGGGCCGACCGTCTCCCGCTCGACGCCGGGCTGGTTCGGCACGGCGGCCCGACCGGTGAGCCGCTGCACGGCGTGGCCGAACCGGCGCAGCCGGCTGCCGCTGGCGGCCTGCTCCCGCGTCGGCCCACCGAGTTCGTCTACGACGATGGCGGTGGCGCCGATGTCCAGGAAGGCGAGCGACTCGTGCCCGTGGTGCTCCAGGTAGCGGATCCGGCCCTGGAGCACGTCACCGGGGGCGTCCGCCGCGACCGGGGTCAGCGCCTCGGCCCGCATCCCGACCACGATCCGCTCACCGTGGTAGTGCGCCACCGCCCGCGACCGGATGTCGTCCCACGGCAGGTAGAGCGACTGCTCCCCGAGGTTGAGGGTCACGTACCGGTCGAGGTGGACGTAGACCGACGCCTCCAGCAGGTTCATCCTCGGGCTGCCGAGGAAGGCGGCGACGTAGAGGGTGGCGGGGCGGCCGTAGACCTGGGTCGGCGTACCGACGTCCTGGAGCACGCCCTTGCGCATGATCGCGACCCGGTCGGCCATGGTCAGCGCCTCGGCCTGGTCGTGGGTGACGTAGATGGTGCTGACGCCGAGTTCGCGGACCAGGCCGGAGATCTCCGCCCGCAGCTCGGCCCGGAGACCGCTGTCGAGGTTGGACAGCGGCTCGTCCATCAGGAACAGGCCGGGTCGGCGTACGATCGCCCGCCCCATCGCCACCCGCTGCCGCTGCCCGCCGGAGAGCTGGCTCGGCTTGCGGGCGAGTACGTCACCGATGCCCAGTGCGCTGGCCACGTCGTTGACCCGTTCGGCCCTCGGCGTCGGCTCGACCCCGGACAGCCGCAGCGGGAACGCGATGTTGTCGCCGACTGTCATGTGTGGATAGAGCGCGAAGTCCTGGAAGACCATGGCGATCCGGCGGTCGCGGGGCGGCAGGTCGTTGGCGAGTTCGCCGTCGAGCAGGATCGCACCGCTGCTCGGCTCCTCCAGCCCGGCGACCATCCGCAGCACGGTGGACTTGCCGCAGCCCGACGGTCCGAGCAGCACCATGAACTCGCCGTCGTTGACGTCGAGATTCACGCTGTCGACCGCGACCGTTCCGTCCGCGAACACCTTGGTCACGTCTTTGAGCGCGACGGTTGTCACCGTCACCTCCCCGCAGCATCGAGCCGGCCCCCGAGATGACTGTGACGAGGATCATCGCCCACGCCCATCGGGTAAACGTTCCATGCTCATACTGTGACGACGCGGTAACTCGCTCGCAAAAGGACTCTGCTAGCCCGTACGCGGACCCCGCCGGCCCGGCCGTTGGGTCCCGCGCGTGGCGACCCGGCCACACCGACCGGTACGCATAGACGCTGGTCAGCGCCGGTGTGTCACCCACGGTTCGGTGTCCTGGTCGACCCCCAGCCCGGTCAGCCCGGTGAGGCTGGACTCGGTCCCGAACTCCCGGTGCCGGGGCAGGCCGGACCACTGCATCCCGGCGCCGCGCAGGAAATATTCCAGACCCGGATCCCAGGTGTGGCCGTCCGAGCGGCGCTGGTAGACGTAACCGAGCGGGTGGGTCCGGTAGATCAGGCCACCGGAACGGCGTACCCGGTCGAGCAGTCCCCGGTCGATCGAGCGCGGCACCGGACGCCAGCCGCCGACCTGCTCCAGGTCGCCCCGGCTGATCAGCATCGTGCCGCCGGCGACCACCGAGATGTACTCCTCGGCGAGGCCGACGTCCCGGCGGACGGTGGTGTCCAGGGTCTGCAGGTAGACGAACTCCGCACCCTTGCCGACCAGGGTCGCGCCCGAATAGTGCCGGGCCAGCACCAGATCCCAGACGTGTTCCGGGCCGTACGTGTCGTCGTCGTCGAACTTCGTCACCAGGCTGCCCCGGGCGCGGGCGGTGGCGGCACCGATCGCCTCACCGAAACCGTGCTCCGGCGGCAGCGTCATGATCTCGATCGGCCGGGAATTGCGGGCCACCCGGGCGCGCAACTCCGCCGGCAGCTCGACGCCGTGCAGGCAGAGCACGATCTCCAGATTCGGGTACGTCTGGTTCTCGATCGCGTTGACCGCCTCGATCACGTGCTGGAGACGCTTCGTCACCAGCAACGCGCTCACCGACGGGACCGCCGTCAGGCTCGGGAACGTGGTGGCGGCCAGCCGGGGCAACGTGAACCCGCTGGCGTGCAGCCGCATCGCCGACCGGCGCAGCGCGACCGCGCGTACCTCCCACTCCAGGTCGTCGTCGCTGCGGGCGGGCAGGTCCTCACGCAGCGCGTCGCGTACCTCGTCGGCCAGGTGCACCCCGACCTCGTCCGGCAGCCCTGGTACGTGCACCAGCAGCCCGGCCAGGACCAGGTGCACCAGGAACGCGGCCTCGGCGACCGGATGCCGGGCCGGAACCCGGGCGCAGTGCACCACCCCGGTCGAGACCAGCGCCGCGAGCGCCTCCTCGCCGAACCACGGCCGGTCGATCCGGCCCTCGCAGAGCGGACCGTCCGGGCCGGTGAGCCGGTAACCCCAACCGTCCTCGGCGTCGGTGAAGGTCAACTCGGCCCGGCCGGCGGACCGGCCGAACGGGCCGTAGCGGTGTTGCACCACCGAACGTTCGAGGTCGACCAGGACCGTCGCCGGCCGGGAGGCGGCGCCGGCACCGTACGGGTTGGCGGCGAGGGTGGTCGCGTACAGGTCGGCCGGGGTGGGTGCGGCCACCGCGGAGTCGACCACCTCGACGACGCTGGTCTCGGTGACGGCCGGCTGCTCCAGCGGCCGGGGCTCACCACTGGCGGTCAGCACCAGGTCATGGGCCCGGATGTCGTTGTTCTCCGGCAGCGCCCCGGAGACCACGGCGGTGTTCTGTCCCCCGCCGAGCCAGGCCGGCAGTACGTCCTGGGCGGTCACGTCGGCGCTCGCCGGCTGCGGCAACGCCCGGACCGGGGTGAACAGCGGGATGACCGCGGCGAGTACGGAGCGTAGCGGGGTCGACCAGCGCACCTCGATGTCGACCATCGCCCGACCCTCACCGGTACGCGGGAACCGGGTCCGGTGCGCGAGTACGTGCCGGATCGCGCCGAGCCGGCCGGACCAGCCGCCCTGCGGGATCCGCCAGGAGTCGACCACAACGGTGACCCGGCGTACGTGAACCAGTGAGAAGGGGTGGTCGAGCAGGTGCCGCAGCCAGTCGACGGACTCGGCCGCGATCGCCACCCGGCCGACCTGGTCACCGGGTCCCGGCGCCGGACGGCCGCCGGACCTGCCGGGCACCTCGGTCAGTCCGGAGCCCATCATCGCGACCGGCCAGCGCCGACGGCGCAGACCTCGCCGGTCACCGATCACCAGCCGCCAGTGGCTGTACATCTCCGGCGTGTCCTTGCTCGACAAACCCGGTCCCTCTCTGCGTCTGGTGGCGGCCGAGGGCGGGCTCGCCGCCGACAGCCTGTGACGCCGGACAGACGCCGCCACAGCCGTACTGACAACCCCGAAGATCCCACGATAGCCCGTCAAAAGCGTACGCGCCGAGTTGCCCGCAAGCCCGTAGGCGAACCGGTTCGGCAGCTCATCCGATGTGCACGGGGTGCTCCGGGCCGGTTACGTTCGGGTCGGCGGGGCGCTCTCGAACCGGTGGACGGGCGGCTCCGACCGGCGAGCACCGCCCGGTACGGCGGTTGCACATCGTTAGACTGTGGTTCGTGTCGAGCCGGAATCGTGTCCCATCGGATGTGCACCCACATCAGGTCAAGTTGGTCCGCAACGATTGGAGCCCGCTCAAGCCAGGCGAAATAGGCGAGTGGCAGCCGACGAGGTCGGTCTCGGTCGTTATCCCCGCGTACAACTGCCAGGAGTCGCTGAATCTCACCCTGGCCTCGCTGAGCCACCAGACGTACCCGGACCACCTGCTCGAGGTGGTCGTCGCCGACGACGGCAGTGAACCACCGATCGAACTGCCGAAGATCCGCCCGACCAACTGCCGGATCGTCCGGGTCCCGGACCACTCCACCGGTTGGGGCCGATCCAACGCCCTGCACGTCGGTGCGATCAACAGCGAAGGCGAGATCCTGCACTGGCTCGACGCCGACATGGTCGTCTTCCCGGAGCACGTCGAGGCCCAGGTCCGCTGGCACCACGTATCCGAAGAGGCGGTCACTCTCGGTTACAAGAGGTTCGTGGCGAGCGACTTCCCGACGCCGGAGGAGGTCTCCGAGCGGGCCGTGGCCGGGACCCTCGACAAGCTCTACCGGATCCAGGACACCGAGCCGCACGACTACGTCGAGAAGCTGATCAACGACACCGACCAGCTCCGGGGCGGTGACCACCTCAACTTCCGGGCCCACGTCGGCGCGACCGCCGCGCTCACCCGCACCCTCTACCTCGCCGCCGGTGGCCTCAACACCGAACTGCGGCTGGGCGAGGACACCGAGTTCGGCTACCGGCTGACCCAGCTCGGCGCCGTTCTCATCCCCGAGCCACGGGCCGGGAGCTGGCACATGGGTGCCACCCACATGATGACCAAGGGCGACGCGCTGCGCCGCTACAACCACCCGTACCTGGCCGAACTGATGCCCCACCCGCGCTACCTGCGACCGGCCGCGAACCGGTCCTGGGCGGTCCCGCTGATCACCGCCGTGGTCCAGGCCGAGGGGTCGTTCGAACTGGTACGCGCCTGCGTCGACCGGCTCCTCGCCGGGGACCAGACCGACCTGCGGGTCAAGCTGGTGGCGGACTGGGACGCGATCGACGACAACCGTCGGTCCGTACTCGCCGATCCGCTGCTCGACCGGCGGCTGCTCCAGGTCACCTACCGGTCCGAGTCCCGGGTCGAACTCGTACGCCAGGCGCCGGAGACCGTCTTCCCGTCCCCGTTCCTGCTGAACGTCCCGCCGCACCTCGGGGTGGACGTCAACACCGTACGGCGGATGGTGGCGGAGGCCGACGAGTGGCAGGCCGGCCTGGTCCGGTTGCTGCCCACCGGGGCGACATCGCCGGCCGAGGCGCTGGCCCTGTGGCGTACCTCCGCCCTGAGTCGCGCCCAGCGCGTACGCCGACCGGGCGAGCAGCTCGACAAGGTGGTGGCGGAGGTGGCCGGCGAGCGCTGGGTCAGCGGTGACGAGTTCGGGGTGGTCAACCTCGCCCTGCTCTCCCCCGCCGGTCTGACCTCGCCCCGACCCCGGTTGGTCCAGCCGTCCGGCAAGCGCGCCCGCCGGTCGTACAGCGACACCGAGACCATCCCCGTCGGCGGCGTACGCTCCCTGGCCAACGCCACCCGCTTCGTCGCCCGCCAGGCCGCCATCGGCGTAGCCCGCAAAGTCCGCCGCCGCGTAACCCGCCCCACCCCACCGTCGAACTAACCCCCAGCCCCACCCTGCCGACGATCTTGCAGTTGTGGCGCCCAAGATGCGCGAGTAGTCGCATTTGTGCACCACCACAACTGCAAGATCGTCGCGTTCATAGGGGCGGGGGGTGGGGAGGGGTGGGGGCTAGGTGAGGGGGGTGAGGCGGATTGCTTCTCGTTCTCGGTCGGGGAGGAGTTCGAGGCGGCGGCCCGCGACCGCGACGTCGCGGGGGAGGGAGCGGCGGGCGGCGACGTCGAAGGGGAGGTCGACGGGGGGTGCGTCGGCTCCCTGCCGGTAGAGCAGGAGCCAGTCGCCGTCCGGGAGGGCGGTCGCACCGGCGACCGGGATCCGTACCCGCCAGCCGGCGGAGACCTCGGCCGGCAGTTCGAGATCGGGCGGGAGGACCTCGTTCGGGTCCGCGCCGGTGCGCTGGCGCAGCACGATCCGCAGGTCACCCCAGTCGTGCTGACCGCCGGGCAGCTCACCGAGGAACGACAGCATGCCGTCGGCCAGTTCGGCGGCATGCACCACCGGACCCGGCGGCAGCACCCGCACCGCCAGGATCTCGTCGTCGGTCGGGCGGGCGAGCACCTCCACCTCGCCGACGGTCTGCCGGGCACCGGTGAAGCCGGCGGCCACCGGCAGTTCCCACGCCCCGCCGTCCGGGTCGGCGTAGGCCACCCGCCACCCGGCGCCCACCTCGCCGACCAGGGGTGACCAGTGCGCCAACCCGGCGGCGGTCACCAGCTCAGCAACCGGAATCCGTGCCGTCCACCCCACCCCGCACGGCCCCGCCCCGGCACCGACTCCAACCGACGCCGCCTCGACCGAACCGCCGTCGGCCGGCTCCACCGGGTACGAACGCCAGAGCACCCCTGCGGTACGGGCCAGCCGCAGCGTCGCCCCCGCCGGACGGCTCAGCGCCCGCCCCTCGACCAGCAGGGTGTTGCCGTCGATCCGGGTGCCGGTGACCCACGCCTGCGGCCGTTCCACCCGCAGCCGCAACCCGGCGCGGTGCGGGTACGGAACCACCCGTACCCCGTCGGCGACCCAGCGGGCGGGCAGCGCCGGCCGGGCGTCGCCGAGGCCGAGGGTGCGCCGCTGCGGTCCACCGGGATTGACCAACGCCACGTTGAAGACCCACTCGCCGGCCCGCCACCCGTCCCGCCCCGTCAACCGGCGCGGGTCGACCACGGCGGAGAACCCGGACCAGCCGTACGGCACCGAACTGGGCGCCTCGGCCACCCGACGGGGACGGCTCGGCAGGCGCAGGATCCGGCGCCGACCGGTCGCCTCACGCAGCCAGAACACCCGAGCCGAGGCCCACGGTTGGGCCGCCCCACGGGCCACGTCGTAGGCCAGGCCGCGTACGTGCAGCCGCCCGTCGACCCAGCGCGCCTCGTGCACCTCGGTCCGCACCCCCGGGCCGAGCTGGAACAGTCGACGGGGTGCGGCCGGGTGACCGGCGTCGAGCAGCGGCAACCGGAGGTAACGCCCGCCGCCCCGGCGTACCACCGGCGGGGTGGCGTCGAGCCGGCTGGCCGCCACCACCTCGACCACCTCCGGCAGGGCCCGTGCGCGGGCCAGGTGCCAGGCCACCCGCAGCCGCGCCACCAGCCGGTCGAGCACCCGCTCGTCGACCCGGCTCAGGTAGTCGGTGGCCAGGTCGCGGAAACGCTCCCGGTACGCCTGGTCGACGTCCGGCAGCAGATCCAGGAAGATCCGCAGGTCGTTGACGAGCGTGGTCTCGTCGTACCAGTCCTTGAGCTTGCGGTCGAGGGCGGCGAGCGACCGGCTGGCGCTGTCCACGGCGGCGAACCGGTCGACCAGGTTGCGCACCTCGTGCTGCCGTTGGGTGATCGACAACTCGGCGCCCGGCTCACGTTGGCGCCAGTAGTAGACCGGCAGGTCGAGCACGTCCACCGACCCGGCCAACGCGTACGCGGGCACGGTCAGCGGGATGTCCTCGTAGCGCACCCCCTCCGGGAACCGGAGCCCGTGCTTGTCCCAGAACGAGCGGCGGAACACCTTGTTGCAGGCCAGCCGGTCGTAGACCAGGTTCCGCTGCGCCTTCAGGCTGGTCCGCAGGGCGGTGACCCGATGGGTGCCCCGGTGCAGCGGCGACTGCCGCAGCCCGCGCGAGGTGAGCAGGGCGACGTTGCCGGAGGCGAAGTCGGACCCGGTCTGCTCCAGCGCCCCGACCAGCAACTCCAGCGCGTACGGCGGCAGCAGGTCGTCGCTGTCCACGAAGGTCAGGTAGTCACCGGCGGCGGCCTCCACCCCGGTGTTCCGGGCGGCACCCAGTCCCCGGTTCTCCTGTCGGATCAGCCGGAACCGGTTGTCGGTGGCGGTGTACCGCTCGGCGATCTCGCCACTGTCGTCGGTGGACCCGTCGTCGACCAGGACCACGTCCAGATCCGGGTACGTCTGACCGGCGATCGAGTCGAGACACTCGACCAGGTAACTACGTACGTTGTAGATCGGTACGACGACGGTGATCAACGCGCCCAAAGCCGGCCTCCCAGGCACCCGTGTCAGCCGGGCTCGCCGAGCAGCGTACGGCGTACCACCCGCTCCGCGGCCCGGCCGTCGTCGAGCACGCAGAAGCGGACCCGGAAGTGGGCGCGGGACTTCGCCGCGGCGTCGTTGTCGACCGCACCGGCGCGGAACAGGTCCAGCAGGTCCGGGAAGCTCGTCGCGACCGCACCCGGCGGTTCGGCGGTGACGTCGAAGTAGACCCCTCGGGCGAGCCGGTACGCGTCCCAGTCCGGGGCGTAGATGACGATCGGCCGGTCCAGGGTGCCGTAGTCGAACATCGCCGACGAATAGTCCGTGACCAGGACGTCCGCGGCGAGGTAGAGGTCCTCGACGGACGGGTGGGCGCTGACGTCGCGTACCCGGCCGGAGGCGCTGACCTCGGCGGCCACGTCCCGGTCGTGGAAGTAGTGGCTGCGCATCAGCAGCCGACCGTGCGGGCCGAGCGCCTCGACGAACTCGGTCGGGTCGAACGGCGGCCGGTAACCGGGCAGGTGCTCCCGGTGGGTCGGCGCGTAGAGCACCACCAGGTCCTCGGGGGCGAACCCGAGATCGGACCGGATCGCGGCGACCTCGTCGGCGGTGGCGTTCGCGAGCCGGTCGTTGCGCGGGTAGCCGGTGTTCAACGCGACGTAGTTCGCCGGGTAGGCCCGGTCCCACATCTGGGTGGAGAAGGTGTTCGAGCTGATGCTGAAGTCCCACCGGTCGATCCGGCGCAGCAGCTTCGGGAACTCCATCCCGACCGCACCGGTCGGGTACCGCTGCTGGTCCAGCCCCATCACCTTGACCGGGGTGCCGTGGTGGGTCTGGATGTGCACCGAGCCGGGCCGCTTCACCACGAAGTCGGGGAAGTTGACGTTGTTGATCAGCCACTTCGCCCGCGCCAGCGCCCGGTAGTAGGCGGGCGTGCCGGCGACCACGTACTCCACGCCGGGCGGGAGGCTCGACACCCGGTCGCGGCGGACCACAAAAACGCCCCGGATGTGCGGAGCCAGCTCGGCGGCCTTGGCGTGGATCGCCGCCGGGTTGCAGGCGTAACCGCGGTACCAGTAGGCGGCGTACAGGGCCAGCGACCGGTCGATCGGGAGCCGCAACTGGGCCTGGTAGTAGCCGCGCAGGACCGCGTCCCGGCCGAGCCGGGCGGACCGCCGGGCCGGGGGCACCACCGCGCGTCGGGCCGCGCCGACGCCGTCGCGCAACCGGCCCCGGACCAGGTGCGCGGTACGCAGGGCGCTGAACGTACGCCACTTGCCCTCGCCCACCAGCCGGTGCTTGAGCCCCTCGGCGCCACCCGGCACCGGGTAACCGCCCGGCGGCAGCCACCGCCGGTAGTCGGCGTGCATCCGGGCGAAGAACGCCGGCCGCAACTTCGGCCCGATCCGGTCCCCGTTGCCGAGGATGGTCAGGTAGTGCCAGATCATCCGCCGGAAGAGCACCGGGCGCAGGTCGTCGACCCGGGGTGACCACTCGTCCACCAGCTCGAACACCCGCTGCCAGTGCGGGAAGACCTCGAAGTGCCGGTCCCCCTGGGTACGGGTGATCGCGCCGGACCGGCGCTGCCGGTAGTTCACGCAGACCAGGTCGAGCACGCTGATCCGCTCCGCCGCCAGCACCAGCGGGTACGTGAACGACACGTCCTCGTACCAGCCGGGGCCGAACCGGAGCCCGAGGTCGACCAGGAAGTCCCGCCGGACCAGCTTGTTCCAGGCGGTGTGCAGCAGACCGATGAGTTCCGGCCGTTGGCGCAGGCTGAACGTGGTCGGACCGGGCGAGGTCGGGAACACTTCCCGCATCGCGCTGCCGAGGACCGCGTTGTCCCAGTACGACCGGACGTGGTCGACGATCAACAGCTCCGGGGAGGTTTCCCGCAGTCGCCGGGCCACCGTCGGCAGGCAGTCGGGGGCGAGCCAGTCGTCGCTGTCGACGAACCAGACGTACTCGCCGGTGGCGCGGTCGAGGCCGATGTTGCGCGCCTCGCCCAGGCCGACGTTCTCCGGCAGCGACACCACGGTCAGCCGGGGATCGCGGGCGGCGTACTCGGCGAAGATCTCACCGCTGCTGTCCGGGGAGCGGTCGTCGACCCCGATCACCTCGATGTCGGTGAACGGCTGCCCGAGAATCGAGTCGAGGCATTCCCGCAGGTAGCCCTCGACCTTGTAGGCCGGCACGACAAAGCTGATCAGGGTCATCGGTTCCGCTCCTCCCCGGCCGCCATGGCGGCCCGGCCGTCGACACCGTGCCCGGCACCGGGCGTACGGCGGGCCGGTGCGGCCGGCAGCATCCACCCGCTGACCGCGCCCAGGGTCAGGATCACGAAGAGGTACCCGGCCAGCGTCGCTTCACCCGCGGCGGCGACTCCCGCCAGCACCACCGCCACCAGCAGCAACAGCCGCCCGTCCCAGCCCAGGCCGTACTGCCGCAACTCGGGCGCCGCGCCCCGTTTCTCCAGCCGGGCGGTCAGGTCGTAGTGGTGCAACGCCAGCACAAAAAGCAGTGCGAAGGTCACCGGACCGGGAACGCCGGCAGCCACGTCGATGGCGATGACAAACAGGTACTCGGCGGCCCGGAGGGCTGCCGGCACCAGCCAGTCCAGCGGCCGGTTGTGCGACCTGCCGGCCGGCAGCCCGGCGGCGAGTACGGCCACCAACCCGGTCGCGGCCACCGCGACGCGTACCCCGGTGTCACCCAGTCCGGCCAGCGCCAGCCCCAGCAGGGTCGCGCTGGCGGCGACCGCCAGCACACCGAGCGGCAGCGGTCCGGCCCAGCCGGGCAGCCGGCGGCCGAGGGTGCCGAGCCAGCCGGCGATCGGACCGTCGTCGCGGTAGAGCGCGGTGTCGACCCGACCCAGCACCGAGACCCGCATCGACCGGGCCCGCACCGTACGCAGCGCCAACGTGTACGCCGCCGCCAGCCCGCCCCAGACCAGGACCGCGACCAGGCTCACCAGCGGGTTGAACAGGGCCACGGTCAGCGCGATCAGCGCCCACCGCTCACCGATCGGGAAAACAACGGTCCGCTTGAGCCAGTACGACAGCGAACCCGTGTCGGCCTGCACCCGGTTCGATGCCTGGCTGAGCCGGCCACCGAGCCCTCCACCGGACGCCCCGGACGGATTCGGGCGGCGGGCGGCCTCGTCGTGCAGGGCGCCGTACCAGGTGTCGGTCATGTGCCTGGCCGTCTGGAGGGTCAGCGCGGCGATCGCCAGCGTCCAGCCGTTGCCGAGTCCGGCCCGGTCGACACCGACCGCCAGACCGGCGTAGACGACGTACTCCTTCGCCCGGTCGGCCATCGTGTCCAGCCAACCACCCCAGGGGCTGAACTGCCGGGTGTACCTGGCCAGTTGCCCGTCCACGCAGTCGAGGACGAAGCCGAGGTAGAGCAGGATCGCGCCGAGCACCGCCGCCCACCGGGCGCCGTACCCGAACAGGGCGGCGGCGGCCAGGGCGAACAGCACCGACAGCGCGGTCACCCCGGTCGGGCCGAGCCCGACCCGGGCGGACAACTTCGTGACGTACGGCGACCAGGTGCTGACGAAGTACGTGGTGAAGAAGTCGTCCTTCTCCTTGACCGACAACCGCAGCTCGGCCTTGTCCTCGTCGACCGAGCCGATGGCCGACACGGCCTCGTTGATGCTCTCGGCGTCGGTGGCGCGGTGGGCGACGAGCAGGCGTACCCGATGGGTGAAGATCGTGGCGTCGGTGCCGGTCAGGGCCGTGAACACCCGGTCCGGCGCGGATCCCGGGCCGGCCTGCCGGGCGGCGGCGGCGAGGGCCGGAAGGTCCTCGACCCCGACCCGGACCGCCCCGCCGAAGGTGCCGGTCGCGTCGGTGAACCGGCCGGCGTCGAGGCCGGCGGCGACCACCTGGCCGCGTTCCTCCCGGAGCACCGCCTGACCGGTCGCGGCGGGATCGGTCAGCACCAGCGCCACGGTCGGGCCGACCGGGCTGGTGTTGAGGTGGCGCAGGACCGCGGCGTGCGCGACCAGGTCGTCCGCGCAGAGCAGGACCGGCTCGGTGGCGTGTTCGGCCAGCGTGGCGACCTCGGTCGGGTCGGCGGTGACCACGACCTGCCGGGCACCGGCCCGGCCCAACTGGTCGCGCAGCCGGTCGACCGGCGGTACGCCGTCGACCGGCTGGGCCTGACCGGGGTACGCGGAACGGGTGAGGATGACGGCCAGCGTCACGTCCGGACCACGTTGTTGTACGCGTCGAGCGCCTCGCGGACAGTGCCGTCGATCTCCAGCTTGCCGGCGTTGAAGTAGAGCCCCCGGTTGCAGAACCGGGTCAGGTCGCTCTCGTTGTGCGAGACCAGCACCAGCGAACGCCCCTCACCGAGCATCCGCTCGATGGTGGTGTAGCACTTCTTCCGGAACTCGGTGTCGCCGACCGCCATCACCTCGTCCATCAGCAGGATCGGGTGTTGCAGGTGGGAGATGACCGAGAACCCCAGCCGGACCTTCATACCGGACGAGTAGTGCCGTACCGGGGTGTCGATCGCCTTCTCCACCTGATCACCGGCGAACGAGACGATGTCGTCGAAGTGGGTCTTCAGGTACTGCGAGCTGAGCCCGTGCAGGGACCCGACCAGGTGCACGTTCTCCCGGCCGGTGAGGTCGTTGGAGAACCCGGCGGAGAGCTCCAGCAGGGGCGCCACCTCACCGCGTACGGCGATCGTGCCCTCGTCCTGGATCAGCACCCCGGCGATCAGCCGGAGCAGGGTGCTCTTGCCGGTGCCGTTCTTGCCGATGACGCCGACCGCGTCACCCGCCTGTACCTCGAACGACACGTTGCGCAGCGGCCAGAACTCGTTCGCCTTCGGCTGCCGCCCGCCCCGGTGGATGAACATCTCCCGCAGGCGCAGCTGACGCCGCCGGCCGCGGACGAACTGGATGCCGAGGTTGTGCGCCTCGATGATCGGCTTGCTCACTACAGCTCCTTGAGCACGGCGGGCTCGAGCCGGCGGAAGACCCACCAGCCGCCGAAGAACAGCACCAGGCTGCCGACCACCGAGGTGGCGAGCAGTCCGGCGTCGGGGAATTCCGACGGGTACCAGATGGCGCGGAACAGCTCGAAGATGCCGACCAGCGGGTTCAGCTCGTAGATCGTCTTCACCCAGCCCGGCATGCCGGACTCCTGGACGAGCTGCAACGGGTAGATGATCGGGGTCCCGTAGAAGAGCAGCCGGGTGAACAGCCGCATCAGCCGGTCCACGTCCCGCAGCAGCACGTTCAGCGACGACAGCAGCAGCGCGACGCCGGTGAGCAGGATGGTCTGCAACAGCACCGCCAGCGGCAGCGACAGAAGTTCCCAGCCGAAGTGCAGTTCACCGAAGTACGCGGCGAGCACGACCAGTACCGGCAGGCCGGCGACGTACTCGGCGAACCGGCCGATCACCCGCCCGATCGGGAAGACCTCGCGGGGCACCTTCATTGTGGTGATCAACCGGGCCTGGCCGGTCAGCGCACTGGTGGCCTCGCTGATCGCGGAGTTCGTCCACATCCAGGCGAAGATGCCGGTCACCAGGAACAGCGGGTACGAGTCCTTCGCCGGGCCGGCGTGGTTGCTGGTGCCGTAGAGCACACCGAAGACGAACCAGTAGATGGCCCCCATGGCGAGCGGCTCGAGCAACGACCAGAAATAGCCGAGGAACGACTGCTGGTACTTGACCGCCAGGTCCCGGCGAACCAGCAGCCGTAGCGCGTTGCGATGGCTCCACACACCCGCGACGCTCGTTGTCATGGCCGCCTTCCCGAACCGGAAAATGATCGAGGGCGGCTGCGCCGGAAGGACCCACCGACGCGTCCGGTACGGATCACGTGACGACCTCTCCCGGTCACCGTCCGCGACCGCCCTAACAGCTATTGTGCTCCCGCGTCTCGTGCCGGAATCTCGGACACGGCACCCGGACCGCGGCTGCGGGCCCCGCCAGGGCGGGCCGCTGACGCGCCATAGGTTAGCAGTCGGTCAGCACGCTCGGTAGGCGGTGCCGGGCCTGCGCGAGCGCTGCTGAGCGCGGATCCATCAACCCTCAGCACTCGATGACATTGACCGCCAGCCCACCCCGCGCGGTCTCCTTGTACTTGACCTTCATGTCCGCACCGGTCTCCCGCATGGTCTTGATGACCTTGTCCAGGGAGACCGTGTGTACGCCGTCCCCGCGCAGCGCCAGCCGGGCCGCGGTGATCGCCTTGATGCTCGCCACCGCGTTCCGCTCGATGCACGGGATCTGCACCAGCCCGCCGACCGGGTCACAGGTCAGGCCGAGGTTGTGCTCCATCCCGATCTCGGCCGCGTTCTCCACCTGGGCCGGGGTCCCGCCCAGTGCCTCGGCCAGCCCGGCCGCCGCCATCGAGCAGGCCGATCCGACCTCGCCCTGGCAGCCGACCTCGGCCCCGGAGATCGAGGCGTTCTCCTTGAACAGCACCCCGATCGCCGCCGCGGCGAGCATGAAACGGACCACACCGTCCGGCGACGCGGTGGCGACGAACCGGGTGTAGTAGTGCAGCACCGCCGGGATGATGCCGGCGGCCCCGTTGGTCGGCGCGGTGACCACCCGGCCGCCGGAGGCGTTCTCCTCGTTCACCGCGAGCGCGAACAGGGTGACCCAGTCCATCACCCGCAGCGGGTCCTCCGACCCTCCGGTCCCCGACCAGCCGGCCCCGCGTTCGGTCGCCAGGGACCGCCGCAGCTCGGCCGCCCGCCGGCGCACCTTGAGACCGCCCGGTAGCACCCCGTCACGGTGGCTGCCCCGCTCGACGCACTCCTGCATCACCCGCCAGATCTCCAGCAGGCCGGTACGGATCTCGTCCGCCCCGCGCCGGGCGCGCTCGTTGGCGAACATCACCCCGCTGATCGAGAGCCCGGTCTCCTCGGTCACCTTGAGTAGTTCCGCCCCCGTGCTGAACGGGTACGGCACCCGAGTCGGGTCCGGCTTGATCCGGTCGGCACCGGCCGCCGCCTCGTCGACCACAAAACCGCCGCCGACCGAGTAGTACGTCCGGTCCCGTACCGCCTCACCGGTCTCGTCGTACGCGGTGAAGGTCATCCCGTTCGGGTGGAACGGCAGCGATCGGCGGCGGTGCAGCACCAGGTCACGGGCCGGATCGAAGTCGATGGTGTGCGCACCGAGTACGGCCAGCCGCCCGGTCTCCCGGATCTCGGCCACCGCCGCGTCGACCCGGTCCGGGTCCACGGTCTCGGGTGCCTCACCGGCCAGCCCGAGCAGGACCGCCCGGTCGCTGCCGTGCCCGTGACCGGTGGCGCCGAGCGAACCGAAGAGTTCGGCGTGGATCCGGGTGGTGCCGACGAGCAGTCCGTCGGCCTTGAGACCGGTGACGAACGTACGCGCCGCCCGCATCGGCCCCACCGTGTGTGAGCTGGACGGCCCGATCCCTACCGTGAACAGATCGAAGACGCTGATCATCGATCCTCCTCCCGCCGCTCGCGCTGCCGCATCCGGCTCCGTTGCCGTTGGGTCAGGCCAGCACCGAGCGGCGAGCCTACCCGTCACCCCAAGCATGCGTCCCGGGCGGCCAACCGGGGTAAGCACCTACGGGTACGGATGCGCCGAATCGCCCTCAGGGCGGAGGGCGTCGGTGGATGTCGGTTCGTACGGTGGATACAGACGCGGCGGACGGCCGCAGAGTTGGGAGACGACGACCATGAGTCGCAAACTGGTACGACCCCGGGACCACCGGATGATCGCCGGAGTCTGCGCCGGGCTGGCCCGCCGCTTCGGTCTCTCCACCGGAGTGGTCCGGCTCCTCTTCGTGCTCTCCGTGATCCTGCCCGGCCCGCAGGTGCTGCTCTACATCGCGCTGTGGATCATCATGCCGAACGAGAACGCCCAGCAGGCGTACGTCGCCTAGCAACGCCGATCGGGGCCGTACCCGGCTGGGTACGGCCCCGATTCGTGGTCCTGCTCGTGTTCCCGGGCGCCGGTCAGCGCCGGATGGCCACCACGACGTTCTGCGGCAGCTCGACGATGGTCCAGTCCGAGGTCGAGAACTGGTCCGGGGTGAACCGCAGGCTGCGCCAGGCCCAGCCGTCCGGCTGCTCGCTCAGCACGAAGACCTGGATCGGCCCGAACTCGCCGACGTTCGCCGCCTTGGCCGCGAACGCCGCCGGATCACGGGTCGAGGCGAGCTTCTCCACCTCGTCCAGCCGGTCGTCCCACCGCGACAGGGTGCTGCCGGCGGTCCGGTCGTTGTCCATGAAGCCGGGCCAGGGCAGGAACGAGAAGACCCGGTCGTCGGTGGCGAGGGTGATCGGCTGCGCCTTCGGCCCGAGTTCCCGTTCGACCGCCTGCTCGACCTCGGTGATCGGGAAGCCGGGGCGGCGACCCTCCTTCGGGGCGTAGGTCGGGTAGCCCCCACCGGGCAGCGGTTCGCTGTGCGCCATGATCGCGTACTTGCTGCCGCTCTCCGGCATCCAGGTGCTGGTGAAGCCGGCCGCGGTCCAGGCGAGCACAACGGCGAGCAGCGCCGACCCGGCCAGCCGGGGCGGGGTCAGCCGTAGCCGGCGCAGCACGATCGGGGCGAGGTGGGCGACCACGAGGATGCCGGCGACGGTGAACAGGATCCCGTAGAGGCGGGCGGTGTAGTGCATGAACCCGGTGTGCTGGGTCAGCACGTACCGGATCATCGACAGCACCCGGTAGCCGTACGCGGAGATGATCAGCAGGAGCAGCGGCCGGGCCCACCAGACCGAGCGCCACAGCCACACCAGGCCGACCAGACCGACCAGTTGCAGCAGCCCGATCGGGTTGACGTTCAGGAACGGGAACAGGTCGGAGTTCAGCGAGCCGGAGACGTACAGGTCGGAGATCGACTGTCCGCCCTTGGTGAGGGTGGCCCAGCCGAACGGCACGATGTACCAGGACGCGACCACGAACGAGACCAGCACGATCAGGCCCAGCCGACGCAGGTACGCCCACCGGTCCGGCTCGGTCCGCCAGGCGATCACGATCAGGGTGATCAGGCCGATCGCCGCGTAGACCATCCACGCCTGGTAGGTGATCACGATGAATCCGCCGAGGATGCCGGCCGGCAGCCAGTGCATCCGGCGCCGGGCCGGACGGGCGAAGACCTCCAGCGCCCACGGTACGAAGATCGCCAGGGTCACTACCTCGAACGCCTTGCGCGGGTCCGACCAGGTGATCAGTGTCAGGGCGGAGATGGCCACGGCCACCCACGGCCCGACCAGCCGGCGCCACATCAGGAACGCGGCGAGCACCGCCAGGGAGCTGAACAGCACCTCGGCGTCGGCGAGCAGTCGCCAGGCCGGCTCGTCCAGGACGACCGACGCCCGCCCGACCAGCCAGGCGTAGAACGGCGGGTACTCCGACGGAAGCCCGTGGACCAGGGTGTCGCTGGAGGCGATGGTGGTGGTGTAGCGCTCCGCCGAGGCCGACATCCGGCCCATGTCGCCGACCAGTCCGGCGAAGCCGAACGGGGTGCCGTTGAGTGCCGACCGGAGCATCAGCACGGTCCAGGCCGCGCCGAGACCGGCCGCCATCCCGGCTACCGCCTCGCCGGACCAGCGCAGGGCCAGTACGAACACCGCGATGATCAGCAGGAACGCCGCCGCGAGCGGGATGGTGGACGCGCCCGCCGAGAACGGGTTCCGGTCGATCAGCCGGGGGATGAGGATCGCGACCGGGGTCGCCACGAGCCAGGTGAGTACGGCCACCGTGCCGCCGTTGCCCAGCCAGCCCGGCACCCGGCGACCCGTGGTCGCCGGCGCGTCGGTGGTGGTGGTGGTGGTCGCGGCGGTCCCGGCCGGCTCGACGGCTGCCGTCGAGTCGGCCGCGTTGCGGTCTTCGGTTGACACGTTCGCCTCGGGTGACTCGTCGGCCTGGTCCGGCCGAGCGGGGCCGGCCGGCTTGGCCGACCCGTCGGGCGTGGTCTGCAGCGTCACGGCGTACTCAGCCGCGGGCCGAGGCGAGGTCGCTGTCGGTGCGCGCGTCGTCGACCGGGGTGACGGCGGCGTTCACGCTCGGGCTGACCCGGCGCAGGTTGAGCAGGCTGGCGAAGAGGCCGGAGAAGAGGACCGTCACGCCCAGGCCGATCACCGTGGACGAGGGAAGCACCACCCGCAGGGTCTCGGCGAGGTTCTGCTCACCGAAGCCGCTGGCTCCCCAGGCGGTGACGGCGAGAATCGACCCGGCCAGCCCGAGCAGGATCAGGAACAGCCCGGCGGCGGTGCAGGTCTCGAACCGTACCCACCTGCCCCACCAGGCCACCTGGTCCTGGTTGGTGATCCCCTCGGTGTGCCCGTAGAGCAGCGCGAAGACCCCGAAGAGCAGTAGTTGCGCACCGCTCAGTACGGCCAAACAGGTGTAGACCATGGTGCTGATGTCGAAGCCGACCCCGGCCACCTGCAGCGGCCCGAAGGAGAGCGTCGCGGTGCCGAGCAGACCGAGCACGAACAGCACCAGCCCCGGCCAGATCAGTGTCTTGCGGGGGGCGAAGACCAGCAGGAAGCGCAGGTGACGCCAGCCGTCCCGCCAGGTACGCAGGTGCGGCGGGCGGCTGCGGCCGTCCTTCTGGAGCGTGGTCGGCACCTCGACGATGTCGTACTTGTTGAGGGCGGCCCGGACCACCAGCTCGGAGGCGAACTCCATGCCCGGCATGCAGAGCTGCAGTTCGCGGATGCGGTCCCGGTTGAAGCCCCGGATGCCGCAGTGGAAGTCGCCGACGTTGCGCAGCCCGAACAGCCGGCGCCCCAGCCAGGACAGCACCGGGTTGCCCAGGTAGCGGTGCAGCGGCGGCATCGCACCCTTGGCGATGCCGCCACGGAACCGGTTGCCCATGACCAGGTCGTGCCCGGCGCGCAGTTCACGGATGAACGGCTCAAGACCGGACAGATCGTACGAGTCGTCCGCGTCGCCCATGATGATGTACTTGCCGCGGGCCTGCTCGATGCCGTTGAGCAGGGCGCCGCCGTAACCACGGATGGGGGCGTGTGACACCCGCGCCCCCGCCCGGGTGGCGATCTCCTGCGAACCGTCGGTGGACCCGTTGTCGCTGACCAGCACCTCGCCCACCACGCCGAGTTCGGCCAGAGCCCGGACAGCTTTGGTGACGCAGATCTCCAACGTCTCTGCCTCGTTCAGGCAGGGCAGCAGGACGGTAACCTCGATCTCGTCTCCGGCAACAGAAAGTGCCACAGGCGTTTCTCCCGATTCGATTTCTCGGTGTGTCGATTGGCGAGGGGCCGGCGGCGAGGGCAGCGCGGTGCTCCGTCGGCCGCCTTCTCAAGACGCCGCTGGATCCTACCGCCACATCCCGCCCGCGTTGAGACGCCACCAGGGGACGCTAGGAGAATACCCGGCATACCTGGCTGACCTGGGATGACACCGAGTCATCGAACTCCTACGCTCAGGGAGCGGTATAGGTGACGGTCACCTTCTCGTAGCCGAGTGAGCGCAGCAGTCCCTCGAGCATTTTCCGGGTGTTCTCCTGGGCCCGGTCACCGAGTCCGCTGTCCCGAGCCGCGGCGGCAATGCTCTCCTCCGCCTTCTGATAGACCTCGCGCTGCCGGTTCGGATCGCCACCGAAGACCTCGCCGAGCCGGTTGAGCAGCCCCCGATCCTCGGCGAATACGTAGCTCTTCTCCAGATCGAGATTGGTCTCGCCGAGTTGCGGTGCGGGCAACCGGATCTCCACCGACTTCCGATCGGCGGATTCGATCACTCCACCCTCGGAAATCTTCGCAAAGTCGACATATGACTCAACAGATCCCGCTCCGACAAAAAGGGTACGTTCGTTGAGCAGGAAGTCGGGGACGTACTTGCGGTCCTGCTGGAGGTCGATCACCACCTGGAAGTTCCCCTCGGCGGCCACGTACCGACTCAGGTCCTGGATCGACTTCAGCAACGGCGGCTGGCTGCGATCGGTCGTCTCCTGCGCGAACGGGTTCCGCCAGGTCGGCCACAACCCGGTCGCCCGTACGCCGAGGACCAGAACCAGAACCACGGCGAGCGCGCCGGCCAGCCAGAACAGTCCGCGCCCGCGCGCCGGGGCGGTGGTGATCACCGGCTCCGGCTGGGTGGGATCCGTCCCGTGGTCGTGGTCCACCGGGTGGTCGGCATCCTCGGCGTCGGCGGCCCAGCGGCGATCGGGGGCCGGGGCGGTCGGTGCCGCCTTGCCCTGCGCCGCCGGTGCCTTGCCCTGCGCGTACTCCGGGTATTCCCGGGTGGGCTCGTTGACATCTCCGCTACGGGACATCTGCCCTCACCGTCCTCATCAGACCGTTTGCCTGGTACAAACGGTACGGGTCGGGTACGACAACACGACCACTGCCGTACTTGTACCCGACGGGACGGTCAGTTGAACGCGGCGATTCCGGTCAACCGCTGGCCGATCACCAACTGGTGGATCTCCGAGGTGCCCTCGTAGGTCAACACGGTCTCCAGGTTGCTGGCATGGCGCAGCACCGGGTACTCGCCGCTGATCCCGTTCGCACCGAGGATCGTCCGGCACTGCCGGGCGATGGCCAGCGCCTCCCGTACGTTGTTCAGCTTGCCGACGCTGACCTGGTCCGGGCGCAGCACACCGCTGTCGGCAAGCCGACCCAGGTGCAGCGCGAGCAGGTTGCCCTTCTGCAACTCGACCGCCATGTCGGCCAGCTTCGCCTGGGTGAGCTGGAAACCGGCGATCGGTCGGCCGAACTGGGTCCGGTTGACCGCGTAGTCCAGCGCGACCTCCAGGCAGTCCCGGGCCGCGCCGAGCGCACCCCAGACGATCCCGAACCGCGCCTCGGTCAGGCAGGACAGCGGCGCCTTCAACCCGGTCGCCCCCGGCAACCGGGCCGCTGCCGGCAGCCTTACCCCGTCCAGGACGAGTTCACCCGTGGAGGATGCGCGCAGCGACATCTTGTGCCGGATCTCGCGGGCGGTCACCCCGGCGCTGTCCAGCGGTACGACAAAACCGCGTACCCCGTCGTCGGTCCGGGCCCAGACCACCGCCAGGTCGGCCAGCGGGGCGTTGGTGATCCACATCTTGGTGCCGGTCAGCACCCAGTCGGTGCCGTCGCGGCGGGCGGTGGTCGCCATCGAGGCCGGATCCGAGCCGTGGTCGGGTTCGGTCAGGCCGAAGCAGCCGATCGTCTCGCCCGTCGCCATCGTCGGCAGCCAGGACTGCTTCTGCTCCTCGCTGCCGTACCGCCAGATGGCGTACATGGCGAGCGAGCCCTGCACCGACACCAGGGACCGCAGCCCGGAGTCGCCCGCCTCGAGCTCCAGACAGGCCAGCCCGTACGCGACCGCCGAGGCGCCGGCGCAGCCGTACCCGGTCAGGTGCATGCCGAGCAGGCCCAGTTTGCCGAACTCGACCGCCAGCTCGCGGATCGGCGCCTCGCCGGACTCGTACCACCCGGCGACGTGCGGGCGGACCCGGTCGTCGACCAGCCGGCGTACGACCGAACGGATCTGCCGCTCCTCCTCGGACAGCAGCGCGTCCAGGTCGAGCAGGTCCAGGGGCGAGGCGGGCGCGTTCACTGGGTCGCCCCGAGCACGAGCACCCGGGCGTGGATCTGGTTGCGCTGCTGCAACGCCGCACGGAGCGCCCGGTGCAGGCCGTCCTCCAGGTAGAGGCCGTTGTTCCACTGCACGACGTGCGGGAACAGGTCGCCGTAGAAGGTGGAGTCCTCGGCCAGCAGCTTGTCCAGAGCCAGCTCCCGCTTGGTGGTGATGAGCTGGTCGAGCCGGATCGGACGCGGCGGGATCTCCGCCCACTGCTTCAGGGTGAACTCGTGGTCCGGGTAGGGACGTCCGTCCCGAACCGCTTTGAAGATCACGACGGTACGCTCCCCTCCCCGTGGCCGAGCCGGCCCTGCCATTCGACCGTGCCAGTCTGACCGTGCCTCACCACGCCCGGTGACACCGGCACCAAACCGAAGGCCGGTGTCAGCCTAGCGACCGACAACGACATTGCGGTTTGTTCCCGGATGTCGATTTCGTTACTGCCCGTCCGGCGACTGCCGACCAACCGGTCAACTCCATTGACCGCGATGCACGACCTGTTCAACCGGGCGACGACCTCGATCCAACGACGGCGACCGATGGTCCGGAGCGCGATAACCGATGGTGATCGCCCCGATGGGAACAAATTCCTCCGGTACGCCGAACGCCTCCCGGTACGACGAAAGCCGCTCCGGCGGGATGCCGAAGAAACACGCACCGAGCCCTTCGTCAACCGCGGTGAGCAGCATCAAAAGAGCGGCGAAACCGGTGTCGACATACCAGTACGGCACCGGCCACCGGTTCTCGTCCCGATCGGCCCAACCCTTGTCCGGTTCGGCGTACCGGTCCAGGTAGGCCGAGCGGTTGGCGTGCGGGACCACGATCAGCGGGGCCCGCCGCATCCCGTCGAGCCACCGCCCCCGCCCCGCCCGCGCCGGAGTCGCCGCGCCCCAGAACCGGTCCCGGTCCGGGGCGTCGGACAACACCAGGAAGCCCCAGCCCTGGGAGAACCCGGCCGACGGTGCCCGTACCGCGTGGTCCAGCAGTCGGTCGACCACCTCCGGCGGGACCGGTCGGTCCGGGTCGTAGTTGCGCACCATCCGCCGTCGCCGTACGACCTCCGCGAATTCCATCCGAGCGACCCGATGCCTATTCGGCGGCAGGGCGGATGCCCCAGCTCGCCCGCCAGGTCGCGCCGGGTGCCAGCACGATCACGTCCCGGCCGGACCGGAACGCGTCCGGCGGGCAGGTCATCGGCTCCACCGCGACCGAACGGCGGTACCGGTCCCCGATCAGGGTGTCGCCGGTGAACACCTGCCACCAGCCGAACGCCGGATCCGCCCAGATGCTGACCGCAGGCTCCCCGACCGGGCCGGCGAGCGTCACGCTGGAGCCGTCCGGCCCCTGGTCGATGTCGCCGAAGGTGACGTCGAGCACCGCCTCACCGATCCGCCGGGGCTCGGTGAAGTCGTACTCACTGCCGGTCACCTTCACCGCCCCGATCGGCAGCAGCCGACCGTCGGTCAGCAGCCGGCTGCGCCCCGGCACCCGGACCCGCACCTCCTCGACCGGCACCCCCGGCAGCCGGAAGTACGGATGCACGGAGAGCCCGAACGGGCACTCCTGCGCGCCCAGGTTGGTCACCTCGTGCTCGGCGCGAAGCCCGTCCGGGCCGATCGACCACCGGGTGCTCAGCCGCAACGGCCACGGGTAGCCGATCTGGGGCGGCAGCTCACAGGCGACCGTGATCGCGTCCGGGGCCTGCTCGACCAGGTGCCAGGGCAGCCAGTTGACCAGCCCGTGGATCGCGGTGTGCTTGTCCGGCTCGGTCAGCGAGAGCTGGTACGCCCGCCCGCCGAAGCTGTACCGGCCGTCCCGGATCCGGTTCGGCCACGGGGCGAGCACCTGTCCGGCACTGCCCGGCGAGACCTCGTCGTCGGCGTACCCGTCGAGGTAGTCCACCCCGCCCACCCGGTAGGCGCGCAGTCCACCGCCCACCTCCACCACGACGGCCTGCTGGTCGCCACCCGTGATCGTCCACTGTGTTCCGGACAGCGGGCGGGGCCCGGTCTCGACGTTGTCCATGCCGGGACGATATCGGTTGTCCCCGGCCACCGCCCGGTCACCCGCCGACCCGGCCACCAGCGAGTCAGTCCGCCGGGGTGGCCGGGGCCCGGTAGCGCAGCAGGGCCGGGAAGGCGAGCGCGAGCAGCGGGGCCAGCACGACAACCGCCAGCCCACCGCCGACCCAGGCGAACCCGACCCCGAGCGACGAGGCCATCAGCCCGGCCCGCAGGTCACCGAGCCGGGGCCCACCGGCCACCACGGTGATGTTGACACCCTGCAACCGGCCGCGCATCCGGTCCGGCACGTAGACCTGCAGCATCGACTGCCGGAACACCGAGCTGACCAGGTCGGCGGCGCCGGCCAGGGCGAGCAGCCCGACCACCAGCCAGAGCTGGTGCGCCAGACCGGCCAGCGCGATGCTGATCCCCCAACCGACCACCGCGACAACCAGGGCGAGGCCCTGGCGCTGGATCCGCCCGATCCAGCCCGAGGTGAGCCCGCCGAGCACCGATCCGATCGCGATCGCGCTGTAGAGCAGGCCGATCGCCGCACCGCCGCCGAACCGTTCCTCGGCCACCTCGGGGAAGAGGCTGCGGGGCATGGCCAGGACCATCGCGATCAGGTCGATGGCGAAGGAGAGCAGGAGCAGGGGCGTGGTGGCCAGGTAGTGGAAGCCGTCCGCGATGGTGCGCAGGCCGGACCGGCGGGCGGGCGGCGCGGCGGCGTCACCCTCGGTCGCGTCCTCGACCAGGGGCGCCAGCGAGGGCAGCCGGTAGGTGGCCCAGAGCGAGACGGTGAACAGCACCGCGTCCACCCCGTACGCCAGCGGCAGGCCGGTCGCCGGGGCCCAGGCGGAGAAGATCAGGCCGGCGGTGAGCGGCCCGGCCACCCCGGCGGCCTGCGAGGTGGTGAAGCCGAGGGTCAACGCGGCCGGCACCAGCCGGGTCGGCACCAGCCGGGTGATGATCGCCTGGCGGGCCGGTGAGCTGATCCCGAACGCGGCCGACTGGACCGCGACCAGGGCGAGCAGCAGCACCGGACTGCCCACCCGGAACACCGCCTGGAGCAGCAGGCCGAGGGTGGTGGCCCAGAGCAGGGTGGTGCTGACCAGCAGCAGCTTGCGCCGGTCGACCAGGTCGGCGACGGCTCCGCCCCAGATGCCGAAGATCACCAACGGCACCAGGGTGGCGAGCCCGAGCAGGCCGACCCAGAGCGAGTCGTGGGTCAGGCTGTACATCTCCACCGGTACGGCGACCGCCGTGAACTGCATGCCGTACATCGACACGCCGTTGCCGATCCACAACCGGCGGTACGCGGGCACCCGGAGCGGGCGTACGTCGATCGCCCACCGCGACGGTGTCTTCTCGTTCTTGTCCGCCGCGAGCGCTGAACTCATGGTGCCAGTCGTTCGATGATCCACCCCTGTTCGTCGCCTCGACGGTAGCGCAGCCGATCGTGCAGCCTGCTGGTCCGTCCCTGCCAGAACTCCACCGTCTCCGGCAGCACCCGCAGGCCGCCCCAGTTCGGCGGCGGTGGAATCGGGTCATCGTCGCCGAACCGGTCCACAACCTCCCGGTAGCCGGCGTCGAGGGTCTCCCGGTCCGGGAGAACCTGCGACTGTGGGCTCGCCCACGCCCCGAGCCGGGAACCGCGCGGCCGGCTGTCGAAGTACGCCTCGGTCTCGGCCCGGTCCACCGGCTCCACCGCCCCGCAGACCACCACCTGGCGTTGCATCGGGAACCACGGAAAAACCAGGCTCGCGTACGGGTTCGCGAACGCTTCGAGGCCCTTGCGCGACCCGTAGTTGGTGAAGAACACCAACCCGCGCTCGTCGTACCCCTTGAGCAGTACGGTCCGCCCGCTCGGCCGACCGGCGGCATCCGCGGTGGCGACCACCATCGCGTTCGGCTCGGGCAGGCCGGCGGCGACCGCATCGGCGAACCAGCGGTCGAACTGGGTGAACCAGTCCGGGGCCAGATCGGCGCGGTGCAGGCCGCGTTCGCCGGAATAATCGCGGCGAATACCCGCTGGTGGAACTGTGTCTCCCGTCACCCCGCCATCTTGCTGCACCCGCTACGACCTGCGCGAACCGGCACCGGCCAGGTAATTTGCCGGCAGTCGATGAATCCGCGCCGGGTTCCCGGCCACACCTGTGTTGTGCGTAGCACAACCCGTTCGGGTCGCAAAGTTAGTTACTCACCAGGCAAGATGGCACGAAATACATCCCTGAGGGTCGCCTAAGGAGCTCCGGTTACGCCGATGAGCCCCGGGTGTACGGACGATGCAGATCCAGGAGAGCGAAATGTCCGACTTCAAGCCGGGGCTGGAAGGCGTGATCGCCTTCGAGACCGAGATTGCCGAGCCCGACAAAGAGGGCGGCTCGCTGCGCTATCGAGGCGTTGACATCGAGGATCTGATCGGACAGGTCTCCTTCGGCAACGTGTGGGCGTTGCTGGTGGACGGCCGGTTCGGCCCCGGCCTGCCGCCGGCCGAGCCGTTCCCGGTGCCGGTGCACTCCGGCGACATCCGGGTGGACGTACAGTCCGCGGTCGCGATGCTCGCCCCGTACTGGGGTCTCGACCAGCTCCTCGACATCAAGGACGAGCAGGTACGCGAGGACCTCGCCCGGGTCTCCGTCACCGCCCTCTCCTTCGTCGCCCAGTCGGCCCGTGGCCTGGGCCTGCCGGCGGTGCCGCAGAAGGAGATCGACAAGGCCCAGACGATCGTCGAACGGTTCATGAAGCGCTGGCGCGGCGAGCCGGACCCCCGGCACGTCAAGGCGGTCGACGCGTACTTCATCTCCGCCGCCGAGCACGGCCTGAACGCCTCCACCTTCACCGCCCGGATCGTCGCCTCCACCGGCGCCGACGCGGCGGCCTGCATCTCCTCCGGCATCGGTGCGCTGTCCGGCCCGCTGCACGGCGGTGCGCCGTCCCGGGTGCTGCACATGATCGAGGCGGTGGAGCGCAGCGGCGACGCCGAGGGGTACGTCAAGGGCGTACTCGACCGGGGCGAGCGGCTGATGGGCTTCGGCCACCGGATCTACCGGGCCGAGGACCCGCGGGCGCGCGTGCTGCGGCGTACCGCCAAGGAACTGGGCGCCCCCCGGTTCGAGATCGCCGAGGCGCTGGAAAAGGCCGCCCTCGCCGAGTTGCAGGCCCGCAAGCCGGACCGGGTGCTCGCCACCAACGTCGAGTTCTGGTCCGCGGTCGTGCTCGACTTCGCCGAGGTGCCGGCGCACATGTTCACCTCGATGTTCACCTGTGCCCGGATGGGCGGGTGGAGCGCGCACATCCTGGAGCAGAAGAAGCTCGGCCGGCTGGTCCGCCCGGCCGCCCGTTACACCGGTCCGGGCACCCGCAAGCCGGCCGACGTCGAGGGCTGGGACGCGGTCGTCCACAACGTGTGATCCCGACCACGCTGGTGGCCCATCCGACTCCGGTCGGGTGGGCCACCGCCGTTTCCGCCCCACGGCTGTGGCGGACGACTCACCGGGGCGGTGGGACTGCACCGGGTCAGGGGCTCGGGTAGTGCGAGGATGAGGGCTCGGCAGCGTCGCCGGACATCCATGGATCCGGCTCGCGGCGCCCCCGCTGCCCGCGCGCCCGGAGTCCCCGCATCCCAGGTCCCGGGCCGCGCCGGCCCATCGGAAGGATCGTCGATAACCGTGGCTGACCCATCGACCATCAGGATCCCCGACGAGTTGAAACCCGCCGACGGCCGGTTCGGTGCCGGCCCGTCCAAGATCCGCCCGGCGGCCGTCTCCGCGCTCGCCGACGTGGCGACGACGTTCCTCGGCACCTCCCACCGGCAGCGGACCGTACGCGACCAGGTCGCCCGGCTGCGCCAGGGCCTCGCCGACTTCTTCTCCCTGCCCGAGGGATACGAGGTCGTCCTCAGCAACGGCGGCACCACCGCCTTCTGGGACGTCGCCACCTTCGGTCTGGTCCGCGACCGGGCGCAGTTCGCCAACTTCGGCGAGTTCGGCGCCAAGTTCGCCAAGGCGGTCGGTGACGCACCGTTCCTCGGTACGCCGACCGTACGCAAGGCCGAGGCCGGCTCCGCTCCGGCGCTGGTCGCCGAGGCCGGTGTGGACGTCTACGCCACCCCGCAGAACGAGACCTCGACCGGCGTGGCGGTGCCGGTCCGCCGGGTGGCCGGCGCCGACCCGGACTCGCTGCTGCTGGTCGACGCGACCTCCGGCGCGGGCGGGCTCGACGTCGACGTACGCGAGACCGACGTCTACTACTTCGCCCCGCAGAAGTGCTTCGCCTCCGACGGCGGCATCTGGATCGCGCTGATGTCCCCGGCCGCGCTGGCCCGCGCCACCGAGATCAAGGAGTCGGGGCGCTACATCCCGGCCTTCCTCGACCTGGTCACCGCGGTCGACAACTCCCGGCTGGAGCAGACCTACAACACCCCGGCGCTGGCGACCATCTTCCTGGCCGCGGAGCAGACCGACTGGATGAACAAGCAGGGCGGGTTGGCCTGGGCGGCCAAGCGCACCGCCGAGAGCGCCGCCATCGTGTACGGCTGGGCCGAACGCTCCGAAGTGGCGACACCGTACGTGATCGACCCGGCGCTGCGCTCGAACGTGGTCGCCACGATCGACTTCACCGATCGGGTGGACGCCGCCGCGATCGCGAAGGTGTTGCGGGCCAATGGGATCGTGGACACCGAGCCGTACCGGAAGCTGGGCCGCAACCAGCTCCGGGTGGCGCTCTACCCGGCGGTCGAGCCGGCCGACGTGGAGGCGCTGACCGCCTGCATCGACCACGTGGTCGCCGCGCTCTAGCATCCGCCGGACCCCCGCCGACGGTTCCCGTGGTCCAACCCGGAGTGCCCGGACGCGTACCCTACGAACGCGTCCGGGCCACCCGGTCGGCGGGGCGGGTGTCGGATGCCCGGCTGCACGGGGTGTTCATTGATCATTCGTGCAGCTCACCCACGACATGCGGGCGTGGCATCCCCCACGCGCGGGCGGACCGGCGTACCGTGTGGCGAGGACGCCCGGGTGGCTGGCTCGTGGCGTGGGCCGAGCAAGCGGGACGGAGGCAACGCGATGCGACCGGTACGCTTCGTCGCCCTCTCCGAGGACGGCCAGGCTTTGGTGCTCGCCGACGAGGTGGGCCGCCTGCTCGCGCTCCCCATCGACGAGCGGGTTGCCACGGTTCTGCACGCCGAACCGGGTGGCACTCCCCTGACGGTGGTCTCCCCGGCACAGGACCCGGTGGCCTCACTGTCGCCACGGGACATCCAGGCCCGGATCCGCGCCGGCGAGTCCGCCGAGGACGTCGCCCGGATCGCCGGGGTCCCGGTCGACCGGGTGCTGCGTTACGCCGGCCCGGTCCTGCAGGAGCGGGCGATGGTCGCCCAGCACGCGCGGCGTACCCGGCTGAAGAACTCGGAGAAGAGCGTTCCGCTCGCCGAGGTGGTCGACGGCCGGTTGGCCCAGCACAGCATCGACACCGAGAAGATCTCCTGGGACGCGTACCGCCGCGACGACGGCACCTGGCGGATCATCGCGAGCTGGCCGTCCGGCAAGGCCACCGCCCAGGCCGTCTGGGACCTCGACAAGACCCGGCAGATGGTGTCCCCGCACGACGACATGGCGCAATACCTGTGCGCCGAGCGGCCGACGCCGATCCTCGGCCAGGAGCCGTCGCCGGAGCGGGGCGGACACGGGCTGCCCGGCCCGACGCGGGTCGAGCCGACCCGTGGTGGGCACGGTCTGCCGGCCGCCACCGGCGACCAGCACGCCCCCCGCCCGACCCGGGACCCGATCCGGGCCGGTCGGGACGCGCTGCTCGCCTCGCTCGACCGTCCACTCGGGTCGAGCGCCGGTCGCGGGCTCGAACCGGTCTCCCCCGCCGCCCACACCAACTACGAGGCGCCCCGGCCACGGCCGGTCGCCGGTGGTGCCGCGGCACTGCTCGGCGGGGGCCAGGGTTCGGCCTTCGACGACGACGCGGACCTGCCCAAGGAGGTCCCCGCGGTACCGTCGCTGGCGGTGCTCCGGCCCCGTCGGACCACCGCACCGGCGGCCACGAACGAGACCACCGACCAGTCCGGCAAGCCCCGCAAGCGGCTCCCGAGCTGGGACGACGTCCTGTTCGGCAGCGGTCCCGCACAACGCGAAACCTCCTGACCGCCCTCCCCGCTGCGCGCCGATCTTCTTGATCGACATCTACCGTTGGCGCGTGGCAGGGTAGGGAGATGGAATACACGACACTCGGCCGTACCGGCCTGTCCGTGAGCCGCCTCTGCCTGGGCACGATGAACTTCGGGCCACAAACCAGCGAACCCGACAGCTTCGAGATCATGGATCGGGCGCTGGAGCACGGCATCAACTTCTTCGACACCGCGAACGTCTACGGTCAGCGGCTCGGCGAGGGCTGGACCGAGCAGATCATCGGTCGCTGGTTGGCCCAGGGTGACGGCCGACGGGACAGGATCGTGCTGGCCACCAAGGTCTACGGCCGGATGGGTGACTGGCCCAACGAGCGCGGGCTCTCCGCCCGGCACATCATCCGCTCCTGCGAGGAGTCGCTGCGCCGGCTCCAGACCGACTGGATCGACCTGTTCCAGATGCACCACGTGGATCGCACCACCCCGTGGGAGGAGATCTGGCAGGCGATGGAGACCCTGGTCGCCCAGGGCAAGGTGCAGTACGTCGGCTCGTCGAACTTCGCCGGGTGGCACCTGGCCGCCGCCCAGGAATCGGCCGCCCGGCGGCACTTCCTCGGGCTGGTCTCCGAGCAGAGCATCTACAACCTGTTCACCCGGGCGGTCGAACTCGAGGTCATCCCCGCGGCCCAGCACTACGGCATCGGGATCATCCCCTGGTCGCCGTTGCAGGGCGGGCTGCTCAGCGGGGCGATCCGCAAGCTGGCCGAGGGTGGGGCCGAGCGGTCCAGGGCCGAGCGGGTCACCGATGTCCTGGCCCAGCACCGTACGACCATCGAGGCGTACGAGAAGCTCTGTGCGGACCTGGGCAGCGACCCGGCCGACGTCGCGCTCGGCTGGCTGCTCTCCCGTCCCGGGGTGACCTCGCCGATCATCGGGCCGCGTACCGTGCAGCAGCTCGACGCGAGCCTCGGTGCGCTGGAGGTCGACCTCTCCGAGGAGACCCTGGCCCGGCTGGACGAGCTGTTCCCGCCGGTCGGCAAGGGCGGCGCCGGCCCGGAGGCCTGGGCCTGGTAACGACTCCCACGGTGGCCTGGCCCTACAGCGACCAGGCCGCCAGGCGTTCGTAGACCGGCCGGGGGCCGGGGTGGCTGCGTACCAGCACCATCTCGGTCACCGGCCAGGTCGGGCCGAGGTAGCCGTCCAGCACCGCCCGGTCCGCCTCGACGGCCTCAGGGGGGACCCGCCTTCCCGGCCGGGCCAGGGTGAGGTGCGGGACGTACGGCCGGAGGTCGGACGACAGCCCGATGGTGGCGAGTTCCCGTCGGGTGGCCAGGCTCACCGCGTGCAGGGCGTCGACGTCCCCGCGCACCCCCACCCAGAGCACGGTGTCCGGCGCCGCCCCGAACAGACCGCCCCCGCCCAGCGACAACCGGGGTACGCCGACGACCTCCACCGAGCCGTCGGTGCCGAGCGGAGGCCGCCAGGTCCGGGCCGCCCGGTCCAGCGCCGACCGCACCTCGGGTAGCCGGGTGTCGGCCACCTCGCCGATGAAGACCACGGTCAGGTGCAGGTTGTCCGGCGGGGTCAGCCGTACGTCGACACCGGACGCGTGTGCCGTACCGACCCGCAGCCGGGCCAGTTCCCCGGTCAGGTCGGCCAACGCCTCCGGCGACGGGTAGATCGCTACGAACAGGCGCACCGGCGCACCCCGCTCGGTGCCGGCGCGCTCATGGCCGGAAGGGTCGGTCGGCGGTGGACAGGACCAGACCGGCGGCCTGCAACTCGCCCTCGACCCGTACCCGCTCGATCTCCCGGTCCAGCCCGTCGAGGTCCGCCAGGTGCTCGGCCACCCCCAGGTAGCGGCTGGCCACCCGCAACTGCTCGTCGTACGCCCGCAGCAGCTCGCCGTGCGCCGACCGGGACCGGGGCGGCCGTCCCAGCCGCTGCCCGCCGAGCCGGCGAAGATCGGCGGCGACCTGCTCGATCGCGGGCCCGCCCGGCCGGTCCAACTCGGACGGATCGAGGTGATGCCGCCCCGCCCCGGCCCGGAACGTACGGTCGAGGCGGTCGAGTTCGCGCCGCTGCCGCCGTCCGGTACGCCGGTTGACCGCCTCAGCCGCCAGCCAGGTGACCAGTTCGTCGGCGAAGAGGACCCCGGCGACCAGCGCCGGAAGGCAGACCAGTGACAGGAGTGCCAGGGCCAGCACGAAAACCTGCACGACGGCCATCCTCCGACGCTAGGCCCCACGATCGGGGCACGCCACCGATTTGCAAAGTGAGCCGGGTCGCTACCGGGTTGCCGCGCCGAACCGCGACGTTTCCATCACACCAACCAATCAGACACCTACGACAGTTCCCACCACCATCACGGTCGGGAAGGGCCCCTTCCGGTCCGGAATTCGGGAACCGGGGGCCCTTCCCCGATCAGTTGGCGTCGGCGGGTACGACGTAGAAACGGGGCAGCGGGGCGATCCGCAGCCGGAGCCGGGAGCCGTCGTGGCGCAGCTGCCAGAGCACGGCGAGCAGGGCGGCGGCCAGCGAGATGAGCCCGCCGATCCAGATCGCGGCGTTGGCACCGGCGTGCTCGGCGACCCACCCGATCACCGGTGCACCGACCGGGTTGGTGCCGAGGAAGACCAGCACCCACAGGGCCATCACCCGGCCCCGGAACGCGGCGTCGACACCGAGCTGGACCCGCTGGTTGGACGCCTGGGCGAAGTAGACCATCAGGAAGCCGGCCGGCACCAGCAGCACCAGGACCAGCCAGTACGTGGTCGCCACCCCGACCAGGGTGCCGGCGATGGCGCAGGCCACGGCGGCACCGAGGACCACCCAGACCGACGGGCGGCTACGCCGGCCGCTGCCGGCCAGGGCGCCGCCGAGCGCGCCGACGGCCAGTGCCGTGGTGAACAGCCCGAACGAGGCCGCCCCGGTGTTGAAGACGGTCTTGGCGAGCGCGGCCAGGGTGATCTGGAAGTTGAACAGGGTCATCCCCATCACCGACATGAGCACCATCGGGAGCACCAGGTCGGGCCGGACCCGGACGTACCGGAGGCCGTCGATGACCTTGGCGGGGGCGCGTTCGTCCATCGGCGGCAGGGCTTCGCGGTGCAGTTCCTCGCCGCGCATCCGGACCAGGCCGATCAGCGGGGCGAGCGCGCCGAAGACGCTGATCAGGAAGACCGGTCCGACGTCGAAGAGGGCGATCGCCACACCGGCGACGGCCGGGCCGATGATCCGCGCGGAGTTGAAGGTCGCGGCGGAGAGGGAGAGCGCGTTCGGCAGCAGCGGGGTGCCGACGAGTTCGGAGACGAAGGACTGGCGTACCGGCGTCTCGACCGCGTTCGCCGTACCGAGCAGGGCGGCGAAGACGAAGACGTGCCAGAGCTCGATCACTCCGGTGACCACCAGCAGGCTCATGCCCAGCGCCAGCACGCACCAGGCGGCGTTGGCGATGAAGAGCAGCAGGCGCTTGTCGTACCGGTCGGCCAGGCGGCCGGAGAAGAGCGTGAGCAGCAGTACGGGGGTGAACTGCAGCGCGGTGACCCAGCCGAGCGCGGTCGCCGAGTTGTCGGAGAGGTCGAGTACGAGCCAGTCCTGCGCGGTGAACATCATCCACACGCCGATCAGCTTGGTGAGCTGACCGATCGCGAACAGCCGGTAGTTTCGAACCTGCAGGGACTGGAAGGTGGTACCTAGTTTTGCCCGCACTCGGGGTGCGCCTCCTCGGGTCGTACGCGTCATCCACAGCGGACGAAGCGGACCCGGTGAGCGGCGCCGATCAGGCGCGAGCCACCTTCTGCAGGATCGCCGCGGCCAGCCGCAGCGTTTCCCGTTCCTCCGGGGTCAGCTCGGCGAGCCGGTGGCCCAGCCACTCGTTGCGGGCCCGCTCGAAATCGGCGAACACCGCGCGGCCGGACTCGGTCGTCGAGAGAATGACCTGTCGTCCGTCGGTCGGATGGGGAGTGCGGCGTACCAGGCCACGCTCCTCCAGCTTCGCGACGATCTTGGTCATCGTCGGTGGCTGCACCCGTTCGGTGTCGGCCAACTCACGCGGACTCAGCGCACCCGCCAGCTCGAGGCTGGTCAGGGCGGACAACTGGGTCAGCGTCAGTTCACCGACCGGCCGGGACTGCCGGACCCGTCGATTGAGCCGGGTGATCGCATCGCGCAGCAAACTTGCCAGCTGCGCAGGTGGCACACGTTGCGCCATCACCGTCCGCTCCGTCACGATAGTTAGCCTAACTAATAAGCCTTGCTAACGACCACTGTTATGACCACGGTCACCGAACCCGCGAACGGGCGGGGGACCCGGTGACCACCAGTTTCCCCCGCCCGTGCCAGGTACCCGCGACCGGTCAGCCGATCAGCGTCTCGATCGGGCCACGCAGGAAGTACAGGACGAAGAGCACGGCCACGCCGTACAAAAGCGGGTGCACCTCGCGGGCCTTGCCCCGGGCCAGCTTCAGTACCACGAAGGTGATCACCCCCGCGCCGATCCCGTTCGAGATCGAGTACGTGAACGGCATCAGCACGATGGTCAGGAAGGCCGGTACGGCGATCTCGTAGTCGGTCCAGTCGATGCTCCGTACGCCGGTCATCATCAGGAAGCCGACCACCACCAGCGCGGTCGAGGCGGCCTCGAACGGCACCACCACGACCAGCGGGGCCAGGAACATGGCCAGCAGGAACAGCGCGCCGGTGACCAGGTTCGCCACCCCGGTACGGGCACCCTCCGCCACCCCGGCCGCGCTCTCGATGTACGAGGTGTTGCTCGACGTGCTCGCCGCCCCGCCGGCCGCCGCCGCGATCGAGTCGACCAGCAGGATCTCCCGCGTACGCGGGGGTGTCTGGTTCTCGTCCAGCAGGTCGCCCTCCTGCGCGACCGCCACCATCGTGCCCATGGTGTCGAAGAAGTCGGTGACCAGGAGGGTGAAGACGAACATCAGCGCGACCAGCCAACCGGCGGTCGACCACGAGCCGAGCACGTTGAAGTTGCCCAGCAGGGAGAGGTCGGGGGTGTCCAGCACGGTGGACGGCAACTCCGGCACGTTCAGCGACCAACCCGAGGGGTTCGGCTTGCCGTCGACGAACGACGGGCCGACGTTGGCGATCGCCTCCACCACGAGAGCCAGCACGGTCGAGGCGACGATGCCGATCAGGATCGCGCCCCGCACCTTGCGTACCACCAGTACCAGGGTGATCAGCAGACCGAGCACGAAGACCAGCGCCGGCCAGGTGACCAGCTTGCCGTTGATGCCCAGGCCGACCGGGACGGTGGTGCCGGCGGCGTCCGGGATCCGCCGGACGAACCCGGCGTCGACCAGCCCGATGATGGTCAGGAACAGGCCGATGCCCACCCCGATCGCGGTCTTGAGCTGGGTCGGCACCGAGTGGAACACGGCCGTACGCAAGCCGGTCAGCACCAGGATCGCGATGATCACACCCTCGATCACCACCAGGCCCATCGCGTCGGCCCAGGTCATCTGCGGGGCGATCTCGTACGCGACCAGGGCGTTCACGCCGAGGCCGGCGGCCAGGGCGAGCGGGAACCGGCCGACCACCCCCATCAGGATCGTCATCACCCCGGCGACCAGGGCGGTTGCGGCGGCCACCGCCGGAATGGCCAGCCGTTGCCCGTCCCCGTCGACCGCGTTGCCGAGGATCAGCGGGTTGAGCACCACGATGTAGGCCATCGTGAAGAAGGTGGCGAGTCCGCCCCGGATCTCACGACTGATCGTCGAGCCACGGGCGGAGATCTCGAAGTACCGGTCGAAGCCGTTGGGTGGGGGTGTGGTCGCCGGCGGCGCGCCGGCTTCCGTGGAGGTGGTCGTCATATGGGTACCTCGCATGCAGCGATCAAGGGGGTTTGATCCGCGCATCGTCCCAGACGACCGGTTACCGGGAAAGTACGTTCCGGTTACGAAGTTCGATCCCTGCCCACGGGTACGCTGATCACGTGCCGGAGCAGCAGCAACCGCGGCCGGAGCCGCTCGACCCACCGATGGTCCCGTTCGCCGTCGGCGGCATCGTGATCTGGGCGGTGGTCGGGCTGGTTCTGCTGATCTTCTTCAACGACTGGCTGACCGAGCACGGTCACCGGGACTGGCTCTGGACCTGCCTCGCCGGCTTCCTGGTCGGCTTCCCCGGACTGGCCGTGATGCTGCGGCACGACGCCAACCGCCGTCGCCGCCGGGCCGGCCAGCAGCACTGACCGGCACCCGGTCCGGTCAGCCGTGGCCGTACGGCTCGGCGGGCTCCTCGCTGGCCACCGAACCGGGCGCCCGGCTCACCGAGACCGCCTCGACCTCGTTGTCGTCGTAGATCGTCGGCAGCTCGTCCACCGGCGTCTCGACCGTGTCGAGCATGGTCTCCGAATGGGCCCCGCACCCGTGGTCGGCGCTGACCGCCCGGCCGTCGTCGGGGGCGTAGAAGTTGCCGCAGACACCGAAGGCCTGACGCATGGCGCCGGCCAGGGGCAGGTAGAAGCCGCACGTCCCGCACCGGGCGGTACGGGGAGCGGCGGCGGAGATCGGCGCGGTCGGGCCGTGGTCGCCGTCGTACCAGCGCTGCGCGGTCTCCTCCCGGCCCTCCTTGGACATCACCCGGGACCGGCCGAGCCCGAGTTCCCAGACGGTCTCCTCGACCGCCGGGTCGTCGGAGAGGACGTAACCGGGTACGAGCCGGTCGTCGTCGGCCGGGGCCGGGAGCAGGTCACCAACACCCAGGTCACCCGGCTGGAGCCGTTCCTGCCAGGGCAGCCAGCTCGGCGCCAGCAGGGCGTCCGGGCCGGGCAGCAGGACCGTCTCGCAGATGGTCACCTGCTTGCTGCGCGAGACCCGGGTGACGGTCACCGCCCAACGCCAACCCCGGTAGCCGTCGAGCAGACATTCGAAGAAATGGGTAACCAGGCGTTCACCCTCGGCAACCACCTCCAGGTGATCGCCGACGTCGGTCGGCTCCACCTCGGTGATGCCGGCCCGCGCCACCTCAACGGCAGCGGCACAAACCTGGTCGAGACGGGCTGCGCGAGCGCCGACGGTCCTGGTCACATGCTCATTCTTCCCTATCCCGTCAGCCTGGCGGCAGGGACTCCCCGTACACGTTCTCGCGCCACATCCTCCGGGCGTGCGCCGGATGGGCGAGGATGGTGCACATGCCGCTGTTCAACCGCCCCAAGGGGTCGTTCCTCGGGCGTGCCCTCGGTAGGACGATCCGGGGCACCCGCGCGGTCCTGCGCGGGACATTCCGGGGCGGCGCCTGGATCACCCGAGGCGCCGGGCGGGTACGGACCAGGGGCGCCGGCGGCGAGACCGGCATGGTGCGCCTGTTCGACCTGCACGCCGTCTCGTGTGCCGGGGACGTACTGATCACGATCGGGCTGGCCGGAACGATCTTCTTCAACGCCCCGCTCGGCGAGGCGCGGGGCAAGGTCGCCCTCTACCTGCTGATCACCATGGTCCCGTTCGCGCTGCTCGCCCCCGTGGTCGGCCCGCTGCTCGACCACTTCCGGCACGGCCGCCGGTACGCCCTCGCCGCCACCATGCTCGGCCGCGCCTTCCTGGCCTGGTTGATCTCCGACTACATCCACGGGTTCGGCCTCTACCCCGCCGCGTTCGGCGTACTGGCCCTCTCCCGCGCGTACGGGGTGGCCCGGTCGGCCGCCGTACCCCGGCTGCTGCCCGCGGGGATCGGCCTGTCCCAGGCGGGAGCACGGGCCAGCGTCTACGGCACCATCGCCGGCGCCGTGGTGGCCCCGCTGGGCCTGGCCGCGTTCTGGCTCGGTCCACAGTGGCCGCTCCGGGTCGCCTCGGTGATCTTCCTGGTCGGGATGGTGATCGCGCTCCGGCTGCCGCCACGCGCCGACTCCGAGCCGCCGGAGGCGGTGCCCCGGGCGTGGCGCGGCATCTGGCGGGGCAACGGCACCGGGGCGCTCAGCGGCGGTCCGGGCGGTCGGCTGGTGATCGGCACCCTGGTCGGCGGCGCCACCCTGCGCGGCCTGTACGGCTTCCTCCTGCTCTTCCTCGCCTTCGCGATCAAGAGCGGCGACGTGACCACCGTCGTCCTCGGGCGGAACCTCTCCGACCAGGCCGCACTGGGTCTGGTCGGCGGGGCACTGGTGGTCGGGACCTTCCTGGCCACCGCGCTCGGCACCCGGCTGCGCATCCACCGGCCGACCGCCATCCAGTCCAGCGGCCTGGTCATCGTCGCCGCTCTGGCGGTGCTGACCACGGTCGAGTTCTCGCTGCTCACGGTCGCCCTGCTCTGCCTGGTCACCGCCCTGGTCAGCGGGATCGCCAAGCTCGCCGTCGACGCCTCGATCCAGGAACGGGTCCGGGAACGATCACGGGCGAGCGCGTTCGCCCACTCCGAGACGGCGCTGATGCTGGCCTTCGTGGCCGGTGGCGCGATCGGCCTGATCCCGTTCGACGGCCGGGTCGGCATCGCCGTGCTGAGCGGGCTCGCCACGCTCTCCGCCGTACGCGCGGTGGTGGTCGCCGGCCGGCTGCGCGGGGAACGGCTGCACGGGCGGGCCATCCCCGACGCCGAACAGGAAGCCGCCGAGGAACAGGCCGCCGCCGAACAGCGGGCCGCCGAACAACAGGCCCGGGACGAGGCCGAACGGCAGCGGGCCACGGCCGCGACGGAAGCCGGGAACCGGTCCGGGATCACCGAACCGGCGACGGCGGCAGCCGCACAGACCGGGAACTCGGGCGGTGGCGACCGGCCGTTGGCCCCGCCCGGCTACCACATCTACCGACCGTCGTCGGCCGTACCCGCACCGGGTTCCGGCGACGACGGTGCGCGCCAACAACGTGAACCCCGGGAGCCGACCACATGAGCGCTGGACTGCTGATCGTCACCGCCGTGCCGGCCGAGGCGGAGGCGGTCCGGGCCGGTCTGTCCAGCACCACGGTGACCGTCGCGCCGGTCGGGGTCGGGCCGGCCGCCGCCGGTGCGGGCACCGCCCGGCTGCTCGCGCTGGCCGAGGCGGGCGGGCAGCCGTACCAGGCGGTGATCAGCGCCGGGATCGGCGGCGGCTTCCCGAACCGGGTCGCGCTCGGCACCATCGTGCTGGCCACCCGGAGCATCGCCGCCGACCTGGGCGCCGAGTCGCCGGAGGGTTTCCTCCCGCTCGACGAACTGGGCTTCGGACCGTCGTCGGCCCCCGCCGACCCGGCCCTGCTGGAGCGGCTGCGCGAGGCGCTGCCCCGGGCCACCGTCGGGGCCGTGATCACGTGCAGCACCGTCACCGGTACGTCCGAGAGCGCCAGCGCGCTCGCCGCCCGCTACCCGGACGCGGTCGCCGAGGCGATGGAGGGGTACGGGGTGGCCACCGCCGCCGCCCAGGCCGGGGTCCCCTTCGCCGAGCTGCGGACCATCTCCAACCCGGTCGGCCCCCGGGACCGGGGTGCGTGGCGGATCACCGAGGCGTTCGAGGCGCTCCGCTCAGCAGCCGCCGCGCTGCGCTGATCCACAGCGGGTTACGGTGGGGGACGTGGCACTCTCGCTGGCGTTCTCCCCCTGCCCCAACGACACCTTCGTCTTCCATGCCCTGGTGCACGGTCTGGTGCCGGGTGCGCCACCGGTCGAGGTGACCTACGCCGACGTGGACGTCACCAACACCGCCGCCCAGCAGGGTGCGTACGACATCGTGAAGGTGAGTTACGCCGCACTCCCGTGGCTGCTCGACGACTACCAGTTGCTGCCCTGCGGCGGTGCGCTGGGCCGGGGCTGCGGGCCGCTGGTGCTGACCCGGGGCGACCGGACCGACCTGGGCGGGGCGACCGTCGCGGTGCCCGGCGACCGGACCACGGCGTACCTGCTGTTCCGGCTCTGGGCGGCGGACCAGCGGCCGGCGAGGATCGAGGTCGTGCCGTTCCACGAGATCATGCCGGGGGTGGCGGCCGGTCGCTACGACGCCGGACTGGTCATCCACGAGGCCCGGTTCACGTACCACCGGCACGGGCTGACCGCCCTGGTCGACCTCGGTGAGTGGTGGGAGTTGAACACCGGCCTGCCGATCCCGCTCGGCGCCATCCTGGCCCGCCGCGGCACCGTGGATCCGGTGGCCGCGGCGGACTGGATCCGCGCGTCCGTGAAACAGGCCTGGGCCGACCCGGCCGGCACCCGCGAGTACGTGTTGGCGCACGCGCAGGAGATGGAACCGGACGTGGTCGACCAGCACATCGGGCTCTATGTGAACGAGTTCACCGCGGATCTCGGCGAGGACGGCTATCACGCGATCGACACCCTGCTCCGCCGGGCCGCGGCTGCCGGGTTGACCCCGGCGACCCCTCAGACTTCCAGTTCGCTGGCCACCGCGTGGACCAGCTGAGCGACAGTCGCTGCGGTCTTCTTGTCCGGGAACCGGCCACGGCGCAGATCGGGCTGGATCTTGGCCTCCAGGACCTTGATCATGTCTTCGACCAGACCGTGCAGTTCCTCGGCGGGGCGGCGGCGGAGTTCCGCCATGGACGGCGGCGCGTCCAGCAGTTTCGCGGCGTGGGCCTGGGCGCCCTTGCGACTGTCCACGACGCCGAACTCGATCCGCTGACCCCCCTTGAGATCGGTGACGCCAGCGGGCAACGCACTCTTGGGTAGGAACACGTCGCCGCCCTCGTCACTGGTGACGAATCCATAACCCTTGGCCGCGTCGTACCACTTCACTCGACCCGTCGGCACCTGATTGACCTCGACTCCGTATGCGGCTGCTGACCTCACAAGGCTAGCCGCAACAGGCCCGGCAACGCCGCTGGGAATCCGGTCAGGTCATCGAGGACCAGCTCCGCCCCGGCCGTGCGCAGCTCATCCACATCGCACGGCCCGGTGGCGACACCGACCCCGGGGACCCCGGCGATCCGGGCGGCGGTCATGTCCGCGACGTGGTCACCGACGTAGACGCGGGCGTCGTACTCCCGCAACGCGGTCGCCTTCTGCTCGGCGAACAGGTCACCGGCCACCTCGTCCACCGGCAGCCCCAGGTGCTCCACGTGCAGCCGGGCCAGCCGGCCGAGCTTCGAGGTGACAACCAACACACGCAGGCCGGCGTCGCGTACCGCGGCCAGCGTCTCGGCGGCGCCGGGCAGCAGCAGGGCCGGGGTGACCGCGTACGCCGGGTAGAGCGAGCGGAACGTCACCACCGCCTCCTCCACCTGCTCCGGCGGGAACCAGTGCGCCAGCTCGTGCCGCAGCGGCGGGCCGAGCCGGCTGACCGCGAGGTCGGCGTCGACGTGCACCCCGGTCCTGGCCGTCAGCTCGCGGTACGTGGCGGCGATGCCGGGCCGGGAGTCGATCAGGGTCATGTCGAGGTCGAACCCGACCGAGGGGGTGGTCGCCATCCGATCATCGTCGCACGCCGACCGAGTCGAGGAGTCCAGCCGGCCGACCGAGGGGCGCCACTGGCACTCGGCCGGATAGCGTGGAATGACGATGACCACCTCACTCGCCGATCACCTCCGGTCGCTGCCGGACGAAGCCCTGGCAGCGCTGCTTCAACTGCGCCCCGATCTGGTCCTGCCGGTGCCGGCGGACATCTCCGCGCTCGCCATCCGGGCGCAGTCGCGGGTGTCGGTCGCCCGCGCCCTGGACGGGCTGGACCAGTTCACCCTGCAGATCCTCGACGGTGCCCGGCTCGCCCGCGATCCGGCGGACGGCACCACCTCCGTCGACGCGATCCTGGCCGTCGCGGCGGTGCCCACGCACGGCGCCGACCCCGCCGCCGTACGGGCCGCGCTCAACCGGCTCCGCGCCCTCTTCCTGCTGTACGGCCCGGAGCACGCGCTGCGGGTCGTACAGGGGGTCGACGAGGTCAGTTCCCCGTACCCGGCCGGTCTGGGGCGGAGCGCGACGGACCTGGACCCGGCCGCGGCGGCCCTCTGCGCCGACCCGGCCCGGTTGCGCCGGACGGTGCTGGCTGCGCCGCCGGCCGCCCGCGCGATCCTGGACCGGCTCGCGGCCGGTCCTCCGGTGGGCACGCTCCCGCCGAAGGCGCTGGACGCCCCGCCGGCCGACGACCCGGACGCACCCGGTGCCGGTTCACCGGTGCGTTGGCTGGTGGAGAACGCCCTGCTCGTCCCGATCTCGGACGCCGATTCCGGGTCGGGCGGCAGCGCGGTCGAACTGCCCCGCGAGATCGGACTGCTGCTGCGCCGCGACTCCGGCCCGCTCGGGCCGATGCAGCCGCTGCCACCGGCGCTCGGCACCGCCGCCCTGCGGGAGCCGAAGGCCGTCGACTCGGCCGGCGCCGGGCAGGCGATGGAGGTGGTCCGGCAGGCCGAGACGGTGCTGGAGGCGCTCGCCGCCGAGCCGCCCCCGGTGCTGCGCTCCGGCGGTCTGGGCGTACGTGACCTGCGGCGGATCGCCCGCGGTGTCGGGTTGGACGAGCCGACCACGGGACTGCTGCTGGAGGTCGTCTACGCCGCCGGGCTGGCCGGGGAGGTCGACCTGGCCGGCGCCACCACCACCCGGGCCGGCGCCGACCAGCAGGTGCTGCCGACCGCCGGCTACGAGGCGTGGCGGGCCGGAACGCTGGCCCGGCGCTGGGAGCAGTTGGCCCACGCGTGGCTGGCCATGACCCGGCAGCCGGGGCTGATCGGCCAGCGCGACGAGCGGGACCGGTTGATCACCGTCCTCTCACCGGAGCTGGAACGGGCCGGTACGCCGACCGCCCGGCGGGCGCTGCTCGGCGTACTCGCCGGGCTGGATCCGGGGACGGCGCCCGGCCCCGACGAGGTGCTGGCGCTGCTCGCCTGGCGCTCGCCCCGGCGGCTGCGGGGCCGCGAGGCCGCCCAGCGGGAGGTGCTCGCCGAGGCGGCGAAGCTCGGCCTGACCGGTCTCGGGGCGATCACCTCGTACGGGCGGCTGCTGCTGACCGACTCGGCCGGCGCCGAGGACCGGCTGACCGCCGGGACCGACGACCCGCTGGGCGTACGGCTGGGCGCGGACGAGTCCGCCGGTGAGGCGTCGACGGCGGTCCGGGCGCTGGACGAACTGCTCCCGGCACCGGTGGACCACTTCCTGCTCCAGGCCGATCTGAGCCTGGTGGTGCCCGGCCCGCCCGAGCCGACCCTGGCGGCGGAGTTGGAGGCGCTCGCCGACCCGGAGTCGGCCGGTGGGGCCAGCGTGTACCGGGTGACCTCGACCAGCCTGCGTCGCGCCCTGGACGCCGGGTACGCCGCCGAGGACCTGCACGCGCTCTTCCAGCGCCGGTCCCGTACGCCGGTGCCGCAGGGGTTGACGTACCTGGTCGACGACGTGGCCCGCAAGCACGGTGGGCTGCGGGTCGGCTCCGCCGGTGCGTACGTCCGCAGTGACGACGAGGCGCTGCTCGCCGAGGTGGTCGCCGACCGCCGGCTGAGCACCATGTCGCTCCGGCGGCTGGCCCCGACGGTCCTGGCCACCCCGTTCCAGGTGGGTCGGCTGCTCACCATGTTGCGCGAGGCCGGGTACGCGCCGGTCCCGGAGGACGCGAGCGGCGCGGTGGTGCTCAGCCGGACGAAGGTGCGTCGGGCCCCGGCCCGGGTGCCGGTCACGAACCGGGTCGGCGATCCGCTTGCCACGCCCAGGCTGACCACGCCCCGGGTCCTCGGCATCGTCGAGCAGATGCGCCGGGGTGACGCCGCCGCGCGGGCCGCCAGACGGGCTCCGGATCCCGTCCGGGGCACGGCCGGGCGGGCCGGCGGGAGCGCGACTCCGGCACACGCGCACACCCAGGCACTCGCGGTGCTCCAGCAGGCGATCCGGGACAAGTCGCCGGTCTGGGTCGGTTACGTCGACGCCCACGGGGCGACGACGTCCCGCCTGGTCCGGCCGGTCTCGATCGGCGCCGGGTACCTGCGTGCCGAGGACGAGCGGACCGAGATGCTGCACACGTTCGCGTTGCACCGGATCACGGCGGCGGTGCTGGACGAGTAGCCGACGGGTCGGAGCGGCTGCGGCGTACGGTGCCGACGATCGCGATGACCAGCAGGAGCGTGAACGCGCTGCCGGCCGCCTCACCGACGGAGTTGACGAAGCCCTGGCGTTCCACCAGCCAGCCGAACAGGAACCAGCCGACCAGGCCGACGGCGACCGTCGCGTACCCGATCAGGGTGGCCCGGGAGACCGGGGCATTCCGGTCCGGCGGGGCGACGGGCTTGTCCACGGGCAGTTGCGGTCCGGTTCTCAGCTCACGGTCCAGTGACATCGCTGCCTCCCCACCCGGGCCCGTCGTGTTCGTCAAGACTCGCACCCGGACGCCCGTGGTGACAGGGGCGCGGAAGCTGGTCGGGCGCCGGCGAGCCGTTCGCCCCCGTTGCCTTCCGCCGCGGTGACCGGCTGGTGCCCCCGCACCCACCCCGGTCGCCCGGCGGATCGAACGCGCGTACACCGGCGCCGACCAGCATGACCACCACGCGGGGCGGCCACCGGATGGATTCCTCCGGCGCCCTGACCCAGAGCGGTCGTCGTCTGCTAGACGCCGGGAGGGTGGTCAGGGTTGCCTGAGATGAAGGATTTTTTTATTACCGACCGTGCAACACTTGAGGGTCTTGTTCCGCGCTGTCGAGAGGAACTGAGCGTGAGCAGTGGCCCATTGATCGTGCAATCCGACAAAACGCTGCTGCTGGAGGTCGACCATCCGGACGCGCTCGCCTGCCGGATGGCCATCGCACCCTTCGCCGAGCTGGAGCGCTCGCCGGAACACGTGCACACCTACCGGCTGACCCCGTTGGGGCTCTGGAACGCGCGGGCCGCCGGGCACGACGCCGAGGGCGTGGTCGACGCGCTGCTGAAGTTCTCCCGCTATCCGGTGCCGCACGCGCTGCTGGTCGACATCGCCGAGACCATGGACCGGTACGGCCGGTTGCAGCTGATGAACCACCCGAACCACGGGTTGGTCCTGCACGCGCTCGACCGGATGGTGCTGATCGAGGTCGCGAAGAGCAAGAAACTGGCCGGGATGCTCGGCGCGAAGGTCGACGACGACACCATGGTCGTCCACCCGTCCGAGCGCGGCCGGCTCAAGCAGGGGCTGCTCAAGCTGGGCTGGCCGGCGGAGGACCTGGCCGGTTACGTCGACGGCGAGGCGCACCCGATCGAGCTGGCCGAGGCGGGCAAGGACGTACCGGCGGACGGCCGGCACCCGGCCCGGCACCAGGCGCCCTGGACGCTGCGGTCGTACCAGCGGGAGGCGGTGCAGCACTTCTGGGCCGGTGGGTCGGGTGTGGTGGTGCTCCCCTGCGGGGCGGGCAAGACCATGGTCGGCGCCGCGGCGATGGCCGAGGCGAAGGCGACCACCCTGATCCTGGTGACGAACACGGTCGCCGGCCGGCAGTGGAAGCGCGAGCTGATCGCCCGTACCTCGTTGACCGAGGAGGAGATCGGCGAGTACTCGGGTGAGCGCAAGGAGATCCGTCCGGTCACCATCGCGACGTACCAGGTGCTCACCGCGCGCCGCAACGGCGCCTTCACCCACCTGGACCTGTTCGGTGCCCGCGACTGGGGCCTGGTCATCTACGACGAGGTGCACCTGCTGCCGGCGCCGATCTTCCGGTTCACCGCGGACCTCCAGGCCCGCCGCCGGCTGGGCCTGACCGCGACCCTGGTACGCGAGGACGGCCGCGAGGGCGACGTCTTCTCCCTGATCGGCCCGAAGCGGTACGACGCGCCGTGGAAGGACATCGAGGCGCAGGGCTGGATCGCCCCGGCCGACTGCACCGAGGTACGGGTGACGCTGACCGACGCCGAGCGGATGGCGTACGCGACCGCCGAGCCGGAGGAGCGTTACCGGATGGCGGCGACCGCGCGTACGAAGCTGCCGGTGGTGAAGGCGCTGATCGAGCGGCACCGGGGCGACCAGGTGCTGGTGATCGGCGGTTACATCGACCAGTTGCACCAGTTGGGCGAGTTCCTGGACGCGCCGATCGTGGAGGGTTCCACCACGAACAAGGAACGCGAGCGGCTGTTCGACGCGTTCCGTTCGGGCGAGGTGCCAACCCTGGTCATCTCGAAGGTGGGCAACTTCTCCATCGACCTGCCCGAGGCCGGGATCGCGATCCAGGTCTCCGGCACGTTCGGTTCCCGGCAGGAGGAGGCGCAGCGGCTCGGCCGGGTGCTCCGCCCGAAGGCCGACCGCAGGCAGGCGCACTTCTACACGGTGGTGTCCCGGGACACCATCGACACCGAGTACGCCGCGCACCGGCAGCGTTTCCTCGCCGAGCAGGGTTACGCCTACCGGATCGTGGACGCCGACGACGTACTCGGGCCGCCGCTGCCCAGCGTCGACTGAGCAGGTCCTACCGGCTCGCCGTCCGGGCTCTGACCCGGGCGGCGATCCGGGCGATCTGCGGGTCGTCCCGCTCGACCTCGACCAGCGGCCGGACCGCCAACTCCCGGTCCCGCGACCGGATCGGCACCGCGTCCGGCAGCCGGGGCAGCAGCCGTACGCACAGTTCGCCGCTGGTGGACGCCCAGCGCAGGGGGCCGGGTCGCAGTGGGCTGATGTCGTACCCGCTGAAGTCCCGCCAGCGCTCCACCCAGCGCCGACAGTTGGGGATCGCGTAGATCCAATCGTCCAGCCGGGGCAGGTCGTCCTCCGCGATCGCCACCTCGACCCTGGTGGGCCGGATCGGCACCCCCTGCAGCACCGCCGCCAGCCGACCGTCGATCAGGTAGACCAACCCGTCCGGCGCCCGCCGGTGCATCATGTTCAGGTCGTCGAGGCACATCTCGACGTGGTCCGACTCGATCCCCTCGTACTCGCTGATCGCGTCGATCGCCGCGTCCAGGTCGGCGTCGCGTTCCTCGACCTCCAGCCGGAGCTGCTTGCCGAGCGCGTCGAAGAGCCGTTCCACCACGGTTGTGGTGGGTGCCAGGCGGCCACTCTCGAATCGCGACAGGGACTGCTGGGAGACGCCGGCCCGGACGGCGAGCCTCGCCTGGGTGAGTCCGGCCGCTTCCCGCTCGGTCCGGAGCAGGTGACCGAGTTGACCGGCGAGTGGTCTGTTCGACATCCGCCGATGGTGCACGTCCTGCCCACAGGTCGCCACCCCGCCCGGTACTCCTGTGGATAACCCTGTGGACAACCAAATTTGTGGTGTAACTCGATTTCTTCTTACATCTTCTTTGATGTACGTACATCAAAGAAGATGTAAGAAAGTTTTCGCATGTGTTGGTCCCGCGCGGACCGGCCGCCCGACCGCCCGGAATCAGCGCGGGAGTTTGGGGCCGGCGACGAGCAGGTCCGCCATCAGGTCGCCGTACTCCTCGGCCCTGGCCAGCACCTCGGCGGCGGTGAACGGGCGGACGGCGCCCAACTCCCCCGAGCTTGCCGCCTCCACCTCGGTCCAGGTCAGCGGCGTCGACGCGGCCGGCACCGCCTGAGCCCGCAGCGAGTACGGCGCAACCGTCGTCTTCGCCGAGTTGTTCTGACTCCAGTCGATGAAGATCTTGCCTGGTCGCAGCCGCTTCGCCATCTTCGCCGTGACCAGCTTCGGGTCGCCCTGCTCCAACTCCTCGGCGATCCGCCGGGCGTAACCGGAGACCTCCTCGGCGGACTGTTTGCCGGCGATCGGGCAGCAGAGCTGCATCCCCTTCTTGCCCGAGGTCTTCGGGTAACTGGCGATGCCGTCCTCGGCCAGCCGGTCGCGCATCCGTACCGCCACCACGCAGCACTCCGGCAGCCCGGCCGGAGAGCCGGGATCGAGGTCGACCACCATCAGGTCCGGTCGGGGCTCCCCACGGCTGCGGGTGCCCACCCGCCACTGCGGGGTGTGCATTTCCAGCGCGGCCAGGTTCGCCAGCCAGACCAGGGTGGGCAGGTCGTCGCAGACCACATAGTCCAGTTCGTCGCGGTCCTTGGACGAGCCGGGGGCGGGCAGCCGCTCCAGGCGTACCCATTCCGGAGTGCTGGCCGGGGCGTTCTTCTCGAAGAAGAAGGACGAGTCCACCCCGTTCGGGTAGCGGATCCGGGTCAGCGGCCGGTCCCGCAGGTGCGGCAGCAGCACCGGGGCGATCCGGGTGTAGTAGTCGATCACCTCACCCTTGGTGAAACCGACCTCCGGATAGAGCACCTTGTCCAGGTTGGAGACCTCGAGCGTGCGTTCCTCGACCTCGACCCTGATCTTCTCAGCCGGCATCGTCGACTTCCTCCGCCGTCTTGTCGGGACGCAACCGGCGCAGGCGGGGGAACCGCAGCCGCCCGTCCGGGGTGCGCTGGCCGTACTTCACCTCGACCACGATCTCGGGACGTACCCAGATTGCGCCCTTGGCATCCTCGCGGGGCACGGTGTCGACGAACGGGGCCGTGTCGACCCGGAGCGGTTCCAGCACGGCCAGGAGTTCACGTTCGGCAGCCGCGCCGATCCCGCCACCGACCCGACCCCGGAAGATCAGCCGGCCGTCCGGCGCCGGCACCCCGACCAGCAGTCCGCCGAGCCGGCGGGCGCCGGGACGCCAGCCGCCGATGACGAAGTCCCCGGTCACCTCCAGTTTGACCTTGAGCCAGTCCGGTGACCGGACCCCCGGTCGGTAGACCGACTCGAGCCGCTTGGCGACCACGCCCTCCAGCCCGTGCTCACCGGCGGCCTCGTAGGTGGCCGGGCCGTCCGGGAAGACCGGCGGGGCGGCCCACCGTGCGCCGCCCAGGCCGAGGCCGTCGAGGGTCGCCCGGCGCTGCTCGTACGGCTGCCGGGTCAGGTCCGCGCCGGCAAGTCGCAACACGTCGAAGATCATGTACGTCACCGGTACGGTCACCGCCAGTCGCGCCGCCCGGCCCGGTTCGCGTACGTGCATCCGCTCGGCGAGTGCGGTGAACGAGGGCTGTCCCGTGTCGGTCAGCACCACCACCTCGCCGTCGAGCAGGGCGTCGGGCACCTGTGCGCCCAGGGGCACCAGCTCCGGATAGGCGGCGGTGATCTCGGAACCGGAACGGGCGAACAGGCGTACGGCACCGTCGTTGATCTGGGCGAGAGCGCGTACTCCGTCCCACTTGAACTCATACGCCCAGCCGGGGCCGCTGGGCAGCTCCCCGGTCATGGCGAGCATCGGTCTGAGCGGTGCGCCCGGCACGACATCACTCTAGGTCCGCAAGGAAACACTCGCCCCACCTTCTATCAGATGCAATCCTGGTCAATACCGGGGAAAGGAGCGGGGGAATGCGGGCTATCTGGCGAGGTGCGGTCTCATTCGGTCTGGTGTCCATCGGTGTGCGGCTATATTCGGCCACCGAGGAAAAGGACATACGGTTTCATCAGGTGCACCGAACCGACGGCGGGCGGATCAAATACAAGCGCACCTGCTCGATCGACGGTGAGGAGGTCAGCTACGACGACATCGCCAAGGGGTACGACCTCGGCGGTGGCGAGATGGTGATCCTCACCGACGACGACTTCGCCGAACTGCCGCTGACCACCTCGCACGCGATCGACGTGCTGGAATTCGTACCGGCCGAGCAGGTCGACCCGATCCTCTACAACAAGGCGTACTTCCTGGAGCCGGACGGTGCGGCGACCAAGCCGTACGTGCTGCTGCGGGACGCGCTGACCGACTCGGACCGGGTGGCGATCGTGAAGGTGGCCCTGCGCCAGCGCGAACAGCTCGCCACCCTGCGCGTACGCGAGGGAGTGCTGCTGCTCAACACCATGCTCTGGCCGGACGAGGTACGCGTACCCGATTTCGGGTTCCTCGACGAGGACATCAGCGTCCGCCCGCCGGAGCTGGCGATGGCCAGCTCGTTGATCGACTCGATGGCCGGCGAGTTCGAGCCGTCCGTCTTCACCGACGACTACCGGACGGCGTTGCAGGAAGTGATCAACGCCAAGGTCGAGGGCCGGGAGGTGGTGCAACCGGAGGAGGCGGAGGAGGCGCCGCCGGCCGCCGTGGACCTGATGGCGGCGTTGCGCGCCTCGGTGGACCGGGCCAGGGCGGCCCGCGGTGAGGAGCCGTCCGGCGGCCGTGGGGTGGCCAAGGCGACGCCGATCTCGGCGGCGAAATCCGCCCAGCAGGCGGCCAAGGCGGCAACGGCCGCGAAGGCCCCGGCGAAGAAGACCGCCCAGAAGAAGACGGCCGAGAAGAAGGCCACCAAGTCCGCCGCCGCGAAATCCGCCGCCGAGAAATCGACCGGCACCAAGTCCACGGGCACCAAGTCGGCCGGCGCGAAGGCCACCGGCGCGAAGAAGAGCACCCCGGCGAAGAAGACCGCCCGCAAGTCGGCGTGACGAGGGTGGCCGCTGTGGCGGGTGGGGCTTGTGATCATCGGACCGGCCCCAACCGGCGGTTGGCCGAGTACCGTATGCAAGGCCCTTCGGTCGGAACACATCCGGGCGAGGCCGCCCCGCCCCGATCTCTTCCTGCAGGAGCCGACACCTATGAGCGACCAGGTCCAGAGCCACTCCTCCTACGTCCCGAGTGAGCAGCCGCCGCTGACCAAGTCCGAGAAGCGTGCCCTGGCGAAGGCCGCCAAGGCGAAGGCCGCCGCGAGGAAGCGCCGCAACCAGGCGCTCGCCGGTGCGTTCGCCGGGCTGGCCGTGGTCGCCGTGATCGTCGTCGCGTTCGTCGCCCTCGACGACACCGGCAAGGAGCCGGCCGACAACAACGTCGCCTCGGTCCCGAGCGCCACCGCCCCGGCGGATCCGGCCGCTCCCCCGGCGGATCCCGCCGCTCCTCCGGCCGACGCGGAGTTCCCGCCGCTGCCGGAGGGCGCGGACCCGGCTCTGGGCAAGGAGCCGGTCGTGACCAAGGGCGAGGGTGAGCTGACGAAGCTGACCTCGAAGGCCCTGATCGAGGGGACCGGCCCGGTGGTCCAGGCCGGTCAGCAGATCACCGTGAACTACGTCGGCGTGACGTACAAGGACGGGCAGGAGTTCGACTCGTCCTGGAAGCAGTCCCAGGCGGTTCCGTTCCAGATCGGCACCGGTCAGGTCATCCCCGGCTGGGACCAGGGCCTGGTCGGCGTCAAGGTCGGCAGCCGGATCCAGCTCGACATCCCGCCCGCGCTCGCGTACGGCGACAACCCGGGCAACGGCGCTCCGGCCGGCGCGCTCCGCTTCGTGGTCGACGTACTCGCGGCGCAGTAGACCTCGCGGCGGCGCACCTGCCGCAACCGTCGAACGGCGGACCCCCGCGCACCGTCGCGGGGGTTCGCCGTTTCCGCATTCCGGCATAGCGGGCCGGGGAGCCGTCCTAGGGTCGGAAGCAGGATCCCGGGCTGGGGACAGGGAGCGGACATGAGGGCGGTTGTCTACCACGGTGCCAACAACGTCTCGGTCGAGAACGTCGAGGACCCGCGGATCGAGGCTCCGAACGACGTCATCATCAAGATCACGACTACCGCGATCTGCGGTTCCGACCTGCACATGTACGAGGGGCGGACCAAGGCGCAACCGGGCATGGTGTTCGGCCACGAGAACATGGGCATCGTCACCGAGGTCGGCCCCGGTGTCTCCCGGGTCCGCAAGGGCGACCGGGTGTCCATCCCCTTCAACGTGGCCTGCGGATTCTGCAAGAACTGCTTTGCCGGCAACACCGCGTTCTGCCTGACGGTCAACACCGACTTCGCCGGCGGCGCGTACGGCTACGCCGCGATGGGGCCGTACCGGGGTGGTCAGGCGGAGTACCTCCGGGTCCCGTTCGCCGACTTCAACTGCCTGGACCTGCCGCCCGGTGACGAGCACGAGGACGACTTCGCCATGCTCGCCGACGTCTTCCCCACCGGCTACCACGGCGTCGCCCTCGCCGACCTCCAGCCGGGCGAGACGGTGGCGGTGATGGGCGGCGGACCGGTCGGGCTGATGGCCGCGTACTCGGCGATGCTCATCGGGGCGGCGAAGGTCTTCGTGGTCGACCGGGTGGCCTCCCGGCTCCGGTTGGCCGAGTCGATCGGTGCGATCCCGATCGACTTCGGCAACGCCGACCCGGTGATGCAGATCCTGGACCAGACCGACGGCCACGGGACCGACAAGGGCGTCGACGCCGTCGGCTACCAGGCACACGGTACGGGCGGGAAGGAACAGCCCGCACTCGTGCTGAACAACCTGGTCGAGATCGTCCGGGCCACCGGGCGGATCGGGGTCGTCGGCCTCTACCTGCCCCACGATCCGGGCGCACCCGACGAGCACTCCGCCCACGGGGAACTGCTGTTCAAGGTCGGCAAGTTCTTCGAGAAGGGGCAGCGGATGGGTACCGGGCAGGCGAACGTGAAGGCGTACAACGAGCAGTTGCGGGACCTGATCATCGCCGGCCGGGCGACGCCGAGTTTCGTGGTCAGCAAGAGGCTGCCGCTGGACGACGCACCGGACGCGTACGCCCGGTTCGACCGCCGGGAGGACGGCTACTCGAAGGTCGTGCTGAAGCCCGCCGCCTGAACCGGGCGGTGATTCCCACTCTCGTCGAAGGAGCGCCCATGTCCATGCTGAAGCTTGCCGACGCCCGCAAGGTGATCGCCGCAGCCGAGGCCCGCGCCAACGAGATCGGCCAGCCGGAGAACATCGCGGTGGTCGATGCCGGTGGCAACCTGATCGCCCACGTCCGGATGGACGGGGCGTGGTTCGGCAGCGTCGACGTCAGCATCAACAAGGCCTGGACCGCGCGGGCGTTCGACATCCAGACCAAGGACCTGGCCACGAACACCCAACCCGGTCAGCAGTTCTTCGGCTTCAACACCACGAACAACGGCCGGGTGGTCATCTTCGCCGGTGGGATCCCACTCGTCCGCGACGGCAAGATGATCGGCGCCATCGGCGTCAGCGGCGGCATGGGTGACCAGGACCAGAGCGTGGCCGAGGCGGGCGCCGGAGCCCTCTAGCCGGAGGTCCCGCACGCGGGGGTCAGCACGACCTTGCCGCGTACGCCGCCGGCCTCCACGATTCGGTGCGCCTCGGCGGCGCTGGTCAGTGGCAACGTGGTCGCGACCCTGGTCCGCAGCCGCCCCTGGGCGACCTCGACGATCAGCTCGCCCAGCAGCGACCGGTCGAACTGGATCAGGACAACCTGCTGCCGGACGCCCCGCGCCGGGTCGACCGGCGGGGTGGGGCGGGTGGTGAGCAGGGTGCCGCCGTCGGTGACCGCCACTGCGGCGGACTCGGCGAGTGGCACCGCGTCCAGGACCGCCGGCACCGGGCCGATCTCGGCCAGGTCGACCTCCTTCGGTACGACCTGCGCCACCCCCAGGTCACGTACCCAGTCCTCATCGTCGCGGCCGGCGTGGGCGAGCACCCGGTGGCCTGCCCGTACCGCCAGTTGGGCGGCGAAGCCGCCGACCCCGCCGCTCGCCCCGGTGATGAGCACAGTGGACATCGGCGGCAGGGCCATCAGGTCGAGTGCCTGACGTGCGGTCAACGCGTTCAGCGGCACGGTGGCCGCAACCGCCGGGTCCAGTCCCTCGGGAAGCGGCACCACCCAGTCGCTGTCGGCGGCGATCAGTTCGGCGTACGCCCCGACCTCGCCTCGGGTCCGGTACCAGGGCACCATTCCGACCACCCGGTCACCGGGCCGGTATTCGCCGCCCCCGTCGCCGACCTCGACGACCTCACCGGCGAAGTCCCAGCCGGGCAGGAACGGCGGTTCGATCGGCCCACCGGGGATGAGCCCGAGCCTGGCGGCCACGTCGGCCGGGTGGACCACCGCCGCCAGCACCCGGACCAGCACCTGTCCAGGACCGGGAACCGGGTCCGGCCGCTCGATAACCTGCAAAACCTCCGGACCGCCCTGCGCGGTCACCGCTACCGCCTGCATCGCTCGGCCTCCTCGTGGCTCAGAGGTATCGTCGGCAATCAACGTGTGATTGGCAATGGGCATCAGCCACCACCGGACCCGTTGTGCGGCCGGCGGCACCAACGTTGATCAAGGAGCGGCCAGTGGAACCGAACGTGTGGCGCAAGTCGAGCCGGTCGGGCAGCAACGGTCAGTGTGTGGAAGCCATGGACCAGGGCCACGCCGTGGCCGTACGCGACAGCAAGGACAAGACCGGACCGACCCTTACTCTCAGCCCAGCGGGCTGGCAGGCATTTGTCGATGGTGTCAAGGCGGTGAGCTTCGTAGCCTGAACCTCAGGCAGCGCCGGAAGTGGGGTAATTCGCGGATATCGGGACTTGGCCGGCGGCCAACCCGATACTGGCGAACATGATCCCTGTGCATCACCGGACCGCGAAGGTCGACGGTTTCGAGGTGTTCTACCGTGAGGCGGGCGCACCGACCTCGCCGACGCTGGTCCTGCTGCACGGCTTCCCGACCAGCTCGCACATGTTCCGCGAGCTGATCCCGGCGCTGGCCGACCGCTATCACCTGGTGGCTCCGGACCACCTCGGCTTCGGCTACTCGTCCGACCCGAGTCCGGCCGAGTTCCCGTACAGCTTCGACTCGCTCACCGACGTCACGGCCAAGCTGCTGGACCAGCTCAAGATCCGCCGGTACGCGGTCTACATGCACGACTACGGCGCACCCATCGCCCTGCGGCTGTTCCTGCGCAAGCCCGATCAGATCAGCGCGATCATCAGCCAGAGCGGGAACGCGTACATGGAGGGTTTCGTGGACGCGTTCTGGACACCGCTTTTCGCGTACGGGAAGGCTCCCGGTCCGGAGACGGAGAAGACGGTTCGGGCGGCCTTCACGCCCGACGAGGTCCGGTGGCAGTGGGAGAACGGCGTACCCGACGTGAGCCTGATCAGCCCGGACGCGTACCTGCACGCCCAGTCGAGGCTCGACCGGCCGGGCAACGAAGAGATCCAGCTCCAGCTCTTCCGTGACTACAAGACGAATCTCGACATCTACCCGGCTGCCCAGGACTGTTTCCGGCGTACGAAGGTGCCGCTGCTCGCTGTCTGGGGCGGCAACGACGAGATCTTCGGCCCGGACGGGGCACGCGCCTTCCAGCGTGACCTTCCCGACGCGGAGGTCCACCTCCTGGACACCGGCCACTTCGCCCTCGAAACCCACCTCGACCCGATCACCGGCTACATCCGGGGCTTCCTCGGCCAGACCCTCAACTGAGCGTCCTCCCGCTCGGCCGCCGACGTACGAGCCGCGTAGGAACGCAGGGCCCGCAGGAAGTCGACCTTCCGGAAGCCCGGCCAGTAGACGTCGCAGAAGTGCAGCTCGGAGTAGGCCGCCTGCCAGAGCAGGAACCCCGACATGCGCCGTTCCCCACTGGTACGGATGACCAGGTCCGGATCGGGCTGACCACTGGTGTAGAGGTGGCCGGCGATCGCGTCCGGGGTGAGCCGCTGGGCTATGTCCTCGACGTCGTAGCCGGCCCGTACCTCTTCCTCCAGCAGGGAGCGTACGGCGTTGACGATCTCCTCGCGGCCGTCGTACCCGATGGCGATGTTGAGGTGGAACTTCGCCCCGGTGTCACGAGTGGATTCCTCGGCGAGTTTCAACGCGTGGCGGGTCGAGTCCGGCAGGACGTCCAACCGTCCTGCGAGGTGCAGCCGCCACAGACTCGTCGGCTGGGAGAGTCGCCGGACGATGACCTCCTCGATCATCCGCATGAGGTTGTCGACCTCGTCGGAGTCGCGCTTGCGCATGTTGTCCACCGAGGCGAGGAAGACCGTGACGTGCCTGATGTCGACCTCGACGCACCAGCCCAGCACCTCGGCGAGGTGCTCCGCGCCGTACCGGTGGCCGATTTTCGGATCGTCGAAGCCCATCTGCCGAGCCCACCGACGGTTGCCGTCCATCACCATCGCCAGATGGCGTGGCAGCCTCGCGCCGCCCAGTCGTACACGAAGGCGCCGAGCATAAACCGCGTAAACCACCCGCCCCACTAACTGCAACATGATCAGATCCAACCACCGCCCCAAATCTGGGCGTTGATCATGAAGTTAGCGACGCCAATTCGGCGCTCGGGCGTCGCTAACTTCATGATCAACGACGAGGTCGGGTGGGTCAGGTTAGGAGGAGGGTGGTGCAGGCGGCGCAGGCTCCGATCAGTGCCGCGAGGGTGCCGATGATTGTTGCTGCCAGGAGCAGCCACCGTTCTCCGCGCGGCGGCAGGGAGTTGGGGGTGTGGCTCATCGCCGGGAGGTGCCCCTTTCGATCTGGTCAGGCAAGACCCCTACCAGCCAGCAAGCAGGGGGCTGCTGATCAGGTAGGGGCCTTACGTACGTGGGCGTTCAGAATGGTCGTCCTCGTGAGAGAACGAACGTGAATGTCGTGAGTGACGGGGGCGTCAGGCGCCCTGGCCCTGGTTCTGCATCAGGCCCCCGTCGATGAAGTAGGTCGACCCGGTGACGTAGTCGGAATCCGGGCTGGCGAGGAAGACGGCCAGCCTGGCGATCTCGGACGGTTCGGCGGCCCGCCGGAATGGGATGCTCTGCACCTGTTCCTCCAGGTAGCGGGGATTGTCGATCGCTTCCTGGTTGAACGGGGTGAGCACCATCCCCGGCCCGATGTTGTTCACGTTGATCTTCATCGGGGCGACTTCGAGGGCGAGACTGTTGGTCAGGTTGCGCAGCGCGCCCTTGCAGACGTCGTAGTCGGTGCCGCCGACCCGGGGAGTCTCCTGGTGCACCGAGCTGATGTTGATGATTTTGCCGTTTCCGCCCTGCCCCTTGCGGTGCTGGACGAACCTGCGGCAACAGAAAAAGGCCCCGTACACGTTGGTCCGGATCGCGGTATCCCAGGTCGCCGTGTCCATTTCGGACACCGGGATGCCGGAGGCGTCGATGCCGGCGTCGTTCATCAGCACGTCCAGGCTGCCGAACTCGATCAGCGCCTGGTCGAACATCGCCTCGACCTGGTTCTCGTCGGTGATGTCCCCCTGGACGATGATCGCCCGCTGGCCGGCCTGCTCGACCATGTCCCGGGTGTGCATCGCCCCATCGTGGTCGTGCAGGTAGTGCACCACCACGTCGGCGCCCTCCTTGGCGAACTCGATCGCGGTGGCCTGACCGATTCCCGAATCAGAGCCGGTGATGAGCGCCTGCCGGCCGTCCAGTCGTCCACTCACTTTTTCTCCCCCTCGGTCGATGTGTAGACACCGGCGGGAACACCGCCGGGTGCGGTCTCGGTGAGGCGCCAGGCCGTGTTGATCAGTGCCATGTGGGAGAGCGCCTGTGGGAAATTGCCCAACTGTTCCCCCGTACGCGGGTCGAACTGCTCGGCGAACAGGCCGAGGTCGTTGCCCCTGCCGACGAGGCTCTCGAACATCCGGGTCGCCCGCTCGTGTTCCCCGGCCAACGCCAGACAGTCCACCAACCAGAACGAGCAGGGCAGGAAGGCGGCCGGATCGCCGTCCCAGCGCCGGACGAGTCCGTCCTCGGTCAGGTCCTGCTCGATCCGATCGATGGTGGCCCGCATCCGCGGATCGGTGGCGGGCAGGAAACCCCAGAGCGGCAGGGTCAGCACCGACGCGTCGAGCTTGTCGGACCCGAAAGCCCCCGTGTACGCACCGACGTCGGCATTCCAGCCCTGCTCCAGGATCGCCTCGCGGACGTCGGCGCGGGCTCCCGCCCAGCGGGCGACATCCTCCCGGCTGCCGATCCGCTCGCCGAACCGGACCGCCCGGTCGAGCGCCACCCAGCAGCACGCCTTGGAAGAGACGTAGTGCCGCTCCACGTCCCGCAACTCCCACATGCCGGAGTCCGGCAACCGCCAGGTGGCCGCCGCCTGGTCCGCCAAAGAGTGCAGCAGCCGGCGGACCGACTCGTCCATCGGGTTCAGGTAGTCGCGCAGCAGCCAGGCCGCGTCCATCACCTCACCGAGTACGTCCGACTGCCGCTGCCGCCACGCGTCGTTGCCCAGCAGCACCGGCTTGCTGCCGGCGTACCCGCCGAGGGTGTCGACTGAGCGTTCGGTGAGGTCCCGCTCGCCCTCCAGTCCGTACATGATCGGCACCGGTGCCATGGTGACCCGCCCCACGGACTTGGCGACCCAGTCGAAGAGTCGGTTCGTTTCGTCGGGGCAGGCCGCCACCCAGAGCGCGCGCATGGTCAGGGAGAAGTCGCGCAGCCAGGCGTAGCGGTAGTCGTAGTTGCGGTCACCACCGATCCGCTCCGGCAGCGAGGTGGTGGCGGCGGCCACGACCGCGCCACCGGGTGCGTACGTCAGTCCCTGTAGGACGAGGGAGTTTCGGCGTACCAGGTCCCGGTACCGTCCCCGGTAGTCGTGGTTCGCCAACCAGGAACACCACCCCGCCACGGCGTCCACCAACGCCGCCGGCACGTCCGTGTCGGCCGGGCGCCGGTCCCGGTCGCCGTAGGTGGACGAGTAGGCCAGGGCGAAGCTCTCCCGCTGACCGGCCTCGACGGTGAACCGCGCCGAGACGTCGATGTGGTCGCGGTGGACCGGCGCACTGGAGGTGAGGGTGAGCGTGGCGGCACCGGCCGTCGCCGTGACTTCCTGACCGTCCACCGTCAGGTACGCGGTCACCCGGCCGTACTCGAAGCGCGGGGCGAAGGACATCATCATCGGTACGCGCCCGGACAGCGCCTCCACCGTACGGAGCAGCATGCCGGGTGAGCGCCGACCGATCTGGTGACCTCGGGCGCCCGGCTCCAGCGCGAGCGCGTCGGTCACCGCGACCGTCCCGTCCCCGGTGGTGAAGACCGTACGCAGCACCAACGTCTCGTCCAGGTACGCCCGTTCGACCTCGAAGTCGGCTTCGGGGCGGATCGACCAGTGCCCACCCCCGTCGTCCAGCAGCCGGGCGAAGACCGACGGGCTGTCGAACCGCAGCGGGCACCACCAGTCGACCGAGCCGTCCCGACCGACGAGTGCACCGGTGAGGCCGTCGGCCAGGAAGCCGTAGTCGCTGATCCGGTTGCCGTTCACCGGCGCACCGTCCGGGACTGCCCGTCCCCGATGTCCGGTACGCCACCAGCCGTCATCCCGCAGCCCAGCGCCACGACACCTCCCCCGGACCGGAAGCACCTCGGGTACCCGTGCACGGACAGCGATAACCGATCCGGCACCGGCCTCGGCACCGACGACCCGTCGGGCAAAGCCGGAACCGCCACGAAGCTTCCTATAAGTGGGGAAAATGGGGCTAACCGCGCCAGCCAGGGAGACCACCATGAAGGCAGCCGTCTACACCCGTACCGGTGATCCGGGCGTGCTGGAGCTGGTCGACCAGCCCATCCCCGAGCCGGAGGCGGGCGAGGTGCTGGTACGGATGGCCTTCGCCGGCGTCAACCCGACGGACGTGAAGTCCCGCTCCGGCGACGGCAGCCCACCCCCGTACGGCTGGCAGATCCCCGGCCAGGATGGTGCGGGCGTGATCGAGGCGACCGGTCACGGGGTGGACTCGACCCTGGTCGGCGAGCGGGTGTGGGTGTGGGAAGCGGCCGGAACCCGCCCCTGGGGTACGGCAGCCGAGTACACCCTCGTACCCTCCCGCCAGATCGTCCTGCTCGGCCCGGCGCCGTTCGAGGTCGGCGCGGTGCTCGGCATCCCGTTCCTGACCGCGCACCGCTGCCTGACGGTCGGCGAGATGGTGCCCCGACACCTCGACCTCGGCAGCCTGGCCGACCACGTCGTGCTGGTACAGGGCGGCGCGGGCGCGGTCGGGAACGCGGCGATCCAGCTCGCCAGGTGGGCCGAGGCCACCGTGATAGCCACGGTCAGCAGCTCGGAGAAGGCGCAACTGGCCGCTGCCGCCGGCGCCTCACATGTAATCAACTACCGGCAGCAGGACGTGGTCGCCGAGGTGAAGAAGATCGCCCCGCACGGGGTCGACACGATCGTCGAGGTGGCCGGGGACCAGAACGCGCCGATCGACGCGCAGGTGATCGGACACGGCGGGGTCGTCTCCGTCTATTCGTACCGGGGCGACGGCGAGCTGAGCCTGCCCGGAACGCGGTTCATGGCGCCGAACGCCCGCTGGCAGTTCGTGTCGGTCTTCCAGGTGCCCGCGACGGCGAAGGCGCAGGCCGTACAGGATGTGGCCACGGCCGCGACCCAGGGCGGCGTCCGGGTCGGCGCGGACGCCGGCCTGCCGCTGCACTTCTACCCGCTCGCCGAGGCCGCCGACGCGCACGCGGCGGTGGAGGCCTCGGCGGTCGGCAAGGTCCTGATCAGCACCAGTCAGGAAGAACCGGCACCGTAGCTCAGCCGCTGCGGCGGTTGCCCCACTGGCGCGGCCCCTGGACCGAGCCCCGGCCACCGAAGCTCTTGCCCTTGCCCTGCGGCGTCTGCTGCGAGGCGCCCTTGCCCCGGCGGGCGGCCCGGTTCAGGAAGGTCGGTTCGGCGTCCTCGGCCGGCTCCTCACCCTCGGCCGGGTCGGAACCCTCGGTCAGTTCGGGGGCCTCGGTGACATCGTCGGTGTTCTCGGGGCCACTCGAATCCGGCATCGTTCTCTCCCTGCAGCTCGTGGGTACGGGTCACACGACAGCGCCGGGCTCCGCACTGGAAATCCCCTGAAGCTTACGGCCACACGGGAACACCCCCGCAGCCGACCAACCGGTACGCCCCCGACCGGGACGGAAACATATGGCAGATCATCGATTAATTTAACCTCCGCCCCCTTCCGGGGCAGGCATCCACTACCGAGGATGGATCACGACCCGCACACCCCCGCGGGCTCCCACCGGCACTGGAGGCCACCATGACCGTCCTCGCCCCGCTCGCCGCCGTCGCCCGATCGCGACCGCAGCGTCTGCTCGCCAGCTTCGCCCTGCTCGCCGCCATGATCGCGGCGATGCTGGTCGGTCCGGCGGTGGTGGCGCCCTCGCACACCAGCTCTGCTTCGGCCGCCGTCTACAGCTCCTGCACCATCTCCCGGTGCGCCGACGCCCGTACCGCGCGCAGCGGCTGGGCCAGCCGTGGCTTCCCCACCGCGCGTGGCTGGGTCTCCTGGAGCGGCGGGCTCTCCAACTACGCCGGTGGTCGGCACATGAACTACGAGGGCCAGCTCCCGACGAACGCCACCTACTACGAGTACGACGTCTACCCCCGCCGCCAGGGTGCCGCCCGCGACGCGTACCGGATCGTGGTCAACAAGGCTACCGGGGCGACCTGGTTCACCCCGAACCACTACGCCGACTTCTACCGGCTCTGAACGGTCCAACCGGCCGCCTCTGACCAGTAGAGGCCGGCGCCCGGAGAGTCAGGACGTACCGTCGGGCCGGGCGGCAGTCGCCCGGCCCGACAGCTCCGCCCAAGCGAGGGAACCAGATGTCAGAACCGACCGATCCGCACCTACCGCCGTGGCTGAGTCTGTCCACCGATCCGGCCGTACCGTCGAGCGCGTCGGTGGTGAGCGGTGCCGCCAGTCGTACCCGGGACGGCCTGTTCACCGAATGGGCGGCGGCGCTGGATTTCCCGCCCTACTTCGGCCGGAACTGGGACGCCCTCCTGGACGCGCTGCGGGACCTGGCCGAGGCGCGCCCGTACCCGCTGGTCGTGACCAACGCCGCCGAGTTGCTCGCCGACGAGCCACCCGCGCAGCTCGCGACCCTGCTGGCCGTACTCGGCTCGGTCGGTGGTGAGTCGGTGCCGGCGTTGCGGGTGGTGCTGACCACCGGACCGGGTGAATTGTCGGCCCTGCACGAGCGGCTCGCCGCCGCGCTGGCCTGACCAGCCAGGGCCTGACCAGCCTGCCCCGCACCGGCCAGAGCCTGACCGGCCAGAGCCTGACCGGCGAGGGCCTGACCGGGCAGGGTCAGGGCAACTCGTTGGTCTGGACGACGAAAATCTCGGCCAGCGACGCGTCGAGGTAGTCGGTGAGCGGCCGGCCGGTGACCGCGAGCAGGTCGGCGACGAGCAGCGGCGCGTGCCGGGCCATCGCCGCCGGCTCGACCCGCGGCGCCTCCTCCTCCGAGGGGTGTACGCCGAGAGCGGCCGTCAACAGCAGCACCAGCACGGTCGGGTCCAACTCGGGGAACCAGCCGATGTTGTCGACGGCACACCGCTTCAGCACCACCTGGAGGTCGTCGCTGTCCAGCCCGTCCGGGTGCACCTCCTCCAGCAGCATCCGTACGACCCCGCCGAGCACCAGCCCGACCTGCTCGGGGTTACGGGCCGCCAACTCCACCGCAGCCCCCTCGTACGCCTCCGCGTCCCGCGCCGCGACCGCCGCGACACTCCGCTGCGCCGCCCGCCCGATCACCCGCCCCACCGCCACCCCTGAATCCATGCGACCCATTCAACTCGCTGTGGCGTTCCACTGCCCCTATGGGGGCAGCAGACCGCCGCAGCCGACCGTCATGCTTCCCAGCCGGCGGCTGTCAGGGCCGCTCGGAGTTGGGCGACCACCTCGGCGGGACGGTCGCGGACCACCCAGGCGGGAAACCGGAGTACGCGTACGCCACTGATCCACAGGTCGTTCTGCCGGTGCATGTCCGCCCACCAGTGGCGTACCTCCAGGTGCTGACTGCCGTCGATCTCCACGTGCACGCGCCACTCGTCGAAGTGGACGTCGAGGTACCGGCGCCGCCCCCGAGCGTCCGTACGCCGTACCTGCCGGCTCGGCTCGGGCAGCCGCCCCCGGCGGCAGAGCCGGAGGAAGTCGGATTCGGCGATGGAAGCGGCACCGTCGCGGGCGTCGGCAGCGGCGGCGGCGATCAGGCCACGCCGGTACGCGTTCGGCATCCGGGCCAGCACCTCGTCCAACTCGCCCCCACTGATCAGCCGTTGCTGGAACCCGGCGGCGATCACGGCTCTGGCCCGGTCGTCCGTCGGCGCCCACTGGGCGGCGTCGACGAGCGATCGGGCGGGCATGGTGCAGGGTGGTTGCCCGAGCCGGTGCACGTCGGCCTCGGGCAGTTGCCGGGTCCGGTGCACCACGACGTCGTACGGCGGGTCGAGGTCCCGGCGGGTGGCGGAGATCAGTACGTGCAGGGCTTCGCTGTGGTATCCGCGCAGGCCGAGCAACTCCAGGGCGGAGGGTCCGGCGAGGACCGCCCGGCGTACCCCGAGCACCGCCACCCACCGGCGCTGCTCCCGGCTGATCGGGCCGGTGTGGGCGAGGTAGATCCCACGTCCGGCCGCCTGCCAGCGTCCGGAGGCGAGCCGGTGGCGCACCGCCTTGGGCGAGAGGTGCCGGAGCGCCTGACGCCGGTTGACCACGTCCGACTGAAGGTCGAGCAGGTGGGTCAACGCGTCGGCGTCGGGCGGTGGTGGTGGACGCAGGCCCGGTACGGGGTCGCGGCGCAACATCCGCCAACCCTCTCGACCCGACCCCCACCGCCGCCACCCCCACCCACCAACCTGTGGATAACCGAGGCTCGCCCCGCAGCGCTGTGGCGTTCCAGTGCCCCTATGGGGGCAGCAGACCGCCGCAGCCCTCGGGCAGACCGGGTCAGGCGTCGAGGGTTTCGACGGTGAGGGCGTTGCTGGCGTGGGTGGCCCGGATCTGTTTCTTGTCGAACTTGCCGACGCTGGTCTTCGGGATCGCGTCGAGGAAGGTCCAGCGCTCGGGGAGCTGCCACTTCGCGACCCGCTCGCCGAGGAAGTCGCGCAGCTCGGTCGCGCTCGCGGAGGCGCCCTCGCGAAGTACGACGGCGGCGAGCGGGCGTTCGTCCCAGCGTTCGTCCGGTACACCGACGACACACGCCTCGTGCACCGCCGGGTGGGCCATCAGGTGGTTCTCCAACTCGACTGACGAGATCCACTCCCCGCCGGACTTGATCACGTCCTTGGCCCGGTCGGTGAGGACCAGGTAGCCGTCCGGGGAGAGGGTGCCGACGTCGCCCGTACGCAGCCAGCCGTCGCGGAACTTCTCCGGGTCGGGGTCGTCGTCTCCGACGTACCGCGAGGTGACCCAGGGGCCGCGGACCTCCAGTTCGCCGACGGCCCGGCCGTCGGCGGGCATCGGCTCACCTGCGGGGCCGACGATCCGGGCGCGGACCGCCGCCGGGAGCCGCCCCTGGGTGTAGCGGTAGGACCAGGCGTCGTCGCCTTCGGCACCGGCCGGTGGGCGGGCCACCGAACCGAGCGGCGACATCTCGGTCATGCCCCACGCGTGGATCACGTCGATCTTGTGCCGGTCGTCGAAGGCGTGCATCAGCGCCGGTGGGCAGGCCGAGCCGCCGACGATCACCTCGGTCAGCGACGAGGTGTCGACCGGGTTGGCGTCCAGGTGGGCGAGCAGGTCGTTCCAGATGGTCGGCACCGCCCCGGCCAGGGTCGGGCGCTCGGCGGCGATCATCTCGGCGATCGGGGCGCCCTGGAGGAACCGGTCCGGCATGATCAGCGAGGCGCCGGACATCAGCGCCGCGTACGGGATGCCCCAGGACATGGCGTGGAACATCGGCACGATGGCGAGTTCCCTGGTGGTCGGGCCGAGCCCGAAGCCCTCCGCCATGCAGATCTGCATCGAGTGCAGCCAGATCGACCGGTGCGAGTAGGCCACGCCCTTCGGGTGGCCGGTGGTGCCGGAGGTGTAGCAGAGGGCGGCGGCGTCGCGCTCGTCCACGTCCGGCCAGTCGTACCGCTGCGGCTTGTCCCGCAGCAGGTCGTCCCAACGGTGTACGGCAACCGCCCGGCCACCGGCGGCAGCGCCCTCGACCAGCGGTGTCGGGTCGCCGCCACCGACCACCACCAGGTGCTCGACCGTGGTCAGCTCCGGCAGCACCCGCGCCAGCAACGGGATCAGCGTGCTGTCGACCAGGATCACCCGGTCCTGCGCGTGGTTGGCGATGTAGGCGACCTGGTCGGGGTAGAGGCGCAGGTTGAGGGTGTGCAGCACGGCGCCCATGCTCGGTACGGCGAGGTAGGCGACCAGGTGTTCGTTGTTGTTCCACATGAAGGTGGCGACCCGCTGGTCCCCGGTGACCCCGAGGTCGTCGCGGAGCGCGTACGCGAGTTGCGCGGCGGCGGCACCGACCTCGGCGTACGTCATCCGCCGGCTGGGCCGACCGGCGGACGGATCGGCTCCGGTCCAGGTGACCACCTCGGAGCTGCCGTGCACCGTGCTGCCATGTTCGAGGATCCGGGAGATCTGGAGGGGAACATCCATCATGGTGCTGCGCATGCGAAACAAACTAGTGGCCCAGTTCACACTTTGGAAACCCTTGTGACCCTCGCCGGGGGCGATCCGGGAAGCCCGGAGCAGCGGCCTCGGTGGGCCGGTCCGCTGCCCTAGAGTGATCGGATGAGCAGCATTTCGTGGGCGGAGTCCTACCTCGGGCAGCTTCGTACGCTCGCCGGTGACCGGACCCTGATGTTCGTCGGCGCCCGGGGCGTGGTCCGGGACGCGGCCGGTCAGGTCCTGCTGATCGAACGCTCCGACAACGGTGACTGGGCGATGCCGGCCGGGGCGATGGAACTGGGCGAGTCGATCAGCGACTGCGTGGTCCGGGAGGTGTGGGAGGAGACCGGGCTGAGGGCGCAGGCGGTGACCCCGTTCGCGTTCTACACCGGCCCGGACCGCACCTTCACCAACATGTACGGCGACACGTACCAGCTCTTCGTGGTCGCGTTCCGGATCGAGACCTGGTCCGGTGAGCTGTTGACGGTCACCGACGAGACCACCAACGCGGGCTTCTTCCCGCCCCGGGGACTGCCGACGCCGATCTCCCCGACGGTCCTGGAGACCCTGGACGACCTGGCGGTGTTCGAGCGCACCAACCAACTCGTGCTCAAGTAGGCCGGTGCGCCCGTAACGGTAACCGCGCGGCTAGATCATCGTCTGGGCGTTGGCTTCCATGTCGGTGGCGGCGTCGTCGTGCGACTCCTTGTCCAGGGGCGTGCCGGCGCTACCGGCACCGCGCAGTTCCGCGTTCGGCATCAGGACGGTGAGCACCACCGCCACGACCGCGATCAGGCCGGCGACCAGGAAGACCAGGTGCAGCCCGCTGACGAAGCTCTGCTGTACGGCGTCGCGGAGCGGGTCCGGCAGCGCCATGATCTTCGCCGGTTCGTTGATGGAGAACGTGCTCGGGTCGATCGGGGCCTGCTGCTCAGGTGGCAGCTTGGACAGTGCCGTCGGCAGCCGGTCGGTGAGTCCACCGGTCAGCCGGGTGGAGAGCAGGGTGCCGAGGATGGCCACCCCGAACGAACCGCCGAGCGAGCGGAAGAAGGTCACGGTGGACGTGCCCGCGCCGAGGTCGCGTACCTCGACCGAGTTCTGCACCCCGAGGATCAGCGACTGCATGCAGAGCCCGAGCCCGATGCCGATGATCACCATGTAGAGGAACGCCAGCCAGAGCGTGGAGCGCACCTGGAGCTGGGTGAAGAGCAGCATGCCGAGCACCAGCAGCACCGCGCCGGCCACCGGGAACCACTTGTACCGGCCGATCCGGCTGATCGCCCGACCGGTGAGCACCGAGGTGACGATGATCCCGGCCATCATCGGCAGCATCAGCAGACCGCTGTTGGTCGGCGACGCGCCCTTGACGATCTGCAGGTACAGCGGGATGAAGATGATCGACCCGAACATCACCAGGCCGAGGATGAACGAGGCGGCGTTGCCGAGCGCGAAGGTACGGCGACGGAACAGCCCGAGCGGCAGGATCGGCTCGGAGACCCGGGACTCCTGCCACAGGAAGACCACCGCGAGCAGCGCACCGACCGCGAACAGGGCGAGGATCAGCGGCGAGGCCCAGGCGTACTCGTTGCCGCCCCAGCTCAGTGCGAGCAGGAGCGAGCTGACCGAGGCCACCAGCAGGCCGGCGCCGAGCCAGTCGACCGTGTGCTGCCGCTTGGTGAACGGGATCAGCCGCATCACGTAGAAGCTGACGATGATCGCCACGATCGCGAGCGGCACGTTGATGTAGAAGATCCAGCGCCAGTTGTGCTCGGCGAAGTAACCGCCGACCAGCGGGCCGGCGACCGAGGCGATCCCGAAGACCGCACCGAACAACCCCTGGTAGCGACCGCGCTCGCGGGGTGCCACCACGTCCGAGATGATGGTGAAGGCCAGGGTCAGCAGACCACCGGCGCCGATGCCCTGGATCGCCCTCGTGATGATGAGCTGGGTCATGTCCTGGGAGAGCCCGGCGAGGGCCGAGCCGACCAGGAACGTGCCGATCGAGAAGAGGAAGACCGGACGGCGCCCGTACAGGTCGGCCATCTTGCCGTACAGCGGGGTGGAGGCGGTCGACGCCAACAGGTACGCGGTCACCACCCACGAGTAGTGGTTGATCCCGCCCAGCTCACCCACGATCGTCGGCAGTGCCGTACCGACGATCGTCTGGTCCAGGGCGGCCAGCAGCATGCCGGTCATCAGGCCGCTCATCAGGAGCAGGATCTGCCGGTGACTCAGCGTCGGCCGGGTGTTTTCGGCGGTCGTCATCGTGCTTTCTCCCCCCGCCGGCACGGAACATGCCTGGCGGGTGGCGACTCTTCCATCCGTACCCGCCGACCTACTTACCGGCCGGCAAGTATGTGATCCCTGACATCCCAAAGATCAGCGAATCCTGGGAGAACGCTGTACCAGCGGAAACCCACTCGACGGCGACGCGTCGATCCGGGACGATCCGCGAGGTGAAGACCGGCCTGCTCCGGCGCCTGGCGCTGGACCTCACCCCACTGCGTACGTCCCGCGACTTCCGGCTGGTCTTCTCGGCCGCCGGCATCTCCGGCTTCGGGTCGTTCATCACGTACGTCACCGTCCCGTACCAGGTGTACGAGATGACGAAGGATCCGCTGCTGGTCGGCCTGCTCGGGGTGGTGGAACTCGTACCCCTGCTCCTGATGGGTTTTGTCGGCGGCGCGCTCGCCGACTACCTGGACCGGCGCCGCTTGGTGCTCGGCGGCGAGATCGGGCTGACCCTGCTCTGCGGGGTGCTGCTGGTCAACTCGCTGTCCGACCAGCCGCACCTGTGGCTGCTCTACCTGGTCGCCGGGCTGACCGCAGCCGTCGACGGACTGCAACGCCCGGCGATGGAGGGGTTGACCCCGCGACTGGTCACCCCGGCCGAGATCCCGGCGGCGAGCGCCCTCAACTCGCTGCGGATGCAGGTCGCCCAGCTCGCCGGGCCGGCACTGGCCGGGGTCCTGATCGCCTCGGTCGACCTGGCCTGGGTGTACGCCATCGACCTGGCCACCTTCGCCGCCTCGCTCGCCTGCCTGGCCCTGGTACGGGCGGTCCCGCCGCCACCGGCCGCCGACCGCCCGTCGGTACGTTCGGTCCTCACCGGCCTGCGGTACGCCCGCAGCCGCCCCGAACTGCTCGGCACCTACCTGGTCGACATCAACGCGATGTTCTTCGGCATGCCGCAGGCGCTCTACCCGTTCATGGCCGACAAGCTCGGCGGACCGGCCGTACTCGGGCTGCTCTACGCCGCACCGGCGGTCGGCTCGCTGCTCGCCACGCTCGGCTCGGGCTGGACCCGGCAGGTGCACCGGCACGGGCTGATGGTGGTGCTCGCCGCCGGGGCGTGGGGGCTGGCCATCCTCGCCTTCGGGCTGGTCGACTCGCTCTGGCTGGCCCTGGTCCTGCTCGCCCTGGCCGGCGCCGCCGACATGGTCTCCGGGCTGTTCCGGATGATCATCTGGAACCAGACCATCCCCGACCACCTGCGCGGCCGGCTGGCCGGGATCGAGATGCTGTCCTACTCCACCGGTCCGCTGCTCGGCCAGTTGCGCTCCGGGCTGGCCGCCCGGTGGCTCGGCGTGAACGGCTCGATCGTCTCCGGCGGCCTGCTCTGCGTGGTCGGCACGATCGCCCTGGCCGCCGCGCTGCCGAAGTTCCTCCGCTACGACGGGCGCGACGGCCTGGCCCGCAAGGAGGCCGAGGACGCCGCCTGGGCCGCCGCCGCGACCACGCCGGCGAGCACCGTCGGATAACCCCGATCGGGTACGAACACCGCCAGAACCCCCCGGCGTCGCCGGGCTGCCGGTTTGGTGCTGCCGACAGCGGGGACCCGCCGGCATGGTGACCGGAGCAGAGGAAGATCGGCGACTTGCCGATGTGGTCGAGAGCTGGCTCGGGCGTGGCGTGCTGGTGGTCGGCGACGCGATGCTCGACGAGTGGCGGTTCGCCGATTCCGACCGGCTCTGCCGGGAGGCGCCCGCCCCCGTACTCACCCTGCGACGGCGGATCACCGCCGCCGGTGGCGCCGCGAACACCGCGGTGAACCTGAGCGCGCTCGGTGGCCGGGCGTCCCTGGTCGCACCGGTCGGCGCCGACGTGGCCGGCGACGAACTCCACGACTGCCTGGACCGGGCCGGGGTCTGGGACCGTACGGTCTCCCAGACCGGCCGCAGGACACCGGTGAAACGACGGATCCTCGCCGCCGACCAGATCCTGGTACGCGAGGACGAGGGTGACCGGGACGACCGGCTCTGCGACGACGGGGTGCAGCGACTGCTCGGCACCCTGGCCAGCGCCACCGAGGAACTGCGCGAGGTGACCGGCCAACCGCCGACGCTGGTGATCTGCGACTACGGTCTCGGCGCCCTGCCCGAACCGATCCGCGCCTGGCTGGTCGAGCACCGGGACCTGTTCGGCACCGTGGCCCTCGACGCGCACGACCTGGCCTACTGGCGCGGGCTCGCCCCGACCGTGGTGACGCCGAGCTTCGCCGAGGCCACCCGCCTGCTCAACTCCGCGAACAAGGCCCCTGCCGCCCCTTCCGCTGACCCCGTCGAAGCACCGGCGGTGCGACTGGCGGCGGGGCAGACGCCGACGGTGGAGATGCCGACGGTGGTGACGGAGGTTGTACCGCCGCTGCCGGACCGGCCGCGCGGGTTCACCGAGAGCACCGTCCACTCCGGCACCGATCGGGCCGGAGTGGCCCGGTCCCACCTCGCCGAGATCCGGGAACGTACCGGGGCGGACGTGGTGGCGGTGACCCTGGACACCGACGGGGCGGTGGTCGGTGGCGCCGACGGCGAGCCCCGGCGCAGCCACGCCACCCCGGTCCCGGCCAGCTACGCGGTCGGCGCGGGAGACGCGTACCTGGCCGCGATGACCCTGGCCCTGGCCGCGGGCGCACCACTGCCGACAGCCGCCCGACTCGCCCAACTCGCCGCCACCAGCACCGTCGCCGGGATGGGCACCTGTGTCTGCGTACGCGAGGATCTGCTTGCCGCTCTGGGGTCGACCGGCGGCGACGGCGAACGGGCGCCGGCGGTGGTCGACCACGGCGGACTCGACGCGCTGATCGCCCGACACCGCCGCGACGGCCGGTCGGTGGTCTTCACCAACGGCTGCTTCGACGTCCTGCACCGGGGTCACGTCCGCTACCTCGACCAGGCCCGCCAGCTCGGCGACGTGCTGGTGGTGGCGGTCAACTCGGACGACAGCGTGCGCCGGCTCAAGGGCGCCGACCGGCCGGTGAACCCGGTCGAGGACCGGGTCGCGGTGCTCGCCGCGCTCGCCTGCGTGGACCACGTGGTGGTCTTCGAGGAGGACTCCCCGGCCGCCCTGATCGAGACGGTCCGGCCCGACGTGTACGTCAAGGGCGGCGACTACCCGCCCGAGATGGTCCCCGAGGCCCCGCTGGTACGCCGCCTCGGCGGTCAGGTCCGGACCCTCGGTTACGTCCCAGATCGATCCACATCCGCGATCATCGACCGCATCCGCTCCCAGACCGTGAACGGGCGGGCTCCTGCCGCGAGCGACGACCAGGAGCCGTTCCTCGCCGACAGCCCGACCGGCAGTACGCCGTGAGCCGCCCGCCCGTCGTGAACCGGCCGCTGGCCTCGGACGACGCGGCGGAGTTCCGTACCGACCGGCTGCTGGACGTGCTCGTACCGACCCGGAACCGCCCGGCCGAACTGGCCGTCACCCTGGCCGGGCTGGCCGCCCAGGGCGGGCCCGACGGGTTCGGGGTGGTGGTCAGCGACCAGTCCGGGGGCAGCCCCCCGTGGGCCCAGCCCGCCGTCGCGGCGACCGTACGCGTACTCCGCCACCGGGGGCACCCGGTGCTGCTCACCCGGCGGCTGCCCCGGCGTGGGCTGGCCGAACACCGCGCGTACCTGCTCGACCAGTCACTCGCCCGGTACGTCCTCTTCCTCGACGACGACGTGTGGCTCGAACCGGACGCGGTGCAGCGGCTGGTCGACGCCATCGGGGAGCTGGACTGCGGGTTCGTCGGCAACGCCGTACACGGGTTGTCCTATGTGGACGACGTACGGCCGGAGACGCACCGGCACTACCAGGAGTGGGACGGGCAGCCGGTCCCGGAGGAGATCCGTCCCGGCACCCCGGAATGGGACCGGGCCAGGATCCACCCCGCCGCGAACCTCCTGCACGTCACCGAGGCGGTGGGCCTGGCACCCGGCCAGTGGCGGGCGTACAAGGTCTCCTGGATCGGCGGGTGCGTGCTCTACGACCGGCTCCGGCTGCACGCCTCGGGCGGCTTCGACTTCTGGCGCCGGCTACCGGAGAAGCACCAGGGCGAGGACGTGGCCGCCCAGCTCGCCGTGATGAGCCGGTACGGCGGAGCCGGCATCCTGCCCAGCGGGGCCTACCACCTGGAGGCACCGACCACGGTCACCGACCGCCCGGTCGAGGCATGGGAGATCGTCCTCGCCGAGCAGTCTGCGGACCAGGTGGAGGCGCGGGCGAACCGGTCCACGGACCAGCCGCTGGACCGGTCAGCCGATCGGTCCGCCGAGCTGCCGGTGGAGGCGACGGAGACCCGACCGGCCTCGTTGGAACCACAGGCCGCGTCGCTCGAAACCCAGGCCGCCCTCGAACCGATGTAAGCAAGCCGCCCTCGAACCGGTGTGAGCAAGCCGCCCTCGAACCGGTGTGCGGCAGGGTCACTCGGCGTCGGTCAGGTCGGCGACCGCCTCCAGCACCTCCACCACGGGCACGTCGGTGACGAAGGAAACCCGGTGCGGGCAGTCACCGGCACCGGGGCGGGCCGGATAGATCCCCCGGCTGCAGTCGACCCCGCACTCCGGGCAGTTGATCGTCCAGGAGCCGATCGGCCGGTGCCGGGCCCGTAACGGGGTGGCGCAGTTGATCAGGTTGCCGACCCAGAAGATGCCGACGGTCGGCGTACCGACCGCCGCCGCGACGTGCACCGGACCGGTGTCGTTCGCGATCACCACGGCGCAGCCGCTGTAGAACCCGAGCAGCCCGCCGAGCGACAACTCCCCGGCCAGCGATCGCACCGGTACGCGCGCCGCGTCGACCACCTGTCCGGCCAGCTCCCGCTCCTGCGGCGTACCGGTCACGAACACCTCGTACCCGTCGGCGACCAACCGATCGGCCACCTCGGCGAACCGCTCCGCCGGCCAGCGTCGACGCGGATCACTGGCACCCGGATGCAGGGCGATCCGTGGGCGGCCCGGCTCACCGAGGAGCGACCGGACCTCGGCCAGGTCCGCCGGAGTCACGTGCAGTCGCGGGCTCACCGTCGCCGGGCTCACCCCGACCAGGCCGGCGACCTCCAGGTAGCGGAAGACCTCGGGCTGGTAGAACACGTACCGCAGCCACCGGTCCAGCTCCGGCGCACCCTCGGCGCGCAGCCCGGCGGTGACCCGGGCACCGAGCCCGGTGACGATCGGGTTCGAGTTTCCCCCACCACCGTGCATCTGGAGGGCCAGGTCGAACCGTTCCTCGCGGGCGGCGGCCAGGAACTCCGCCATCGCGGTCGCGGAGGGTGCCGGCTCGTCCGGCCCGGCGGTCCGGATCCCCTCGGCCGGTGGCACCACCAGCACCCGGTCCACCGGTCCCGGCCGGTCGGCGAGCAGGCCGACGTGCCAGGGTGCCCCGATCAGGACCAGTTCGGCGTCCGGGTAACCGGCCCGCAGGGCCTCCAGGGCGGGCAGCGCGAAAATGAAGTCACCCAGCGCGTTCGCCCGGAGTACGGCGATCCGCTCGACATCCGGCACCAGGTCCCGTACCCGGCCGATCATCAGCGCGGACGCCGCTCAGCCGAAGTGACGTCGGGCCGGCTGGCTCGTACCCGCCTCGGGCTGGTGCAGTTCCCGGTCGGCCGCCGGATCGTCGGTGCTCCCGGTCATCCCGCCGCCGGTACGGGCCGAACTGCCCGCGGTCAACGCCGCCTCACCGACCCGGCGGGCAGCCGCACCGGCGGGCAGGGCCGTACTGCCCCCACCGGCTGTCGCACCCGTTGTCGCACCCGTTGTCGCGGCACCGCTGGTTCCGGCCGGGGTGGACCGGCTCGACGGGTAGCGCCGGCCGACGGTGATCGTACGGCGACCGGACCGGTCCGCCTTCGGTAACGCCACCGTGAGCAGCCCGTGGTCCATCACCGCGTCGATCCGGTCCAGGTCGACCTCACCCGGCAGCCGGACCCGGTGCTCGAACGCCCGTACCCGCGAACCGGAGCCGGGCATCCCGCTGTCGGCGTTCACCTCTTCCTCGGACCGGGCCCGTACGCACAGGTCCCGCCCGTCGACCTCGAGCGCCACCTCTTCCGGCGCCACCCCCGGCAGCCGGGCGACCACGTACCAGCCGTCGTCGCTGTCCACCAGCTCCACGTCCGGCGGGCCGCCGCCGACACCGGCCAGTGCCGAGTTCACCATCCGGCCCAGCTCGGCGCGGAACGCCCGCAGCCCGGTCACCGCCTCCCGGCCACGATCGAGCCCGGCCTGCACGGGTTGGCTCATCGGGCGTCCCCCATCCGGCCCATGCCGTCCGCCGGGGCCGGGCTCAACGAGCTGGAGGCGTTCAGCCCCGCATCCCTGTCGATCCCGACGCCGAGCCGGTCGACCAGTTCACCGCCGAACCAGGCGCCGAGTCCGACCGCGCCAAGCGCGACCACCTCGATCGCGAAAATGGCGCCACCGGCACCGCGCTGGTCGGCGGTGAGCCGTACGGTCCAGATCGCGGCGAAGAGCAGGAGCACCGCGATGTTGACCGCCGCGTGGCTCACCCCGATCCGCTTGGCCCGGGTGCCGGTCGGGATCGCCAGCAGGTCGACCGCGCCGGCCCCCGCGGCCAGGACGCCGCCGATCAACCCGACCAGGATGTTCCAGTACGCCACCTCGCCGAGGTACCTCGGGCCACCGACGATGTCGGCGAAGTCGAAGATCACCGCGGTCACGAAGAGCGCTACCGGGAACATGACCAACATCGGGTGCACCGGATGACCCAGCGATTTGATCCGGCTCTCCATGGACGCCTCCCAGCTCCGCGGGCTGTCCCGCGCTGGGCCCGTACCCGGCTGTGACCTGGACAAACCCGATCGTTGCCGGATATCCGGCCGGTCCGGGGCACGCCCAGCGCGTCCTCGCGACGCGCCGCCCGACCGGTGGCGGGATGCCACCGGCCGGGCAGGCCGTCAGGCTGCGCCCTCGGCACCGGTCACGATCGTTCCCGGCGGATCAGGACAGTGACGACCAGCCGCTCTCGGCGGGCCAGGACCGGTACGCGAGCGCCCCCGCCCGAGCGGCGAACACCTGTGGCCCGGTACCGGTAACCACGACCGCCGGGGTTTCGACGGTCCCGCCGAGGCTGGTCCAGGCCCCGGGCACGCTGTCGGCCCCGAGTTGGGCGACGGACACCCCGGAGGCGGCGTCGCGCGCGAAGGCGTACAGCTGGTTGCCGTGCACGACGGTGGCGAGTTGCCCGACGCCACCGGGACCGGGCGCGGCCACCGGCGGCAGCCAACCGCCGCCGGGCGAGGCCTGGACGCTGACCGCGACGTCGGTACCGCCCCCGCGGCGGTAGACGACCCGGACCCGTCCGTCGGCACCGACCACCGCGCTCGGCGCGCTCGCCGGGACCATCGACGGCAGGACCTCGTTGCGGATCAGCGGGCCGTTCGGTACCGACTGGTACCAGTGCAGGACCTTGGCCCGGGTGGCGGCGAACACCTCGAGACAACCGGTCGGATTCAGTACGGCGCTGATCCCGTCCTGTACGTCGGTGCCACCCAGGTCGACCCAGGCACCCCAGCCGTCGCCGGGTGCGGGCTGGGACTTCACGCTGACCCCGCCACCGCCGTTCTTGACGAACAGGCACAGCCGCCCGTCGGCGTGCCGGGCGGCGGTCGGCGCGCCCATCTGGTTTGCGTTCGGCAGGGCCGCGTTGTGGTTGCCCAGGTCGGCCCAGGCGCTCGACCACGCGCTGTTCACGGCGGTCTGCCAGAGGACCACGATCCGGTGGTCCGACAGTCGCCGGGCGAACAGCTCCATCCGGCCGTCCACGTTGTGGCCGACGGTGAGGGTCGGCGCCAGGGGGCCGCCCGCGTTGGCCAGGAAAACCGGCTGCGACCAGCCCCCGCCGGCGAGCTGCCACCAGGTGAACACCTGGCCCTGCCGGACGGTGAACACCTGCAACCGGCCGTCGGCGTTGCGCCCGATCCAGGTCGTACCCCGGGGCCACCGGTAGACCATCCGCTCGGTCCAACCGAGCGTCGCGGCGGCCGGGTCGTAGACCCGGTAGGCGTCGAAGGCGGCCAGCTTCCGGGTCGCCTGGTCGGGCGGCAGGTTCATCGGCAGTGACCCGATGCTGTACGCGCGGTACGACGTCACCGAAACCTGCGTCACCGCCTCCGTCACGAGTCGGGCCGTGGTCACGTGATCGCCGTGGTCCGGTGGCGAGTACCGGGATTCCGGCAGCGGGTCGAGCGTCCGCACCTCGCCTATCGGGTAGAAGGCGACCAGGCCGGCGATCAGCGCCACCACGTCCGCCCTGTTGTACGTGTACTGGGGCACCCCCGCTCCCCCGTCGGGGATGACGGTCCGGTGCGGGGTGCCCGCGTACAGGTCGTCGAGTTCGCCGTCACGCAGCCCGACGAAGATCAGGTGTACGCGCGCACCCTTCAGCATGTACCGCTCGATCTGCCTCCCGTTGATGCTGATCACGTCGTGGTTCCACTCCGCCTGGTTCCCGGCCGGTGTGACCCCGGCCATCACCGCGTACGCGTCCTGGATGCCGCGTTGCCGGTTGCGGGCCCGCTCCCCCTCCGCGGTGCCGAGGCCGGAGAGCTGACCGGCGGTCAGGAAGGCGGTGATCGTGGCAGTGCCGGAGCGGATCGTGTCGGCCAGGTCCGTACTGAGGAACAGCAGATCGTCGTCCTCGTGGGCGACCACGTGCAGGATCGGATCGGACATGGATCTCCTAGGGGTGGTGAGGGGTGAGTGGAGGGCGAGCGTCGCTACCGGTCGTGACGGGTGTGAAACGGTCCCGGTATCTCGCGGTGGACCGGCGGGCCCTCGCCCACGGGTGTCGTCGTACCCACGACGCGGCAGCGGCGCGGATGATCATGTTAACGACGAGCCCCGACAGTCGACATTGGACGGCTGGCCATGCCGCGATGCCTTACCCGACACCGTAAAGCGCGCCGTCCACCCTCATCCGACGACTGGAACCGGACCGTCCGGTACGGGCGGCGCCGGGCGTGGATCAGCCGCAGCAGCCACCGGTGGACTCGGTGGGGGTACCGATGGCGACCAGCGGCAGGGGGGTGACCGACAGCCCGCCGGTGAGGCCGGTGGCCAGTCCCCGCCCTGCGCGTTCGGGCGCCGGGGTGGGGCCGCAGCCGGCACCCGACCGGGCCGTGGTCGGGTCGTCGGCGAAGGCCAGGTCGCTGGAGCAGACTCCGGTCTCCGGCAGTTGGAGTCGGACGTCCCGGGCGGCCTCCCAGTCTCCGGCGAGGGCGACGACGACCGACCGGACCTGTTCGTAGCCGGTGGCCATGAGGAAGGTGGGTGCGCGGCCGTAACTCTTCATACCGACGGTGTAGAAGCCGGGCTCGGGGTGGGCGAGGTCGTCGGCGCCGTGTGGTGGGACGGTGCCGCAGGAGTGCTGGTTCGGGTCGATCAGCGGAGCGAGCGCACGGGGCGACTCCATGATCGGGTCGAGATCGAGGCGCAGTTCGGTGCTGATCGTGTGATCGGGGCGGAACCCGGTGGCGGCCACGATCCGGTCCACCGTCACCGCCCGTCGACCGCCGGCGGCGTCGAGGGCCACCACCTCCACCCCGCCCTCCGTGACCCGCACATCGTGTACGGAGAACCCGGTGAGCAGGGTGATCCGGCCCGCTTCGACGTGAGCGTGGAGTCGGGTTCCGAGAGCGCCCCGTGCGGGTAGCGCGTCGTTGTCGCCGCCGCCGTAGACCCGGGAGGCGTTCGCGGCACGGATCGCCCAGTACACGGTGGTGCCCGGTTCCCGGGCGGCGAGGTCGGCAAGGTTCAGCAGGGTGTTCGCGGCGGAGTGCCCGGCACCGACGACGAGTACCCGGGCACCGGCGAAACGGTCCCGGTCCGCGCCGAGCACGTCCGGCAGCGCCTGCTCGATCACCCCTGGGGTGTCGGTTTCGCCGTGTGCCGGTAGTCCGTTGGCGCCGAGGACGTTGGGCGTGGCCCAGGTGCCCGAAGCGTCGATCACCGCGCGGGCGAGGAACTCCGCACCGGTGGCGAGCCGGATGACAAACGGGGTCTCCTCCCGGCCTCGGGAGCGGACCCGGTCGAGGCCGACCCGGCTGATCGCGACGACCCGGGCGTCGTAGCGCAGGTGGGGGGCGATCGCCGGGAGCTTCGCCAGCGGTTGCAGGTAGGAGTCGACGAGTTCCGCACCGGTCGGGAGCAGTTCCGGGTCGGGTACGGTCCAACCGGCGGCGTCGAGAAGCCGTCGTGCGGCGGTGTCGATGTCGTACCGCCACGGGCTGAACACCCGGACGTGCCCCCATCGGGCGACCGAGGCGGCAGCCTGCGGACCGGCTTCCAGGACCACGAAGTCCAGGCCGCGTTCGGCGAGGTGCGCGGCGGCGGCCAGACCGACCGGGCCGGCGCCGATCACCGCGACCGGCAGGGTTCCAGGATTGCTGGTACTCATTCCGAACTCCTTGTCTCGACGTTTCTCAAAATAAGAGGTTGGACTGATCCCCGAGACCGATGGCCCTCGTGGTCAGCCGATGGTGGGGCTACGTCGTTCGATCAACACGACGTCACGCCAGGCACCGTGATGCCGGCCGACGCGTTCTCTGGTGCCGATAATTCGGAACCCGAGCCGTTGGTGCAGCGCGAGGCTGGCGGTGTTCTCCGGGAAGACCCCGGACTGGATGGTCCAGATCCCGGCGACCTCGGTCGAGGCGATCAGGGTGTCGAGCAGGACCCGACCCACTCCCCGCCTGCGGGCGGTGGGGTCGACGTAGACGGAGTGCTCGACCACCCCGGCGTACACCGGGCGGGCGGAGACGGCCGACACCGCGACCCAGCCGAGCACCTTCCCGGTGGCCGCGTCGGTCGCGACGTACCGGTGTTCAGGTAGCCGGGCGGCATGGAAGGTCGCCCAGTCGGGGGCGGTGACCTCGAAGCTGGCCTGGCCGCCGTCGAGGCCCGCCTGGTAGATCGCCAGCACCATGTCCGCGTCGGCCGGAGCCAACGGACGTACGCACAGCGGCCGGCTGCCGGTCGGCTCCGTAGCGCGATCCGGCATGTCCGTTGATGTCGCACGCGTCTGGTGCACGGCACGTCCTCTGTACGGGTGGCGGTTTGCTGTCTCGACGTTGCTCGAATCAGAGAGTTGCACGCTGTTTCGATATCTGTCAACCTAGAGGCATGTCGAAGCAGTCGGCGTCTCTCAACCTCACCGACCTCAACGACGGTGTGCCCTGCTGTGCGCCGATCAGCGAGCGGCGGATCCCGGCCGAAACCGCCGCCGTACTCGCTCCCGCCTTCAAAGCCCTCGGTGACCCGGTACGGCTCCAGCTGATGTCGATGATCGCCTCAGCGCCGTCCGGTGAGATCTGCGTCTGCGACCTCACCCCGGCCTTCGACCTGACCGGCCCCACCATCTCGCATCACCTGAAGACCCTCCGGGACACCGGCCTGGTCGACGCCGAACGTCGTGGCACCTGGGTCTACTACCGGGCCCGGCCCGGCATCATGCGACAACTCGCGACCCTCCTCGCGATCGACGCCCCCGCGTCCGTGTAGGGAGTGGGCGGGACGGCTCACGGCAGCGGCGCTTCTCATCGACGGTGGGCCCGGATCCGGACCGGTCAAGCCCGCCGACCCCTCGGAACCGGAGCACCACCCTGATGACCACCGAAGCACCCTGGCGGCGACTCGTCGCCGAATTCCTCGGCACCGCACTGCTCGTCACCGCCGTCGTCGGCTCCGGAATCATGGCCACCACCCTGTCGCCCGACGACGTCGGCCTCCAACTGCTGGAAAACTCCGTCGCGACCGCCCTCGCCCTGGGCGCGCTCATCCTGATCTTCGGGCCGGTGTCCGGGGCGCACTTCAACCCCGTCGTCTCCGCCGCCGACTGGTTCCTCGGCCGGCTCACCCGTACCGGCCTCACCGCCCGGGAACTGGGCGGTTACGTCGCAGCCCAGAGCGCGGGGGCCATCGGTGGCTCGATCGTGGCCAACCTGATGTTCGCGCTGCCCGCCGTCGAGTGGTCCACCAGGGAACGGTCCGCCGGGCACCTGTGGCTCGGCGAGGTGATCGCGACCGCCGGGCTCATCCTGCTGGTCTTCGCCCTCGCCCGCTCCGGCCGCTCCGCGGTCGCACCGGCAGCGGTCGGCGCCTACATCGGCGCCGCCTACTGGTTCACCTCGTCCACGTCCTTCGCCAACCCCGCCGTCACCCTCGGTCGGGCGTTCACCGACACCTTCGCGGGCATCAGCCCCACGTCGGTGCCCGGATTCGTCCTCGCCCAACTCGGCGGCCTCCTCCTCGGCGTCGCCCTCCTCCCCACCCTGTACCCGCGCGGCGGTCAGGCCGCCGACCAGGTGCTTGTCCCGCACACACCCGCCAGCAGTCCAGCCACCGGCAGTGCGGCCGGAGGCCCTGAAGCCGAAGGAAGACAACAGCAATGAGCAAGCCCAGCGTCCTGTTCGTCTGCGTACACAACGCCGGCCGCTCCCAGATGGCCGCAGGTTGGCTACGCCACCTCGCCGGTGACAGCGTCGAGGTCCGCTCCGCCGGGAGCGAACCCGCCGACCGGATCAACCCCGTCGCCGTCGAGGCAATGCGGGAGGTCGGCATCGACATCACCGCCAACACCCCGCGCCTGCTCGACCACGCCACCGCCGAATCCTCCGACGTCCTCATCACCATGGGCTGCGGCGACGTCTGCCCCGTCTTCCCCGGCAAGCGCTACCTCGACTGGCAACTCGACGACCCCGCCGGCCAGGACATCGCGGCGGTACGCCTCATCCGCGACGACATCCGCACCCGCGTCGAACAGCTCATCAACGAACTGCCCGCCAGAACCGGCTAGCCGATCTGTTGCTTGTCCCCGCCCGACACGTCCGTGCATGTCCGACCCGACCACATATACGGAGCTATCGGGGTGAATGCGGAGACGACCCGAGCCCGCATAGATAAAAATGAGGCCCTGTCCAGCATTTCTGCTGGTCAGGGCCTCATGCCTGGAGCCGCCTGACGGAATCGAACCGTCGACCTACGCATTACGAGTGCGTCGCTCTAGCCGACTGAGCTAAGGCGGCAACGCCCGTCGAGTGTACGGCACGCCCCCCGCGCCCACTCCACGGGTTTCCCCTCCCTCGCCCCGAGGACGACCCTCACCCCGTGATCCACGACAGATAGTGATCAACTAGCCGACACCCGCACTTACATTGTGCGGCGAGCGCGGGCGGGAGGGGCGGGAGAAAGGGGCGGAGGGTCATGTACCGGACAGCAGAGGTGGGGCGCCGTTGAGTAGGCTGCCGGCCGTGAATAGGGATGAGGCAGCCGGGGCCGACCCGGTCACGCCAGACCGGCCGCGCAGCCTCGATCCCCGGGAGCTCGGCTTCACACCGGCCCGCCCGGTGCCCTGGTTGGCGCCCCTACTGCTGATCAGCACCGGTGTGCGTACGTTGCTGGCGCTGCTGTTCGGCGCCTATCTCGACAAGCGTGAGCTGCAGAACGCCCTGCCCAGCGAGGTCTACCGGGAGCCGGGCACAGAAGGGGAGCTGTGGCTCGACTACGTGGCCGACCTGGGCGACGGATTCAACGCGACCTACTCGGTGGCGTACCTGCTGGCGCAGCCCGAACTCGTGGTCGACTCCCACCGGCTGCCCCGTGGGCAGATGCTGATGATGGGTGGCGACCAGGTCTATCCGACCGCCAGCAGCGCCGCGTACGAGCAGCGGTTCAAGGGGCCGTACCAGGCGGCCATGCCGTGTCCGCCTGCCACCGGACCCCAACCGACGCTGTACGCGATCCCCGGCAACCACGACTGGTACGACGGCCTGACCGCGTTCCTGCGCCTGTTCGCGCGCTCCCGCGACGACAACATCGGCGGGTGGCGTACCCCGCAGTCCCGCTCCTACTTCGCCGTACGGCTGCCGTCCGACTGGTGGCTGTTCGCCCTGGACGAGCAGTCCGGCACGTACCTGGACGACCCGCAGTTGCGGTACTTCGAGCAGGCCGCGGCCGAGTTGGGGCCGCAGTCGCGGGTGATCGTGGCGGTGCCGGCACCGACCTGGGTCAAGGCCGTGGACAACCCGCAGGCGTACGAGTCGGTCGACTACTTCGTCCGTACCGTGCTCGATCCGAGCGGGGCCCAGGTCCGGCTGATCGTCTCGGGTGATCTCCATCACTACGCCCGATACGAGGGAGCGGATCGCCAGTTGATCCACTGCGGTGGCGGCGGCGCGTACCTCTACCCGACCCATCACCTGCCCGAGCGGATCGAGGTCCCGCCCCGGGACACCCTGGCCCGCCGAGCCAGCCAGTCCCGCGAGTACGACCTCGCCGGCCGCTACCCGGAGGCGAGCCGGTCCCGGCGTTACGCCTGGGGCATCTTCGGCCGGTTGCCGCTGCGCAATCCCGGCTTCATCACCCTGCTCGGCGCCCTGCACGTGCTGCTGATGCTGCCGATCGCCGGGGTCGCGACCCAGCGGGCCAGCTCGACCGACCAGGGCCTGTTCAGCATCCCGCTGGTGCTGATGCTGGCCGTCGTCCTGCTCGGCGCGGCGTTCTTCGCCAAACCGCCGACCGCAAGCGGCAAACGCCAGATCCGGCACTACCTGCTCGGCGTACTGCATGGGGTCGCCCACATCGCACTGGGCGCGGCCGGCGCCTGGCTCTGGCTGCAACTGCCGTTCCGGGACTGGCCGTGGCCGCTTCCGGTGGCCGCCGCCGCTCTGCTGTACGCCCCGGTCGCCGGGCTCGTCGCCAGCCAGCTCACCGCCGCGTACCTGCTGGTGGCCGGGTGTTTCGGGGTGAACCTCAACGAACTCTTCGCGGGGCAGGGGATCGAGGACGCGAAGAGCTTCCTGCGGATGCGGTTCGCCCCGGACGGTTCGCTGACCATCTACCCGATCGGCGTAGACCGGGTGAGTCGCGAGTGGCGGGTGAACCCGGACGACAGTCGGCCGGACCCCTCCTGGCTGGTGCCGGAGCAGCCGCTGCTCGCCCGACTCGCCGAACCACCGGTCGTCCTGCACTGAACTCGGCCGAGACGACGACCCACGGCCGGCGACGCTGGTCACGCCGGCTGGAAGGTGACACCGTCCCCGACAAGCCATGTGACGTCGCCGGCTGTGGTTGTTTTCTGCCCCTCCAGGGGTAGTAATCGACCGCAGCCCGCAGTCGCACCGCCGGCATCCTCAAGGCACAGCTTGGAGCAGCGACTCCGGCCTCGTTTATGATCGCGAAGAGTTCGGCCGGTCATAGCGAGCCGAACTCTTCGCGATCACGGGAGCACCTTCCGAGAACGCCGCGTCTACCAACGTCGCATGTGGACGTGTGACCGGACGGACCGCCTGCGGTTGTACGGGATCATGACCTGCTTCCGCGACAACGCCATGGCGGGCCGCCGCGTTTCCCGTACGCAGCAGTCTCGCCGGGGCGGGTCACTCCTAGCTCGGGTCGGCGCCCTCGTACGCACGACGCGATCCGCAGACGTCGGCCACGGCGCACCGCCTGACGGTGCCGTCCTCGATCTGCCGGACCGTCACCGTCTCGCTCGGGGGATGACGGGACACCACCTTCGCCAGGCCGTCCGGGGTCTCGATCCGCTGACCGGAGGTGGGGTAGTTGCTGCTGTTGGCGTACAGCGGGTGTTCGTACTTGAGGCAGCACATCAGCCGGCCGCAGGCACCGGAGATGCGCAGCGGGTTGAGCGGCAGGTCCTGGTCCTTGGCCATCCGGATGGTGACCGGCTCGAAGTCGGTCAGGAAGGTGGCGCAGCACAGGTCACGCCCGCAGGAACCGATGCCACCCTGCACCCGCGCCGAGTCCCTCGCCGAGAGCTGGCGCAGCTCGACCCGGCAGTGCAGGGTCGCGCCGAGGTCGCGGACCAGCGCCCGGAAGTCGACCCGGTGCGGCGCGGTGAAGTAGACGGTGGTCCGGGAACCGGACGAGGTGCCGCCCGGCGACTCCAGCACGTGGTCGACGGCGATCACCTTCATCGGCAGCCCGTGCTCCCGGATGAGCCGCTTGGCCGCGACCTTCGCCTCCGCCTTGCGCTTGCGCTGAAGCTCGTCGCGACGCAGGTCGGGCTCGCCGGCCAGGCCGGCCAGGCGCGGAAAACCGCTGGTGTCGTCACTGACCCACTGGGCCGCCCAGACACACTCGGCGACCTCGGTGCCGTCGTCGGTGGGGACCAGCACCCTGTCCCCGACCGCCGGCCGGAACTCACCCGGGTCCAGGTAGTAGAGACGCCCGTACCGGGTGAAGCTAACCGCACACAGCATCCCCATGTGCCCACCCTACGTCCAAACCACCGGGTCCTTACCTACCTGTTTTCCACCATCGGGCCGTGAGCACCGGCGTCAGCCGGAGATCCAGGTGGTCGCGTCGAGCCGGGTCGGACCCGGGTCGACCGGGCCCCGGTACGGCAACTCGGTCAGCTCCGGCGCCCACTGGTGCAGCAGTGCCCTGCCCCGCGAATCCGCCTCGTTAACCGTCGCCAGCACCCGCGCACCGATCTCGGCGGCAGCCAGCGCGGCGGTGCCGGAGTCGGTGCCGGTGACGACCGCTACCGCCTCGGCCGAACCGAGGACGTCGGCGAGCGTACGGGCGAGGGCGTGCCGGCTCTGCGCCACCCAGTCGTCGACCGCGTCCGCGTACGCGGCGGTCGCCTCGAGCCGACCGCTGAGGCTCTCCGGATCACCGTCGAGGTACGCCGCGAGCGCGTCCCGGTGCGCCGCGTACGCCTGCGCCCCGGCCCCCTGCCACGGGTCACCGCCGGTCAGGTCCGCCCGCGCGTGGTCGTACTCCCGGACCAGGGTGCGTACGGCATGCCCGGCGGCGGCCAGCGGCGCCGGGCGCAGCGCGACGACCTCGCCCAGCGCGTCGCCGGGCAGTGTCCCGAGCCGGCGCAGCAGCGGCCAGATCCGGTGGTCGTCCGGCGCCCCGGCGGCGGCGAGCAGGTCGTCGACCCGGCGCAGCAGGTCGGATCCTGGTCCGGCGAGGTGGTCCAGCGGGTCCATCACGCCTCCTCGGCGTGCCGGCGCCGGGCGGCGTCATCGGTGTCGGTGTAGCCGTCGGCCACCACCCGCAGTCTGGCGGCGAGGTCGGCCACCCGGTCTGCGGTCACCGTCGCCTCGGTGGCCCGCGCCCCGGTCGCGGCCAGCCACTGCCCGGTCAGCGCATGGACGGTCTCGGCCAGCCGCCCCGGCCCGTCCGAGCCGGGCGCCGGGGACGTACGGTCGAGCCGGCCCAGTTCGCGGCCGGCGGCGGTGAGGGTGCCGGCCGCCTCGTCCAACCGGTTGGCGAGTTCACGCAGACTCTCCACTCAGGCCTCCGCCAGCCGCCGGTACGCACCGAACGTCTCGGTGTGCAGCTTCTCCCGCGCCCACCGGGCGGCATCCGCTGCGGCCGTCACCGCCGCCTGCACCGAGCGGGCCAGTTCGGCGTTGCCGCGATGCTGGACCGGGGCCAGGAAACGGACGTCGGTGATCGTCCCGGCGGCGGTCACCACCACCTCGACCAGCCCGTCCGGCGACCGTACGCTGACCTCGACCGCGCGTACCGCCTGGTCGAACTCGGCCTGCAACGACTCGATCCGGCGGTACCGCTCGACCGCCTCCTCGACCCAGGCCTCGTCGATCTCCCGCGACATCGATGGGCTCCTCCCGGCAGCCATTCACTGACTGTGCCGTCGCTGTTGCACTAAGCACCGCACCGTACCGGTTGCTTCCGCCGAGCGGAACCCCGTACGGGCGGCTGTGCTCAGCCGCGCCAGAGGGCGAGCATCATCGCCTCGACGGCGATCCGGGGCTTGACGTTCGTGTCGATCGCCGTACGGCAGGCGAGCACCGCCTCCAGCCGGCGCAACGCGGCCTCCGGTGCCCACTTCGCCGCCGCCGCGCTCGCCAGCGGTGCGGTGTCGGTGTGCACCGGTGCGACCGGGGCACCGAGGGTCACCGCCAGCACGTCCCGGTAGAAGCCGGCCAGGTCGACCAGGGCTCGGTCCAGCGCGTCCCGTTGCGCCCGGGTGGCCCGCGACTTCTGCCGGCGTTCCAGGTCCTTGAGCTGTCCGGCGGAGCCGCGCGCCGCACCGGCGGCACCCTTGCCGGTGCCGCCCGCGCCCAGCGCGGTCTGCAACGCGGCCCGTTCGCTCGCGTCCGACTCGGCCACCGCCGCCTCCGCCTCCGCCTCGGCCGAGTCGATCAGTGTGGCGGCGGCGTCGAAACAGGCCCCGACCCCGGTCAGGCGCCGGGGTACGGCCAGTACCGCGTCCCGCCGCTTGCGGGCCTCCGGGTCGCGGGCCAACCGGCGGGCCCGGCCGACATGCCCCTGTGACGCGGCTGCCGCCCAGGTGGCCAGGTCCGGGGCCACCCCGTCCCGCTCGGCGAGTACGGCCGCCACCGCCTCGGCCGCCGGTTGGCGCAACGGCACCACCCGGCACCGGGACCGGATCGTCACCGAGACGTCGTCCGGGTGGGTGGACGGGGTGCAGAGCAGGAAGACCGTACGCGGGGGCGGTTCCTCGATCGCCTTGAGCAGGGCGTTTCCGGCTGCCTCGGTGAGCCGGTCGGCGTCTTCGATGACCACCACCTGCCAGCGCCCGCCGGACGGGGTGCTCGCCGACCGGAGCACCAGGGCCCGCATCTCACCGACCCCGATGGAGAGGCCCTCGGGGACCACGAACCGTACGTCGGCGTTGGTGCCGGCGAGCGTGGTGTGGCAGCCGGCGCAGTCACCGCAGCCGGTTCCCCGTTCGCACTGCAACGCGGCGGCGAACGCGCGGGCGGCGACGGACCGGCCGGATCCCGGTGGCCCGGTGAAGATCCACGCGTGGGTCATCGCGCTGTTCGTGACGGCCGCCGGGTCGGTGATCGCGGCACCGACCCGGACCACCTCCGCCGCCGAGGCGCCCGCCCGACGCAGGGTCACGGTCGCCTCGTCCTGGCCGACGAGGTCGGCGAAGACATCGGGCATCAGGACCGCCGCTCCAACTCCAGGCCACCCGCCCCGTCACCGGAGCCCGAACCGGACCCGGTAGAACCGCCGGCGCCGGAACCGCCGACTGCGGCGGCGCCAGGGCGCGGGACGTCGATCTCCGGCGTCCTCGGTTCCACCGACGGGTCCAGCGGCTTCGCCGGGTCGGGATGGACGATGGTCTCCGGGTCGGTGAGCATGCCCCGGACCCGCTGGGCGACCGTGTCGGAGATCCGCTCGATCGGGCCGCTCCCGTCGAGCACCAGGTAACGCTTGGGGTCGGCGGCGGCCAGGTCGAGGAAGGCGTCCCGGACCCGGTCGTGGAAGTCGAGCGACTCGCCCTCCAGCCGGTCGGTGCCCTCGCCCCGGGCCGCGACCCGGTCCAGCCCGGCCCGGGGGTCGACGTCGAGCAGCACCACCAGGTCGGGCTTGAGCCCACCGGTCGCCCAGGCAGAGAGCCAGGAGACCTCGTCGACCGGAAGCGTACGACCGGCACCCTGGTAGGCCAGGGACGAGTCGACGTACCGGTCGCTGATCACCACCGCCCCCCGGGCCAGCGCCGGGCGGACCACGGTGGCGACGTGATGGGCCCGGTCGGCGGCGTAGAGCAGTGCCTCGGCACGCGGGGACAGCGGTACGGCACCGGCCGCCACACTGTCGAGCACCAGGGAACGGATCCGAACGCCCACGTCGGTCGCGCCCGGTTCCCGGGTCACCAGCACCTCTCGTCCCTCTCCCCGCAGTGCCTCGGCCAGCGCGGTGACCTGGGTGGACTTGCCGGCCCCCTCACCGCCCTCGAAGACCACGAAGGCGCCGGTCGAGGCGAACGGCTCGGCCGGGGAGAGCGGACGCCCCCGGATCGACCCCCACAGGTCCGCCAGGATCGGTACGCCCGGCTTGTCGTCCATCTGGCGGAACGCGTTGATGCCGGCGAAGATCCCGGCGACTCCGGCGACGAGCAGCAGCAGGCGGGTGGACGAGACGGAGATGCCCAGGTCGGCGATGCGCAGTTGGCGGGAGCCACCGACGCCGACGAGCAGGCTGCTGACCGAGATGGCCAGGATCAGCACCAGTCGGGTGCCGGTCTGCACCACCGCGAAGACCCGGCCGCGTACCTCGTCGGCGACCTCGCCGCCGAGCAGGGTGGTACCGGCCAGGAACGCCATGCCGGCGCCGGCACCGACCAGGACCGCGCCGAGGATCGCCATCGACAGGTGGATGGCGGCGGCGAGCACCAGCACGGACGCGCTGGCCAGGACGATGCTCATGCCGAACCAGCGGCGCCGGGACATCTCCCGGACGATCATCGGGCCGAGGCCGATGCCGACCGAGAGGCCGACGAAGATCGAGCCGAAGAGCAGGTAGAACGCGGCCTCGCCGGCGCTGAGCGACTTGGTGAAGAAGTTCGCCGTACCGATCACCACACCGCCACCGGCGAAGGCGCCGAAGATGCCCAGCACCAGGCCACGGATCAGCGGGGTCTTCCCGATGAACTTCCACCCGTCGACGAACTGCCGCAGCACGCTCTCCTGGCCGCCACCCTCCCGGGCGCCGGCGCGACCGCTGATCTCCCGGATGCCGAAGAAGACGACCAGCGCGGTGGCGAGCCGGCTCAGCGAGTTGAAGTAGAGCGCCAGTTGGGTGGGGTCGTTCCAGCCCTGCGGCGGCCCACCGGAGACGGCGCGGACGCTGCGGTCGAGCACCGCGATGCTGACCGCGGCCAGCACCGGGGTCACCCCGTAGGTGGTGATCAGCGTGAGCTGGTTGGCCACCTCCAGCCGGGTACGCGGGATCAGGTTCGGGACCGCGGCCTCCTTGGCCGGGATCCAGATCAGGGTGATCGCCTCGATCAGGAAGGTGGCCACCGCCGCCCAGCCGACGACCAGTCCACCGCCGACGTTCAGCAGTGCGGCCAGCGGGATCGAGGCGAAGAGCACGAAGCGCAGCAGGTCGCAGACGACCATGGTGAGGCGCCGGTCGAACCGGTCGGCGAGCACACCGGCCACCGGGCCGAGCAGCAGCGCCGGCAGCAGCCGGACCGCGATCACGCCACCGAACGCCAAACCCTTCGCGGTGTCGCCGCTGACCTGGGTGGCCGCGAAGATCGAGGTGGCCAGCAGGCCGAGCCAGTCAGCGAACGAAGCCGCACCGAGCACCAGCCAGAGCCTGCGGAAGGGTCGGATCCGCAGAACCGACCGGAGTGCCTGGTAGCCCGTCCGGTCGACCTGGGTGGTGGACGACGCTGCCGAGGATGTCGCTCCTGGCTCGCCGCTGCTGTTCGTGTCGATGGCCGTACCTCCGAGTGCCCGGCCCATCGCTGGGCTCCCCCGGACACACTCTAATCGCGGCCCGAACGCGCCAGGTCCCCGACATTCCCCTGATCCCGGGGCCGGGGGTGCGGGGAAGGGCGCAGCGACCCGCCCATACGCGAGGGTGTTTCGCATTGGCTGCCCGCCCGTTAGCGTGCACATGTGCCCACCGAGGAAGCAATCGCCCGTGACGACCTGCGCACCCGCCTGGACCGGGCGACCGCCCACCTCGACCCGCCCTTCGCGGCGGTCGACCTGACCGCCTTCGACGGCAACGCCGACGCGCTCACCGCCCGCGCGGCCGGCAAGCCGTTGCGGGTGGCGAGCAAGTCGGTCCGCTGCCGGGATCTGCTCGGCCGGACGCTGGCCCGGCCGGGCTGGCACGGGGTGATGGCGTACACGGTCCGCGAGGCGATCTGGCTGGTCCGAGCCGGTGTGACGGACGACGCGCTGGTGGCGTACCCGAGTGTGGACCGGGCGGCGCTGGCCGAGCTGGCCGCCGACCCCGAGCTGGCCTCGGCGGTGACCCTGATGGTGGACAGCCCGGAGCAGCTCGACCTGATCGACACGGTCGTCCCGGCCCAGCACCGGGAGCCGATCCGGGTCTGCCTCGACCTCGACGCCTCGTGGCGCCCCGCCGGGGGTCGGCTGCACATCGGGGTACGCCGTTCCCCGGTGCACTCGGCCGCCGCCGCGGGCGCGCTGGCCGCCCGGGTGACGGCCCGTCGCGGGTTCCGGCTGGTCGGACTGATGTCGTACGAGGCACAGATCGCCGGGCTCGCCGACGCCCCGCCCGGACAGGCCATGCGCGGGGTGGCGATCCGGGCGTTGCAGCACTGGTCGTACCCGGAACTGCTGGCCCGGCGCGGCGCGGCGGTGGCCGCCGTACGCGAGTACGCCGACCTGGCCTTCGTCAACGGCGGCGGCACCGGGAGCGTGGCCGCCACCGGCGCGGACCCGTCCGTGACCGAGATCACCGCCGGTTCGGGGCTGTACGGGCCGACCCTGTTCGACGGTTACCGCGCCTGGCGACCGGTCCCGGCCGCGTTCTTCGCCCTCGCCGTCGTACGCCGCCCGGCGCCGGGCCTGGCGACGGTGCTCGGCGGCGGTTGGATCGCCTCCGGCCCGGCCGACCCCAGCCGGCTGCCCGAGCCCTGGCTACCGGCGGGACTGCGGCTGACCGGCTCGGAGGGCGCCGGGGAGGTGCAGACACCGCTGGCCGGGCAGGTGGCGGACACGTTGGCCGTCGGTGACCGGGTCTGGTTCCGGCACGCCAAGGCCGGTGAGCTGAGCGAGCACGTCAACGAGCTGCACCTGATCGAGGGTGAGCAGGTGGTGGCGACGGTGCCGAGCTACCGGGGCGAGGGCCACGCGTTCCTCTGAACCCGGCCGGTGGCTCCGCTGATCCGGCCCGGTGGCTGCGCTGAACCGGGCCGGCGGCACCCGCCGGTTGACCGGTGGGCGTCGGTGCGGACCGGGTCGACCGGTCAGCCGATCGGGCCGTCCGCCGGTTGGGCGACCCCGACCACGACCGGTCCGTCCGCACCGGCACCTGCTCCCGGCTGCTCCGGCACGGCTGACGCGACCGGCACGGCTGACGCGACCGGTACGGCCGACGCGGCACCGACCTGCCGGTGCAGGTATTCGCGGATCAGCGCCTTGGCCTCGGCGAGAACCCGCTCGTCGCCGTCCTGGTCCCGCCGGAAGGCGAGCTTGATCAGGGCGTCGGCGGCCTCGACCGCGATCTCCAGCGCGAAGCGCAGCGGTGGGCCGTCGGTGATCCCGAACTGTTCGACCAGCACCCGGGCGAGCTGTTCGGCAATCACGCCGTTGTTGTCCCGCTGCTCGTCGAGCAGGTGCACGTCGACCACGTCGCCGAAGTGCAGCGTACGGAAACCGGGCACCACCCGGTGCATGGCGATGTACTCGTCGATCCCGGCGTCGACCCCGTCCCACCAGTGGGCGAGGTCGCCCTGGGAGAACCGTTCGGCCAGCCGTTCGAGGTACGCCTCCATGTTGCGCAGCGTGAGCGCCTGCACGATGGCCCGCTTGTCCGGGAAGAACTGGTAGACGGAGCCGATCGCCACCTCTGCCCGCTCGGCGAGCAGGGTCGTGGTCAGCCCCTCGTAGCCCACCTCGTCGACCAGTTCGGCGCAGGCGTCGAGCATGCGCTGCACCCTGGCAACGCTGCGACCCTGCACCGGGACGCGGCGTAGTGGACCACTCGTGGCGGTTGATGTGGACACGCGTCGCCACTCCCCCTTCGACGGATGAGATGTGTCTGCACGTCGCGAGTTCGAAACGTTACCTGGATTAACGATCGGACCTGGTGTGCGATGTTTACTCATCGCATCGAAGCCTGATATGAATGCTACTCATATTCGGCTCTGGAGGCTGCATGGCCAGCACCCCGTCGCCATCCGGCGCGGTGTCGCCGCTCGGCGCGACGCCACCGAAGCCCGTGTCCGGGCCGGACTGGCGCAACTGGGCCGGCAACCAGCGGGCCACCGCGACCGCCGTACTCCGACCGTCGAGCGTGGAGGAACTGGCGGACGCCGTACGGGCCGCCGCGTCGGGCGGGCACCGGATCAAGGCGGTCGGCAGCGGCCACTCCTTCACCGACATCGCCCGTACGGACGACCGGCGGGTGGAGCTGACGAACCTCGCCGGGCCGGTCCGGGTCGACCCCGAACGGCGGCTGGTCACCGTGCCGGCCGGGCTGGAGCTGTGCGAACTCAACGTACTGCTGGCCCGACACGGGCTGGCCATGCCGAACCTCGGTGACATCGACGCCCAGACCATCGCCGGTGCCATCTCCACCGGCACCCACGGCACCGGGGCCGGTTACGGCTGCCTCTCCACCTTCGTCACCGCGCTCACCCTGGTCACCGGCACCGGGGAGGTACGGCACTGCTCGGCCGAGAACGACCCTGAGCCGTTCGCCGCCGCGCGGGTCGGGTTGGGTGCGCTGGGCATCATCACCGAGGTCACCCTGCGCTGCGTGGACGCGTTCGTGCTCCGGGCCGACGAGCGGCCGGCACCGCTGGCGGCGGTCCTGGCCGACCTGCCCGACCTGATCGCCGGCAACGACCACTTCGAGTTCTACTGGTTCCCGTACACCGACCGGGTGCAGGTCAAGACGAACAACCGGGTGCCGGCCGACGACCGGCCGCTGCCCCGGTTCCGGGGCTGGCTCGACGACGAGTTCCTGGCCAACACCGTCTTCGCCGGAGCCTGCCGGCTGGGTCGGGCGGTGCCTGCCCTGGTCCCGCCGATCAGCGCGATCTCGGCCCGCGCGCTCACCGCCCGGACCTACACCGGCCGGTCCGACCGGGTCTTCTGCACCCCGCGCCGGGTCCGGTTCACCGAGATGGAGTACGGCCTGCCCCGCGCCGTCCTGCCCGAGGCGCTGGCGGCGCTGCACCGGGTGGTCGACGGGCTGCCGTTCAAGGTGCAGTTCCCGGTCGAGGTGCGGTTCACCGCGCCGGACGACATCTGGCTGTCGCACGGCTACCAGCGGGAGTCCGCGTACCTGGCGATCCACCAGTACGTCGGGGCGCCGTACGAGCCGTACTTCCGGGCGTTCGAACGGCTCGTGACGGAGTGGGGCGGTCGGCCGCACTGGGGCAAGCTGCACTACCGGGACGCCGAGTCGCTGCGGCCGGCCTACCCGAGGTTCGACGACTTCGTGGCCGTACGGGACCGGCTCGATCCGTCACGGGTCTTCGCCAACGCCTACACCGAGCGGGTCCTCGGCGCCTGACCGCACCCGTCAGCCGGTACGGGACAGCACCTTCAGCCCGTCCTCGGCGGCGCCACGGGCGTTCAGGTACCCGGTGATCCGGGTGTACGCACCCTGGTAGACCTGGCGGCGGGCCTGCGGCAGGGTCGGGTCGGCGAGCGCGGCGGCGAGGTCCACCAGCCGGATGTCGGGCGTGAGTTCGGTCCAGATCGGAATTGCCGCAGCCTCGGTTATCTTCCACTTTTTCGGGGCAATTTCCGTAAAGGTAATTTTCGCCATGACACCCTCGCGGTTGTCGTTCACCGGGTCGGAATGTCGCGCTAATTGGTTACCCATGCCGTAAACGACCCACTTGTCGCCAAACTGCTCGAACGGCTGCACCACGTGCGCGTGGTGTCCGAGGATCAGGTCGATATCGGGTGAGTTGATCAACGGCTGCACCCAGTCCAACTGATTGGCGTCGGGCAGATGCTGGTATTCCGTACCCCAGTGCAGGCTGAGCACGACGATCTCGGCGCCGGCCGCGCGGAGCCGGGCCGCCGCGGCCAGGATCTTGTCCGGCTCGATCAGGTTGGCCATCCAGAGCTTGCCCACCGGCCGTTGCAGCCCGTTGAAGTTCAGGGTGTACGACAGGTGCCCGACGCTGACCCCGGCCGCCTGGTAGATCCTCGGCGTGCCGGCCTCCTGGGCGTTGCGGGCGCTCCCGGAGTGGCCGAGCCCGGCCGCGTCGAGCGCGTCCAGGGTCCGGGTCACCCCCTGCGGGCCCTGGTCCATGGTGTGGTTCGAGGCGGTCGAGCAGGCGTCGAAGCCGGCCCGCTTCAGCCCGTCGACCACCTGGGGCGGGGCGCTGAACTGGGGATAACCGAGGAACGGGCCGGCGGCCGGTGCGAGCGGGATCTCCAGGTGGCAGATGGCCAGGTCGGCGGCGGCGATGGCCGGTGCGACCGGCTCGAACATCGGCAGGAAGTCGAAACCACCGGGCTTGCCGCTCCGGGTCGCGTCCCGCTTCGCCTGCTCCGACACGGCCGGATGGACCAGTACGTCGCCCGCGCCCAGCACGGTGAACAGCCGCCGGCCCTGCGCGTCCAGCCGGGCGTTCGACGTCGCCGCGCCCCCGGAGGACGCCCCCGGCGAACCACTCGGGGCACCCACCCACACGGCGGTACGCGGTGCCGAACCACCCCACCAGTCGGCGTTCAGACCGACACCACCGAGACCGATCAGCACCACTGCCAATGCGGCCGAAAACAACAGCATTGTCTGCCGATGTCCACCGAATATCCCCCGTCGTACCACCGGTGGAGCGTAAGGCATGCCGCCGAACCGGAAAATCCGATCCGGCGGCCATTCACCCGTTCAGTTACTCGGCCCGGTCGGTCGCCTTCGCCGGAGCGGCCTTCTTCGTCGCGGTGGTCGATTTTGCGGCGGTCGCCTTTCGCGGGGCCTTCCGGGGGGCGGCCTTTTTGGCGGTGGTCTTCTTCGCCGGGGTGTCCGTCCCGGCCGCCGCGGTCGCCTTCTTCGCCGGGGCCTTCTTGGCCGCCGCCTTCTTCGCCGGGGCCTTCTTCGGCGCCGGCCCCTTGGCCCGCTTGTCGGCGAGCATCTCCGAGGCCTCTTCGAGGGTCAGCGACTCCGGGGTCTGGCCCCGCCGCAGCGACGCGTTGACCTCCCCGTCGGTCACGTACGGGCCGAACCGGCCGTCCTTGATCACCAACGGCTTCTCGGTCAGCGGGTCGGCACCCATCTCCCGCAACGGCGGCGCGGCAGCCCGCCGCTGTCGGGTCTTCGGCGCGGCGAGCAGCGCCAACGCCTCCTCCAGGGTGACCGTGAAGATCTTGTCCTCGGAGTCCAGCGAGCGGAACTCGTCGCCCTGCTTGACGTACGGGCCGTAGCGGCCGGCGGCGGCGAGCACCTCCGCACCGTCCGGCGCCAGCCCCACCACCCGGGGCAGGGTGAGCAACCGCAACGCCTCGGTGAGCGAAATGTCGTCCGGCGACTGCGACTTGAGCAGCGACGACTTGCGGTCACCACTGGAGACGTACGGGCCGAAGCGGCCGGACTTGAGCAGGATCGGCTCACCGGTCTCCGGGTGCTCGCCGAGCTTGCGCTCACCACCGCCGCCGAGGAAGAACTCGTTGACCTTCTCCGGGGTCAGCTCGTCCGGCGCGACACCCTCCGGGATCGACACCCTGTCGCCCGACGGTCCACCGTCCTCCGGCTGACCGCCGTCCTCGCCACCGGTCTCGGCGGCGGCCGGCGCGGGCGCCTCCACCTCCGGACCGGCCAGGGTCCGTTGCAGGTACGGCCCGTACCGGCCGACCCGGACCACCACGTCGCGACCCTCGTCGTCGCGGAACAGCGGGATCGAGTTGACGCTGCGCGCGTCGATGTCGCTCAGGTTCTCGGTGACCATCTTCTTCAGCCCGCCGGAGCGGGCCACCGAGTCGTCACCGGCGACGTCGCTGCCGAAGTAGAACGAGGTGAGGAAGTCGACCGCGGCGTGGTCGCCGCCGGCGATCTCGTCCAGCTCGTTCTCCATCGCGGCGGTGAAGTTGTAGTCGACCAGGCGCGGGTAGTGCTGCTCCAGCAGGCCGACCACGGCGAACGCCAGGAAGGACGGGATCAGCGCCTGACCGCGCTTGAAGACGTACCCCCGGTCCTGGATGGTCTGCATGATCGACGCGTACGTCGACGGGCGGCCGATGCCCAGCTCCTCCAGCGACTTGACCAGCGAGGCTTCGGTGTAGCGGGACGGCGGCTGGGTGGTGTGCCCGGTCGCGGCGAGCTGCTCGGCGGTCAGCGGCTGGTCCTTGACCAGGTTCGGCAGCCGCCGTTCGGCGTCCTCGGCCTCGGCGTTCTCGTCGTCGGAGGACTCCACGTACGCCCGCAGGAAGCCCGGATCGGTGATGGTCTTGCCGGTGGCGCCGAAGTCGGCCTCCTCGCCGGCCGTGGTGACCGCGCGGATCCGGACCGAGACGCTGGAGCCGACCGCGTCGGTCATCTGGGAGGCGATGGTCCGGCGCCAGATCAGCTCGTAGAGCCGGAACTCCTCACCGGACAGCTCGTTGGCCACCTCACCCGGCGTACGGAAATGGTCGCCGGCCGGGCGGATCGCCTCGTGCGCCTCCTGCGCGTTCTTCACCTTGCCGGTGTAGCGGCGCGGCTCCGGCGGCACGTTGCGCTCGCCGTACAGCTCGGCGATCTGCCGGCGGGCCGCCGCGATGGCGGTCTCCGACAGGTTCACCGAGTCGGTACGCATATAGGTGATGTAGCCGTTCTCGTACAGCCGCTGGGCGGTGCGCATCGTCTGCTGGGACGACAGGCGCAGCTTCCGGGCCGCCTCCTGCTGGAGGGTGGAGGTGATGAACGGCGCGTACGGCCGGCGCCGGTAGGGCTTCTCCTCGACCCGGGTGACGGTGAACGGCCGCCCGTCGAGCCGGGCGGCGAGCCCACGGGCACCGTCGCCGTCGAGGTGGGTCACCCCGGCGCCCGGCTTCACCCGGCCGGTGGTCGGTTCGAAGTCCCGGCCGGTGGCGATCCGGTCGCCGTTGAGTCCGATCAAAGTGGCGTGGAACGTACGCGGCCCCTCGCCGGCCTGGCCCACGGCCAGGGTGGCCAGGATGTCCCAGTACTCGGCGGTGCGGAAGGCCATCCGCTGCCGTTCCCGCTCGACCACGATCCTGGTCGCCACCGACTGGACCCGGCCGGCCGACAGCCTCGGCATGACCTTCTTCCAGAGCACCGGGGAGACCTCGTAGCCGTACAGCCGGTCGAGGATGCGGCGGGCCTCCTGGGCGTCGACCAGGTCCTGGTCGATCTCCCGGGGGTTGGCCACGGCGGCCTGGATCGCCGGCTTGGTGATCTCGTGGAAGACCATCCGCTTGACCGGGACGCGCGGCTTGAGCGTCTCGACCAGGTGCCAGGCGATCGCCTCGCCCTCGCGGTCCTCATCGGTGGCGAGGTAGACCTCGTCCACCTCCTTGGCCAGTTTGGTCAGCTTGGCGATCTGCTGGCGCCGGTCGGCGGAGACGACGTAGAGGGCGGTGAAGCCGTGGTCGACGTCGACCCCGAGCCGGGCCCACGGCTCCTTCTTGTATTTGGCGGGCACGTCGGCGGCGTTGCGCGGCAGGTCACGGACGTGCCCCAGGCTGGCCTCGACGATGTAACCCGGGCCGAGATAGCCCGAGATCGTCTTGGCCTTCGCCGGTGACTCGACGATGACCAGACGGGTGCTCTTGGCGTTACTCGGCACGTCTCTCCCCGACCTCACTCACGACTTCTCGCCCCGCGGACCACCGTGGTCCGCCTTCCGACCGGGCTGCCACCACTGCGGCGCCGCGTTGAACGTCCAACGTAACGCGCTGCGCGGCGTCCGGGTTGCGCGGGCCGCGAAGACCCCCACGGAGCAGGGCGAACGCTGGACCCCGGAGCCGGCTTCGTGGTTCATCCCGGACGGCGACACCGTACACCGACGATGAATCGGCCTGGATCCATTAGCGGCGACGATCTCCTCCGAATGCCGCTATTTGCTGGATTATCTCCCAAATCTCCGGGCGGCTGTCTGCCATCGGACAGTGAGCCGGATTGGTTCCAAATGAACACTGGAAGTATTAAAGCGGAAGAACAGCACTGAAAGGCGACAAACCGCCAAAGGGGATCTAAACTGCAAGAGCCGGCCAGGTCGCCGCCGGTGCCGCCGCCGGCCGCTCACCCACCAGCTCCACCAGCCGGGCCAACCGGCGTCGACCCGTGATCCGGTACGCCGGACCCCCGGCCCGGGGCAGCAACAGTACGGCCGGCAGCCCGATCGCGGCGAGCGCCGCCCCGACCGCCTCCCAGCAGCTCTCCTCGGTCTCACCGAGCCGGAGCAGGAAACCGGGCGGTTCGGGGCTGCCCGCCGCGGCCACCCAGAGCCGCAGCCGTCGCCCGTTGAGGTGCAGCCCGGCCGGCGGTCGTTTCGCCGTACCGCGCAACCAGCTCCCGGCGAGCGGGGCGAGCGTGGTCGCGTACGACGTCCGTACCTCGTGCCGTTGGTCCTCGGTCGGCTCCCAGCTCGCGTGCAGCCCGCGCAGGGCCAGCTCGGCCACGAGCACGTGCACCCGCCAGGCGGTGTCGACCACCACCGAGACCCTGGCCGTCCCGCCCATCCGGACCACCTGTCCGGGGCCGACGAGCAGGCCGGTGAGGTCGGCCGGCGACGGATCGGTCGCCTCCACCCCGAACAGCGACAACTGCCGCACCGGCGGAACCGCAGGCTCGGGTGGGTCCGCCGGTTCGACCGGTTCCGGCGGCTCGACCGGGTCGGGTGGGTCGGCCGGGTCGGGTGGGTCGGCTGGGTCGGCTGGGTCGAGCAAAACCGGCGGATCGGGTGGATCGGGCGGTACCAGTGCCAGCGCCTCCCCCGCCGGTGGTCCGGAGGACTCCACCGGCGGTGAATCGGGGGATGGCGTGGTCAGCGACACTCCGGGACCTCGTCGAAGGCCTGCTTCAACTCCGGTGAATCAAGTGTGCTGGTGTCCAGGGCGCTCGCGTCGTACTCCTCGTTGAGGGTGTCCACCGCCGCCTTCACCCCGTCGTAGAACGGACCCGACTGGCCGATGCTCAGCCCCTCGATCGTCCGCCTGGCCCGGCCGTACGCGTCGCGGACCTCGGTGAGCGAGTCGAGGAAACCACGGGACACCTCTGCACCCTGGGACACGTCGGGTACGCCCGCGTCGGCCACGCCGCGACGGGCGGTCTCGCTCGCCTGTTCCGCACCGGCCATCATCCGGACCAGGTTCTCCTTGGCCTGCGCGGGTGTCGTCTGCGCCGTCATCTGCTGCTGGGCACTGCTGGTCAGGGCATTGATCTCGAGCCGCCAGGGGGCTAACGCCTCGCAGACCGAAGCCGCCCAGGCCGGTGCCGTCGGGCCCCCACCACATCCGGTCAGCAACACGAGGGTGCACAGAACCGCCGGGAGAATCCCGGCGGCCGGCGCGCGGGGCGTACGCATGCGTTGCAGCGTACGGGTTGCGCCGGGCGGTGCGGTGGCACAGCCGTACGCCCTCCGCGTCCCGGCCGGGGACGGGCCCCTCGTTGTCACCCGAGCGACACCGAGGGGCCCGTCCTGCGTCACGAACCCGATCAGGCGGTGATCGTCTCGGGGCGCTGCTCGGCGCTACCCGTGGCACCCGAACCGGAGTCGTCGTCCGACATCGCGATCGGCTTGCGCTTGCTCCACACCATCGCGCCCACCACGATCAGTACGGCGACCAGCGCGACGGCGATCCGCAACGGGGTGTTCCGGTCACCCCCGACGCTCCACGCCACCACGGCCGGCGCGATCAGCAGCGAGACCAGGTTCATCACCTTGATCAGCGGGTTGATCGCCGGGCCGGCGGTGTCCTTGAACGGGTCACCGACGGTGTCACCGATGATGGTCGCCTCGTGCGAGGCGGAACCCTTGCCGCCGTAGGCACCGTCCTCGACCAGCTTCTTGGCGTTGTCCCAGGCCCCACCGGAGTTGGCCAGGAAGACCGCCATCAGGGTGCCGGCGCCGATCGCACCGGCCAGGTACGACGCGAGCGCGCCCGGACCGAGGCCGAAGCCGACCGCGATCGGGGCGAGGATGGCCAGCAGTCCGGGGGTGACCAGCTCACGCTGGGCGTCCCGGGTGCAGATGTCGACCACCTTGCCGTACTCGGGGCGCTGGCTGTAGTCCATGATGCCGGGCAGCTCACGGAACTGTCGGCGTACCTCCATCACCACGGCACCGGCCGAGCGGGAGACCGCGTTGATGGCCAGCCCGGAGAAGAGGAAGACCACCGCCGCACCGATGATCAGGCCGACCAGGTTGCGCGGGTTGGCCACGTTCAGCGCGTTCAGGATCTCGGCGCCGACGTCACCCACACCCGCGTCGGCGTACGCCGAGCGCAGCGTGTCGGTGTACGACCCGAACAGGGCGGTCGCGGCGAGCACCGCGGTGGCGATCGCGATGCCCTTGGTGATCGCCTTGGTGGTGTTGCCGACGGCGTCCAGCTCGGTGAGCGTACGGGCGCCGGCCTCGTCGATGTCGCCGGACATCTCGGCGATGCCCTGGGCGTTGTCCGAGATCGGGCCGAAGGTGTCCATGGCCACGATCACGCCGACGGTGGTGAGCAGGCCGGTGCCGGCCAGCGCCACCGCGAACAGGGAGAGCACGATCGAGGTGCCGCCGAGCAGGAACGCCCCGAAGACCCCGGCCGCGATCAGCAGTGCGGAGTAGACCGCCGACTCCAGCCCGATGCTGATGCCGGCGAGCACGACGGTGGCCGGTCCGGTCAGCGAGCTCTTGCCGATGTCCTGCACCGGGCGCTTGTTGGTCTCGGTGAAGTAGCCGGTCAGGGCCTGGATGGCGGCGGCGAGCACGATGCCGATGACCACCGCGCCGATGGCCACCCAGCGGGGGCCGAGCGGCAGGTCACCCGTGACGCCGAGCTGCGTACGCCACTCGTCGCCGAGCAGTTCGGCCCAGGTCGCCGGCAGGTAGACGAAGGACATCGCCGCGACCAGGACCGCGGACAGCACTGCGGAGGCGTAGAAGGCCCGGTTGATCGCGGTCAGCCCGGACCGGTCGGAGGCGCGGAGCCGGGTGATGAAGACCCCGACGATCGCCACGATCACCCCGATGGTGGAGATGATCAGCGGGAAGACCAGGCCGTCCTGGCCGAACGCGGCCCGGCCGAGGATCAGTGCGGCGACCAGGGTCACCGCGTACGACTCGAACAGGTCGGCGGCCATGCCGGCACAGTCGCCGACGTTGTCACCGACGTTGTCGGCGATGGTCGCGGCATTGCGCGGGTCGTCCTCGGGGATGCCCTTCTCGACCTTGCCGACCAGGTCCGCGCCGACGTCGGCGGCCTTGGTGAAGATGCCACCGCCGACCCGCATGAACATGGCCAGCAGCGCGGCACCGAAGCCGAACCCTTCCAGCACGGTCGGCGCGTCGGCCCGGAACAGGACGACAACCAGCGCCGCACCGAACAGGCCGAGCCCGACGGTGAGGAAGCCGACGACGCCACCGGTCCGGAAGGCGATCTGCATCGCCTTCTCCCTGCCGCCCTGGTGTTCCCGGGCGGCGGCGGCCACCCGCAGGTTGGCGCGGGTGGCCAGGGCCATGCCTGCACCGCCGATGAACGCGCTGAACACCGCGCCGACCACGAAGAAGGCCGACCGGCCGATCTTCACCAGGGTCTCGTTGTCGGTGTCGTGCACCGGCAGCAGGAAGAGCAGCACCACCGCCAGTACGACGAAGATCGCGAGGGTTCTGAACTGCCGGAAGAGGTACGCCGAGGCGCCCTCCTGGACCGCTGCCGCGATCTCCTGCATCTTTGGTGTGCCCCTACCGGTTGCCAGTACCGCCCGGGTCAGGGCGGCGGCAAAGCCGAGCGCCACCAGCGCGATGACCGCGGCGATGATGACGTACGACAGGTTCTGATCGGTGAGGGACAACCCGCCGCTTTCGGCGGCGAAGGTCGTGGACATCTATGTCCTCCTGTACCCAACACTCGCGCCGGCCGGCGGACGAGACCGGCCCGGCGTCTCCACACGTGGAGTCACGGTTCGCAAGCGTCTCCGCCGGGCCAGGCTGCAGCTCAGCGGTGACCACCCGGTCACGCGAGCGCGGGACCAGGGCTCTTGCTGATAACCCCGGGTACTCTAGCCGTCCGCAGTGTTGGAGGTCACAATTCCCACCCACCGTGTCGCAATGATCTTCGTCGCTGTACTAGTGGAGTTGATCTGTTATGGGAACTGCGACCTGGGGATGACCGGTCAGCGGCCGACCGGCCAGACCATGCGCACCTCGGTGCCGATGCCCTCGTCCACGGGACGCACCTGAAGGTCCTCGACGAAGCCCGCGAGCAGGGCGAAGCCCACTCCGACAGTGAGCGCCTCGTCGGTCAGCGACTCGTCTGCCAGCTCGTCCGGGGGCAACGCGGCCAGGCCCAACCCGGCTTCGATCGGCGCCCGGTCGGTGACCCGAACCGTGTAGGAACCGCCGTCGGACATCTCCACCTGCACCAGGTCACGCAGGCCGTACTGGCGGTGCAGGGCCACCGCGCGGGTGCAGGCTTCGCCGATGGCCAGACGTACCTCGTCGAGCAGTTCCTCGGCGACGCCGGCCCGGCGGGCGACCGCGACCCCGACCAGGCGCGCGGTGCGGACGTGCACCGGCGCGGGAGAGAAGGACAACCGGACGGTCGACATCACGCGGTGGGGTTCGCCGCGCCCGGCGCAGTCGCCGCGTCGATCGAGGGGTAGAGCGGGAAGACCTGGTCCAGCGCGGTGATCCGGAAGATCTTGAGCAGCGGTTCCTTGTCGCAGACCAGCCCGAAGGTGCCGCCCACCGCGCGCAGCCGCTTCAGTGCGCCGACCAGCACTCCGAGACCGGTGGAGTCGAGGAAGTCGACCCGGCTCAGGTCCACCACGACCTGACGGGCACCGCCGTCGACCATCTCGATCAGCCGTTCCCGGAGCCGGGGGGCGGTGTAGACGTCCACCTCGCCACCGACCTCCAGCACCGCGTGCTCGGCGATGGTGCGGGTCGTCAGCGACAGCTCCATCCGTCCTCCTCGACTACCTCTCCGGCTGATGCCGGCCCGACCGGGCGGCTCCCGCCAGGAATGCTCATGGGCATCTAACCATCGTCCGGCCGGCGCCGCACCGAGCCGGAGCGTCGCCTACCTGACCCACGGTGCCACTGCCCGTCCCGCGCCCCCGCTTTCCGATTCCGGCGGGTCGGTGCGAGAGTGCAGGGCGTGACCACCGCAGCCACAGTATCCGCCGAGGCCGACCGGCCCCGCCCGGCCGGTGGCCCCACCCCCGCTCCGGCCGAGCTGCTACGTCAGCTACGGGCCCGGACCCGGACCGATCCGGTCACCCACGTCGAGCGGGTACCGGCCAGCGCCGGGCACGCCGTACCGTGGCCGGGCTGGGTGCCGGAGCCGCTGCGGGCGGCGTTCGTCGGGCGCGGCGTGGTCGCCCCCTGGCAGCACCAGGCCGAGGCGGCCACCCTGGCGTACGGCGGCCAGCACGTGATCGTCGCCACCGGCACCGGGTCCGGCAAGTCACTGGCGTACCAGTTGCCGGCGCTGGCCACCCTGCTCACCGACCCCCGCGCGACCGTGCTCTACCTGGCACCGACGAAGGCACTCGCCGCCGACCAGTTGCGCACCGTCGCCGCCCTCGACCTCGACGGGGTACGGCCGGCGAGCTACGACGGGGACACCCCGCGCGCCGAGCGGGAGTGGATCCGCAAGCACTCCCGGTTCGTCCTGACCAACCCGGACATGCTGCACCACGGCATCCTGCCCGGACACGGCCACTGGGCGACGTTCCTGCGCCGGCTCGCGTTCGTGGTGGTCGACGAGTGCCACACGTACCGTGGCGTGTTCGGCTCGCACGTGGCGCACGTGCTGCGCCGGCTGCGCCGCCAGGCCGCCCGGTACGGACCCACCGTCGACGGTGTGCCCCGGTCCCCGGTCTTCGTGCTGGCCTCGGCCACCTCCGGCGACCCGGCGAACGCCGCCGAGCGGCTGACCGGGCTCCCGGTCACCGCCGTCACCGAGGACTCGTCCCCCCGGGGCGGAGTCACGTTCGCCCTCTGGGAGCCACCCCTGCTGCCGCCCTCCCCCGACGCGGTCGAACCCACCGAGGCGGAACCGGTACGGCGCTCGGCCCTGCGGGAGACCGCCGACCTGCTCAGCGACACCGTCGCCGCGGGCGTGCGTACGCTCGCGTTCGTCCGGTCCCGGCGCGGCGCCGAGGTGGTCGCGAGCACCGCCCGCCGGTCACTGGACGAGGCGGTGCCCGGCCTCGGCAGTCGCGTTGCCGCGTACCGGGCCGGTTACCTGCGCGAGGACCGGCGGAAACTGGAGCGGGCGCTGCTCCACGGCGACCTGCTCGGGCTCGCCTCGACCAACGCCCTCGAACTCGGCGTCGACCTGGTCGGGCTGGACGCGGTGCTGATCTGCGGCTGGCCGGGGACCCGGGCGTCGCTCTGGCAGCAGGCCGGGCGAGCGGGGCGCTCCGGCGGCGAGGCGCTCGCCGTGCTGGTGGCGCGGGACGATCCGCTGGACACGTACCTGGTCCACCATCCGGAGGCGCTGTTCGGGCGACCGGTCGAGGCGACCGTGCTCGACCCGGCCAACCCGTACGTGCTCGGGCCGCAACTGTGCTGCGCGGCCTCCGAGGCCCCGCTGACAAAGGCCGACCTGGCGCTGTTCGGGTCCGGGGCGGCGGAGGCGGTGGCCGCCCTGGTCGAGTCCGGCGCGCTGCGGCAGCGCCCGACCGGGTGGTACTGGCGGCACACCGGGCGCCCCGAGGTGGACCTGCGCGGCACCGGGGGCGCCCCCATCTCGGTGGTCGAAACGTCCACCGGGCGCCTGCTCGGCACCGTCGACCCGGCCTCGTCCCACTTCATGCTCCACTCCGGTGCGGTCTACCTGCACCAGGGCGTCTCGTACGTGGTCGACAACCTGGACCTGGACGACGCGTGCGCGCTGGTGCACGCCGAGGAGCCGGACTGGTCCACCCACGCCCGGGACGTCACCTCGCTCGGGGTGGTGTCGGTGCGGTCGTACCGGGACGCCGGGCCGGTCGGGCTGTTCCTCGGCGAGGTGGACGTGACCAGCCAGGTGGTGTCGTACCAGCGGCGGCGGCTCGCCTCCGGCGAGGTGCTGGACACCCGCCCGCTGGACCTGCCCGCCCGCGAGCTGCGTACGGTCGCGGTCTGGTTCACCGTGTCACTGAACGCACTCACCCAGGCCGGGGTGGAGGTGGCCGACGTACCGGGTGCGTTGCACGCGGCCGAGCACGCCGCGATCGGCCTGTTGCCGCTGATCGCGACCTGTGACCGGTGGGACATCGGCGGGCTCTCCACCGGGATCCACCCGGACACCGGCGCGCCGACGGTTTTCGTCTACGACGGACATCCCGGCGGGGCCGGTTTCGCCGAGCGGGCGTACCACGCGGCGACGGAGTGGTTGACGGCGACGCGGGACGCGATCAGCGAGTGCGGTTGCGAGTCCGGGTGCCCGTCCTGCGTGCAGTCGCCGAAGTGCGGCAACGGCAACAACCCGCTGGCCAAGGCGGAGGCGGTCAAGGTCCTGGACGTGGTGCTGACGAACCTGGCCGAGGAATCCGCCTGATTCATCTGTATGGATGACCACCCGTGTGGGTACCCTGCATGGGAGCGCTTCCATAGCACTGTCCAAGGAGGACGAGGTGGCCGACACCATTGCCGAGACCGTCGACCTGCTCTACGGCGTCGACCAGGACAACCTCACGGTGGACCAGCAGATCTCGCTCAGTCAGGCGTACGCCACCCTGGCCCAGGCCGAGCAACTGCACAGGATGAACGAGCACCTGCACGGCATCCACCAGATCCTCAGCGCCTCGGCGCTACGCGCCGCCACCGACGGCACCGCCCGCTGATCACGGTTTGGCCCGGCCCGGTCCGGCGCGGGATCTCACGGCCAGTCGTAGACGGTCACGGCGAGCTGACGTTCGCAGAGCGCGGCGACAACGAGGGGCTCGATCTTCTCCCAGCGACCACCGGCGAGCCCACAACCGATCCGTGGCATGTGTACGGACGCCCCGAGGGCCATGGCCTGCTCGCCGAGTGCGGTCAGGCAGCGCTCGACGGCGTCGTACCGGATCGGTGGCCCCGCACTGCCGCGCTTGATGCCGCGTTGCCCGATCATGTTCGCAACCCAGATGTCGGGTCGAACCTGCACCAGCCGTACGGCACCGAGCGCGAAGTCGTTGTGTGCCCGCCCTCGATGCCACTGACGGTAGTCACGTTCGGGCTCGGGCCACCGACGCGAGACCGCGACGACAAATCCGGCGCCCCAGCCCCCGATGTCGTTGCACACATGGGCGATGACCTTCGGACCTGCGGCCTGCGGGCTGGTCGCGTCACCCTTGATGATCCGCAACGGTGTCACCCGCCGCACTCTGCCATCCGGGTACGACGCCTCCGTCGGACCACCGGCGGCCGGGCCCCGTGACGTCTTCGGCTGCGGTGGTTTCCTGCCCCTCCGGGGGCAGTAATCGAGCACAGTCCGCGCTCCGGCCACTGGTTCCGGAAGCAGCTCAATCAGCCGGGCGCTCCGAACCGGCTTCCGTCCTGGGCTGGTCCGGGACGACGACCAGGCTGACGACGCGACGGATGCGGCCGTCATCCCTGGTCTGGCCGACCCGGGCGACGACGGCGCTCTCGATCTCCTCGACCAGCGTGGCGAACTCCTCCTCGGTCAGCCACACCGCCGCCTGCCGGTAGACCACCCCATCCACGGTGGGGTCGGCGTTCTCGTGGGCGAGGTAGCGGTCGAAATCCCCCATCAACGATGCCGAGAACGTCGTGTACGCCCGCAGGTGGTCCTCCTTCGTCATCGCCGCTCGGGCCGCGGGATCGATCACCGCCTGCTCCTTGCGTACCCGGTAGCTGCGTTCCACGGTGCCGCGTACCCGTTTCTCGTCCACCACCTCGAGCACGCCCGCGTCGGCCAGCACGGCGATGTGCCGGTACATCGTCGCGGCCGGGATGTCGGGTAGGCGGTCGCGCAGCTGTGCGGTGGTCAACGGATCGGCGTCGAACAGCGCTTGCAGGATGCGCATCCGGACGGGGTGCAGGAGAAGGTCCGCAGTTGCCATGACCCCATGTTCCCACATACGATAATGTTCCCACATCTGATAATGTTCCCAAAGCCGAGAATGATGGGAGTGGTACATGCGGGACGTCGACATGACCGCCACCGCCGACGACGGGCTGCCCCTGGCCGGCACGTTGACCCTGCCCGCGGGCGCCGGCCCGCACCCGGCCGTCCTGCTGCTGCACGCCTCGGGGCGGCTGGACCGCGACGCCAACACCACCAGCCGGCACCGGATGGAACTCGGACCGCCGCTGGCCGCCGCGCTCGCGAACAACGGCATCGCGACCCTGCGTTACGACCGGCGCGGCGTCGGAGCCACCTCCGGCGATTGGCGTACGACCGGGTTCGTCGACAACCGACGCGATGCCGCCGCCGCACTACGCGCCCTGGCCGGAAGATCCGACATTCGGCCGGACGCCATCGGTGTGGTCGGGCACAGCGAAGGCGCCGTGCACGCCATGTCCCTCGGCGCGGGCCCGGGGGTGGCCGCGGTGGTGCTGCTGGCCGGGTTCGCCCGACCGGGCGAGGACGCGCTGCGCTGGCAGGCCGGGATGGTCGCCCGCACCCTGCCGGTCGCCGTACGCCCGCTGCTGCCGCTGCTGGGAGCCCTGGCCGGTCGGCAGTTGACTCGGATCAAGGCGACCGATACGGACGTGGTGCGGGTCGCCGGGATGCGGATGAATGCCCGGTGGATGCGGGAGATGCTCGCCCACGATCCGCGCCCGGATCTGGCGAACATCAAGGTCCCCGTCCTGGCGATCACCGGTGCCAAGGACGTCCAGGTCGACCCCGCGGACCTGGACGAGATCCGCCGGCTGGTGCCCGGTGAGGTCAGGGTTCACCGGATCCCCGACCTCACCCACCCGTTGCGCCGCGACCCCGGTCGTGCGTCGGTGCGCTCCTATCCGCGACTCCTCCGCCGGCCGGTCGACCCCGACCTGCTCGCACAGGTCACCGGCTGGCTCGCCCAGCGACTGAACGAAACCCCTCGCTAGATCCGGTTCGCACAACGGACGGATTAACTCCCGCCCGTCCCCGACAGGGCGGGATGCGGAACCCCCTCATGCACACCCCTCGAAAGGGAAACGGCGTGACTATCGCAGCCCCCACTCGTCCGCGCGGCGGCCTTACTGCTTTCTGGGCGGTCACCTTCGGCTGGACGTTCGCGTTCTGGCTTCTGGCAATCGCACTCGGCGGATCGGCGACGAGTTCCCCCACCGCCGTTCCTTACCTGCTCGGTGGCTTCGGCCCGGTGATCGGAGCGATCGTCCTGCGAGTACGGCGCTCCCGCCGCCGCGAACCCGTACCCGCCCATGCGGTGAGGACCCGGCTGGGCGTACGACTGCTCTGGGCACTGCCCATGCTGGCGCTGGCCTCGGTTACCGTCCTGGCAGGCGCACTGCTCGCGGAATTCCTGGGCGGTCCCGTGCTGAGTCTGACCGAGGGACGGGACCTCGTCGCAACCGTCGGCGGGCCCGTGCCGTTCTTCGTCAGCATGCTGATCGCCGGTCCATTGGCCGAGGAACCCGGTTGGCGTGGTACGGCGTACCCACGACTGCTCGCGTCGCTGAGTCGCCTTCAGGCCGGTCTGCTGCTGGGTGCCGCCTGGGCGGTATGGCACCTGCCGCTGTTCTTCATCGACGGCACCCTCCAGGCCGAGTTCGGTTTGGTCAGTTGGAGCGGATTGCTGTTCACCCTCAGCGTCTTCCCGATGGCACTGCTCACCGGTTACGCCTACGAGCTTGCCGGGGTTACCGCGTCGGTCGCGGTCCACCTGGGCGTCAACATGACAATGGCGCTGTTGACCGTCAAGTCACCAATCACGCAGGTCTTCGTCCTGGCGGTTCAGGTCATCGTCGCGGTCGCGCTGCTCGCCCGGCAGCGTCGTCTCCGGCCTGCCCTGCCGGCTCAGGTGGACTCCCGGGACTGGGTCGTCGCGGACCCGTCGCGTCAGGTGAGTCCGACCCGAGGTTGATCGGTTCGGCGGCCCAACCCGAAGCGGTTCAGTGGCAGACCTGCCGGTTGGCAGGTCTGCCACTTTGTCTCGGGGGACTCGGCGAGTTTGTCCAGGGGCTTCGTGCGGGTGCGTCAGCCTCGTGCCGGGCCGGCGCGGGCGGAGGCGCGGGCCACCCGGCTCAGTCCCGGTAGTGGGGTCACCGCGACCTCGACCACGAGTTGCAGGTCGAGCCCGTCCACCGTGCAGTCGAGCAGCCGACCACCGTTGGCGTCGACCAGTTCGGCGGCGCGTGCACAGGCCACGGCCGGGCCGTCGAGCGTACGGGCGGCGCCGGCCAGGGCACCGAAGTCGGCGGCCACCCTCGCCCGGTGCTTGGCGACCCTGGCCGCACCCACCGCAGCCCCGGCCATACCGGCCATCACCAGCGTCAGCCCGACCGCCAGCAGCCACAGCGAAGCGCTCCCCCGATCCCCGCGACCGAACACGGACCCGGTCATGTCAGAGGTTCCGGGTTGCCGGGTTCCACGGCGGCCACCGCGGTCGCGGTGACGGTCAGCCTCGGCAGTCGGGTGCCGAAGACCCGGATCGGTGCGCGTACGGTCGCGATCACCCGCTCGCCCGCGACCGTGACCGACACGGTGGCGCCGGGTGGGGCGGACCCGGCTCCGGCCGGCACTCCGGGTTCGCCCCGGGAGGCGGCGAGTGCCGCCTCCCGAGCCGCGTCCACACACTGGGCCTTCATGGTGACCGCACCGACGGCGGCCAGCCCGACGAGCAGCAGCATCACCAGCGCCGGCAGGCCGGCCGCCAACTCGGCGGTGAACGAGCCCCGGTCGCCCTCGGCCCACCGGCGCCGGATCACTTCAGCGCCCGGTCGATCACGGCGGTCAACGCCGACTGGACGTTTCCGGAGGTCAGGACCTTTAGCAGGATGCCGGCGAACGCGACGGCGGCGAGCGTGCCGACGGCGTACTCGGCGGTGTTCATCCCGGCGTCGCCGCGCAGCCGGGCCCTCAGTTTGCGGATCACGGTTGTTCCTTCCTCTGTGGAGTGTTCAGAGCACGTCGCCGAGCACGGCGACGATCACCGGCACCAGGCCGGCGAGAATGAAGGCGGGCAGGAAACACAGCCCGAGCGGCAGCACGATCAGGACACCGGCCCGCCGCGCCGCCGCCTCGACCGTGACGGCCCGATCGGCGCGGAGATCGTCGGCGAGCCGTGTCAGCGCCCCGGCGAGCGCCGCACCGCTGGTGGAGGTACGGACGGCGGCGGCGGTGAGCCGGTCCCCGCCGGGCACCGAACCGAGATGGGCCCACGCCTCCGCCGGTTCTCCGCCGAGGCGCAGGGTCCGGCCGACCCGGTGCAGCCGGTCACCGAGTGGACCGCCGAGGGCCTCGGCGACGGACAGCACCGCCCGGTCGACCGGGGCGCCGGCACGCAGCGCCGCAGCCAGCAGGTCCGCGCCGAGCGGCAGGTCGGCTACCTCGCGCAGCCGGAGCCGGCGGGCACTGGCCGGTTCGAGCCGGCGCAACAGCCGGTCGCTCACGATGCCGGCCAGCACCCCTGCCACCGCCCCGGTCCAGCCGCCCAGCACAACCGCCACGGCCACGCCACCAAGCAGCGCCCCGAGCCGGATCAGATCCGGCCGGCACCAGCCGTCCCCGGCAGCGGCATCCGGGCCCTTGCCGGCACCAGCCCGACCGTCTGCACCGGCGGCGCCCCGGACGCTGTCCAGGTCGAGTCGGACCAGCCGGCGCCGGGTCGACCGTTTGGTGGGTCGGCCGGCGACGAGAACGAGTCCGGCCGCGCCGGCCAGGCCGAGGACCATCGCCGTCGGGGTGGACATCAGGCCGCCCGCAAGGCGCTGCCGGCGAGTCGGTCGGCCCAGGCCAGGCCCGCTAGCTGCAACACGATCGCACCGACCGCGCAGCCGGCCCCGATCGGCGTACGCAGCAGCACGGCGAGCGGGTCGACGCCGATGCCATACCCGAGTGCGATGCCGCCCAGGGGCAGCCCGGCCAGCAGCATCGCGGTCGCTCGGGCACCGGCGGCCTGCGCGGCGGCAGCGGCGAGTCCGCGATCCATCGCTCGGGCGTCGGCCTCGATCCGCTCCAACAGATCGGCCAGGGGTGCACCGGTCTGCTCGGCGAGCCGGACGGCCGCTCGGGCCAGCCCGTCGATCCGCCCTGCGCTCCCGCTCCCGCCGCCAGTCGCCGCGGCAGCGGCAACTGCGCGATCTGCCTCCGGGCCGACGGTCGACGGCAGCGCGTTGGTGATCGGTAGGCCGGCGCGGAGGTCGGCGGCGAGTGCACAGAGGCCGTCCAGTTGGCGGCGGCGGGCCCGCTCGACGACCCGTCCGGTACGCCGACGCAGCGCCGCCCGTCCCGCGAGCCCGCCGTACGCCAGGCCGGCGAATCCGGCAACCGGTCCACCCAGCACGGTTCCGGCAACCGCCGCCAACCCGGCGACAACCACGGCAACTCGCTTCGGCGCGGCGTCCACCCAGCCGGGCACACCAACCCGCCATCCGACCGCAGCCTGTCCGGCGTCCTCGGCCGATGCTCCGACGATTGCCCGCCACCGCGCCCGGTTTCCCACCGGCGACCAGGCAACGAGCCCTGCCGCCGCCACCAGGCAGGCCGCGACGAGCCACCACCCGGAGATCACGGTCGACCTCCCGCCGGCCGGGTCGGCAACTCCGGCCGAGCCGGCAGGCCCGGTCGCGCCGGGAACTCTGGCCGAGTCGGCGCCGCCCGTCGTGCTGACGGCTCCGGCCGAGTCGGCGCCGCCGGTTCGAGCAGGACCGCTGGTACGGGCACCCCTCGTTCGGTGAGGAGTCGGGCCAGCGCGGTGGCGGCCGGTCCCGCACCCTCACCTCGTCGCCAGGCCGGTACGACGGTGACCAGCCGTTCCGGCCCACTCGGCAAGAGCAGGCAGACCGCTTCCAGCACCCGGCCCGCCTCGGTACGGCGTACCTGCAACAGGACCTGGAGTGCGGCGGTGACCTGTGCGTGCAGGGCGGCTCGGGGCAGGCCACCGAGCAGGCCGAGCGCCTCCAGCCTGGCCGGTACGTCAGCCGGTGCGTTGGCGTGCAGGGTCCCCGCCCCGCCGTCGTGTCCGGTGTTGAGCGCGGCGAGCAGGTCGACCACCTCGGCACCCCGGCACTCGCCCACCACGATCCGGTCCGGACGCATCCGCAGCGCCTGACGTACCAGGTCGCTCAGGCCGACGGTGCCGGTGCCCTCCACGTTGGCGGTCCTGGCCTGTAGGCCGACCACGTGCGGATGCACCGGGCGCAGTTCGGCGGCGTCCTCGACCAGGACGATCCGTTCGGTCGGCGGGACCAGGCCGAGCAGGGTGTTGAGCAGGGTGGTCTTGCCGGATCCGGTGCCGCCGACAACCAGGTACGCCAACCGGGCGGCCACCACGGCGGCGAGCAGTCCTGCCGCCGGCCGGGGCACGGTGCCGTGGCGTACGAGTTCGTCGAGGGTGAACGGGCGCTGCCGGAAGGTACGCAGTGACAGGTACGGCCCGTCGGTCGCCACCGGCGGCAGTACGGCGTGCAGGCGAGTGCCGTCCGGCAGCCGCCCGTCGACGTACGGGGATCCCTCGTCGAGGCGCCGCCCACAACCGGCCGCGAGCCGCTGGGCCAGCCGGCGAACGTCATCGCGATCGCCGAGTGCGATCGGCACCGGTTGCAGTCCCCGGCCCCGGTCGACCCAGACCCGTACGCCGTTCACCAGGACGTCGGTGACCTCGGTATCGGCGAGCAGTGGGGCGAGCGGGCCGGCGCCGACGAGGTCGTCATGGACCTGACCGGCCATCCGGAGCACGGCGGTGTCCCCCAGGACCGCCGCACCGGGTTCGTCGCGTACGGCGGCGACCACGGCGGCCGGGGTGATCGCCGTACCCTCGGTGGCGAACCGTCGGCGGACCCGGCTGGCCAACGGGCCACCGGCGACGGCGCCCCGGCCGGCGGACGGGGGTCGGTTGTCCGCCGGCCCCGAACCGGTGGGGCCGGCGACGCGGATGCGGTCGGTCATGCCGCACCCGCCGTCGGCAGGTCGTTGAGTTCGGTGAGCAGTCGCTGGCAGAGGATGGCGAGCGGTCCCCGGCCGGAGGACGCGGGCGCCTCGCCGCGTTCCAGGCCACGGCTGAGTCCCGGCTCCGGTCGCAGGGTGCCGGCGAGCGGCAGGCTCAGCGCCCGGGCGACCTCACGGGCCTTGAGCCGGCCGGGCGCCGGCCCGCGCACGATCACCGACAGCTCGGCGCAGTGCAGGCTGGCCGCGGTGACCACACGGGCCGCCGCGGCGGTTGCCCGCAGTTCGGCCGGCACCACGACAAAGGCCCGGTCGGCGGCCTGCAACGCGATCACGGCAGAGTCGTCGAGTTGGCGTGGCAGGTCGACGATGACCAGGTCGCGGCCCCGGCGACCGGCGTCCATGGTGGCGGCCATCGCCTCGGCCGGCAGGTTGAACAGGTCACCCCGGTCCCAGGAGAGCATCACCAGGTCGCCCCGGCTGGGCAGGGCCCGGACCAGCGCCGGTGCGTCGACCCGTCCGTCGACCTCGGTCAGGGCGGGCCAGCGGAGCCCTTCGAGCTGCTCCCAGCCGAGCACCAGGTCGAGTCCGCCGCCGAGCGGGTCGGCGTCGACCAGCAGGGTGCGCAGCCCGCCCCGCGCGGCGGTCACCGCGAGCCCGCCGGCCAGCACGCTCGCGCCGGCGCCGCCCCGGCCACCGATCACCGCGACCACCCGTCCGGGTGCGACGGCGGCCGATCCGGGTAGGCCCTCGGCGAAGCGGTCCACCAACCACGGTTGCGCCGCCGGCAGCATGGCCACGTGTTCGGCGCCGATCAGCTCGGCCAGTTCCCAGCCGGGATCGCCCGGACCGGACCGGCCGACCAGCACCACCCTCGGGCGGCGCGGCAGTCGCGCCCGCAGGCAGGACTGCGCCTGGTCGGTGCCGACCATGACGAGCGGCGCGGCGGCCCAGCGGGAGCGGGCGGCGGCCGGGTCGGCGACCACCTCGACCTCCGTGCCGCCGGCCGCGGCGAGTTGGAGCAGTTCGTCGAGCAGGTCACCGTCCGAGGTCAGGACCAGCGGCAGGCGGGGTCCGGGTTGGACAGGGGTACGGGGTGGCATCGCGGTCTCCAGCGGCGGCGTCGGTACGGGGTGACCGACACACCCTGAACCGGCCGGCGTGTCCCCGTCCCCACCTCCGGCCCTGCCTGTGGATAACCGGGACGCCTGTGGAAAACGCCCGAGGACGGCCTTGATCTGCTATGAAAGCTCGGACTTCCGGCGGCAAACCGGACAGGGAGTCGAGTTGATCCACAAGCCGGGTCGGCAAAGTCGCCTCCATCAACGGCCCGTCGGGACATCGACCATCCGCCCGGTAGACCACCCGAATTCGGGTACGCACCTCGAAGAGCAGCCGCCACCGCAGCAGGTCCACCGCTGCGTGAGAGGAGCGACCATGGCTCAGGCAGTCGGCACCGTCGTACTCGAGCCCGCCGCGCGGGAGTTCGCCCGGATGACCTCGCAGCCGCCCTTCCTGCACCAGATCCCGCCCAGCGATGGCCGCGAGAAACTCACCGACCTGCAGTCCAGTGGCATCGCCAAACCGGCTGTCGATTCAGAGAACCTGATGGTTCCCGGCGGGCCCTCCGGCCAGGTCCCCGTACGCATCGTCCGGCCCCCGGGCAGCAGCGGCGGCGGATCGGACAACGGGAACAGACTGACCGACCGGGTACGGGGACTCGCGCAGGACATGATGCGTTCGCGCGGCGGTCAGCAGGGCGGTATGCCGGTCATCCTCTACCTCCACGGCGGCGGGTGGGTCTTCGGTGACTCGTTCACCCATGACCGGTTGATCCGGGAGATCGCCGTCCAGGCGGACGCGGCCGTGGTCTTCCCGGAGTACAGCCGCTCACCGGAGGCGCCCTTCCCCACGGCGTTGGAGGAGTGTTACGCGGTAGCGGAGTGGATCAGCGAGCAGGGCGCGGAGTTCGGCCTTGATCCGTCCCGGATCGCGATCGCCGCGGACTCGGCCGGAGCGAACCTCGCCGCGGTGATCACCCTGCTGGCGAAGCAGCGGGGCGGTCCGCAGTTCCGTCACCAGGTGCTCTGGTATCCGGTCACGAACGCGGACTTCGACACCGACAGCTACCGGGAATTCGACAGCGGCTACTACCTGCGGCGGGACCAGATGATGTGGTTCTGGGACCAGTACCTGCCGGACACCGCCAGGCGCGGCGACCCGACCGCCTCACCGTTGCAGGCCAGCATCGACCAACTTCGGGGCCTGCCACCCGCGCTGATCATCACCGAGGAAGCCGACCCGCTGCGCGACGAGGGCGAGGCGTACGCGGCCAAGCTGCGCCAGGCCGGCGTACCGGTCGCCCAGGTCCGCTACCAGGGCATGATCCACGATTTCGTCATGCTCGACACGCTGGCCACGACGAGTGCCGCCCGCGCCGCCACCGCACAGGGCGCCCAGACACTGCGTACGGCGCTGCACGCCACCCACTGACCGCCCGGATACGCAGGCGCCGCCCCGGTCCACCGGACGACCGGGGCGGCGCCCCGCCATCTGTGGGTTACAAGAGCGACGGGGCCCCGGGCAGAGTGCCCGGAGCCCCGTCAAGGTTGGTGCTGTTGCGTTACCGCTGGCTGGCTACCCGCGGGGTGACACCCGGCACCGAGTCGGCCGAGGCCGCCTTGCTGCCCAGCGTCGGAAGCGTCGGCTCCAGCAGCGAGGTCGGTCGCGCCGCGAGGGCGCGGGCCGAGCTGCTGGAGGAGGTCGACGTGAACTCGCCGTACAGGGAGGTGCCCGGCAGCCCGATCGAGTCGCCGATCGGCGCGATGAGCGAGTCGGCGAGCGAGTTGTTGCTGCCCAGGAGCTGGACCACGGCCAGGCTCGAGGCGTTGGTGCTGAGGTAGTTGCTCACCTCGGAGTTGAGGGAGTCCTTCCAGTTGATCAGCATCGGACCACCGATCGCCCCGGCCATGGCACCACCGGTGAGGGCGTCGAACCAGCTGTCCGAGGTGGCGATCGAGGCCGTCACCGGACCGTAGAAGAACGCCTGCGCGACCATCACAGCGGTGTGGATGGCGCTCGGTCCGATCAGGTCGAACCCGTTGTAGAACGCGTCGTCGGCCCACAGGGTCAGGTTCTCCCAGTGGGTCTGCAGCGCGGTGGCTCCCCAGCCACCGACACCCACGATGTTGACCAGGGGATCCTCGGGGTCGATCTCGTTCAGGTAGTTCAGCGCCACCGCCGGCAGGGTGTTGCCGGTGCTGAGGACGATGACCGTGTTGGGGTCCAGGCCGGCGACCGCACCCGCAGCCAGGGCGTCGTAGAAGTCGAGGCCGGTGGCGACGATGACCGTACGGGGGGTGGTGGTGATCTCCCGGTTGATCCGGATGTTGGTGTCGAACATGTTGGTGCCGGCGATCCGCTTGATGGTGTAGCCCAGCCCGGCCAACTGGTTGCTGATGTTGGTCGAGACCGCGTCAGCCCCACCGAGGACGTAGATGGTGCCCGAGTTGCCGAGCACCCGCCTGATCTCGTTCAGGACCTCCGCCGGAAGGGCTGCGGTCGGCGTGATCAGCAACGGAGCGCGCTTGCTGATGGCGAGTGCCGAGCCGGCGAGCGCGTCGTAGTAGGCGTCGGACCGGGTCAGCACGACCGCGTTGGCCTGCTGCCGCCCCCGCGGGTCGTTGACGTTGCCACGGTCGGCGTAGGCGTAACGGGAGGCCGCCACCCCGGTCCCGATCGCGTTCGGGCCGTAGACCCGGTCGACGAAGTTGATGCCGACCGGCTGCCAGGTCGCGTTGGACACGGTGTTGACACCGTCGTCCGGCACCACCGTGGTCACCGCCCGGGAGGCAACGTTGATCTTTTTCAGCGCCCGACCGCTCTCGAACAGCAGGCTGCTGCCATCCGCCGACCAGGCCGGACGGAGAGCACTCTGCGGCTCGGTGGTCACCTGCTGTGCACCGGTTCCGTCCGGGTTGGACACCCAGACCTGGCTACCGCCGAGCACGTAGGCGAGTCGGCTCCCGTCCGGCGAGAACGCCGCGCTGGCCGCGTTCGACGCCACCTGCGCCGTGGTGGCGGTGCTCCGCGACCAGACCCGCACGGTGGAGACGCCGGCTGCGGTACGGCGGGTGAAGGCGACGTTTCCGCCCAGCGACACCGACGGCTGGGAGTCCTGCTCGCCGTCTGCCCGTACCAGACCGGGCAACTCGTCCTCGTTGGTCAGGCCGTCCACACCCTGGAACCTGATCCGGTAGTCCGGCGTCGTGTAGAGCACGTCGCTACCGCTCGGCCACCAGGCCACGTCGAGCGGGCGACCGCTCAGGTTCGGGATGTCGACGACGCGGGACATGTCGGCGTTGGCGATGTGCAGGCCGCTACCGGTGTTGTTGATGTACGCGATCCGGCTGCCGTCCCGGGACCAGGCCGGTCGCCCGATGATCCCGGTGCTGAGCAGACGTGCGTTCGACCCGTCCACATTGGCGATGTAGGTCGACCCGTTGGCGACCTGGTACGTGATGTGCTCGTCACCCGGAGCAGCCTGGGCGGCCGTGCTGGTGAGTAGGGGCGTGACCACTGCGGCAGCAGCGGCGACGCTGACGATTCGACGCAGATGGGATGTGGACAAGAAGATGTGCCTCCCCGATAGATGTGCGGTGCAGGAGTCCGGTGGGAAGCATCCCGCCACCCGTGCCGGCGACACCGCGCCAATCAGCGTAGGCATTGTGGGCCAACCGCGCTGCCCCTTTGATCTTGCGTTCGCCGCCGGGTCCCCTGCCGTCGCACCCTTCCGTCGAGCCACCGTCGACCGGACCACCGGGGCCGGCCTGCGGTTCCGCGACCCACGGCGCTCGCAGGCCGGGCCGCCGCACCGCCGCCTCGGTCGGACGGAACCGACGGGAGGATGATCCGGACGGGGACGAAGGGCTGACCCGATCTGACTGAAGGCGCTATCCCGGATAGGCGACGACCCCCGTCGGGGGGAGACGGGGGTCGTCTGGGGGTTCGGCTCCGGGGGGGGTCGAGCCGAACCCACTCAGCGGTCACGGGGGGTGCAACCGCCGAGAGCTGCCGGGCACACGGGATATGAAAGTGTGTCGTGAATACAAGCATGCCTGAGCGGACCTGTATACGTCGAGTGGCGCACTCTCCACTCACCGCAAAACCACGGCGGTCCGACGTGATCACGCTCACCGCCGGCAGCCCCGGGACCAGGGTGTCCGGGGCCACAGCCGGCCGGGTGACCCCGCGCACCCGCCGACCATAGACCATCCGGCTAGACTTGCGCGCCGTGGGCCGAAGTGCCGCTTTTTTCGATCTGGACAAGACCGTCATCGCGAAGTCGAGCGCGCTGGCGTTCGGCAGGCCGTTCTACCGGGACGGTCTGATCTCGCGTCGGGACGTCGTCAAGTCCGCGTACGCCCAGCTGATGTTCCGGCTCGGCGGGATGAACGACCAGACGATGGCGCGTACCCGGGACTACCTGGCCGCGCTCACCAAGGGCTGGCCGGTCGAACAGGTCCGCCAGATCGTCGCGGAGACACTGCACGAGTTGATCAACCCCTACGTGTACGCCGAAGCCGCCGCCCTGATCGAGGAGCACCAGGCTGCCGGTCGGGACGTGGTGCTGGTCTCCGCATCGGGTGACGAACTGGTCCGCCCGATCGGTGAACTGCTCGGTGTGACCGACGTGATAGCCACCCGGATGGCGGTCCGGGACGGACGCTACAGCGGCGAGGTGGAGTTCTACGCCGCCGGTGCGGCCAAGGTCAGCGGCGTGGCCGAGCTTGCCGAGGCGCGTGGTTACGACCTCGCCGAGTCGTATGCGTACTCCGACTCGATCAGTGACCGGCCGCTGCTGGAGTGTGTCGGGCACCCCACGGCGGTCAACCCGGACCGGGCCCTGCGCAAGCTCGCCGCCGAGAACGCCTGGCCGGTGCTGGAGTTCCGGCACCCGGTGCCGCTGGGTCGCCGGCTGCGGGACAAACCCGCCGTGCCGGTGGCCGCCGCCGCGCTCGGGGTCGGAGTCGGGGTCGCGATCGGCATCGCCTGGTACGGCCGCCACCGCCGGACCCGCGCCACCTCCGCTCAGAAGAGCTGATCTCAGGCGGCGGCAAGGACCTCGTCGCCGACCAGGGCGACCTGCTCGGCACCGATCTCCACCGCCGTCGCGTAGTGCCGCAGCCAGGAACGGACCCCGTCCGGCGTACCGGTGGCGAAGGCGCCGGCCGCGCCGACGTACTCGGGGGAACGCTCCTGGTGACCCACGTCGACCGCGACCAGGCCGCGCGGGTCGAACCCGCTGGCGAGCAGGGTCAGTCGGGCGGCGGCTCGGGCCACCACCCCGGACGGCCCGGCGAACGGGCGCAGGGCGAGCAGTTCGCCGTGCACGACGGCGGCCAGGACCAGCGGATCCACCTTCGTCCCGCCGGTCAGCAACCCGGCCAGTCCGTCCAGCCGGGCACCGGCCGCCGGGCCGGCGACCGGGCGGCCGAGTTCGTGCTCCGGGACCACGTCCCGGGCGGCGAGCACGTGCAGCTTGGCCAGCACCTGCCGGGGCGCCCGGGTCCACAGGTCGGCAAGTCCGGGCAGCGCCCCGGCCACCCGCAGCGCACCCTGGAGCACCGGGTCGGTGACCGTGCCGGCGCGTACGGCTTCGCGCTCGTGCTCGTACCCCTCCAGGGCGGCGCTGGCCACCGCGGACCGGAGGCTGATCTCGGCCGCGACCTGGCCACCGTGCCGGCGCAACGCGCGGTGTCGCAGGGCCTGGTCGACCCGCTCGCGGGCCCGGTCGACGGCGGGCCCGACGTCGGCGAGGGTGAGCAGCGGGGCGAGCGGGTCGGTGGTCACGACCCCACGCTAGCGACCCGCCGGGCGGCCGGGCGCGGCAGCCGGGCCACAGCCCCCGACCGGGGGCGGACCGGCCGGCGCTCGACGGCGTTCACTCGGCGCGCCGGACGGCCCAGCGACCCGACCAGCGCTCGCACCACCGGTGAGGGCGCCGTTAACCTCCTACCGAGACCCATCTCACGCTGACCACGAGGAGCCCCACCGATGAGCGAGCAGATGAGCGAGCACCGCGCATGAGCGAGACCCTGGCGAACCTGTTGCAGGAGACGCGGGAGTTCCCGCCACCGGCGGAGCTGGCCGCCGCCGCCAACGTCACCGCCGCCGCCTACACCGAGGCCGCCGACGACCGGCTCGCCTTCTGGGCGGAACAGGCCCGCCGGCTGGACTGGGCCAAGCCGTGGGACCAGATCCTGGACTGGTCGAACCCGCCGTTCGCCAAGTGGTTCGTCGGCGGGGAGCTCAACGTCGCCTACAACTGCCTCGACCGGCACGTGGCCGCCGGTCGCGGTGACAAGGTCGCCATCCACTGGGAGGGCGAGCCCGGCGACACCCGCACCCTCACCTACGCCGACCTGCACCAACTCACCTGCCAGGCGGCGAACGCGCTGACCGACCTGGGCGTCACCGCCGGTGACCGGGTCGCGATCTACCTGCCGATGATCCCCGAGGCCGCGGTCGCGATGCTGGCCTGCGCCCGGATCGGCGCCACCCACAGCGTCGTCTTCGGTGGCTTCTCCGCCGACGCCCTCGGCAACCGGATCCAGGACGCGAGCGCCAAGGTGGTGATCACCGCCGACGGTGGTTACCGACGGGGCAAACCGTCCGCGCTCAAGCCGACGGTGGACGAGGCGGTCGCCGCCTCCCCGACCATCGAGCACGTGCTGGTGGTCCGGCGTACCGGGCAGGAGGTGGCCTGGACCGACAAGGACCACTGGTGGCACGAGACGGTGGAGACCTCGTCGACCGAGCACACCGCCGAGGCGTTCGACGCCGAGCACCCGCTGTTCATCCTCTACACCAGCGGTACGACCGCCCGCCCGAAGGGCATCCTGCACACCACCGGGGGTTACCTGACCCAGGCGGCGTACACCCATCACGCGGTGTTCGACCTGAAGCCGGAGACGGACGTCTACTGGTGCACCGCCGACATCGGCTGGGTCACCGGGCACTCCTACATCGTGTACGGCCCGCTCGCCAACGGCGCCACCCAGGTCATGTACGAGGGCACCCCGGACACCCCGCACAAGGGCCGGTTCTGGGAGATCGTCGACAAGTACGGCGTCAGCATCCTCTACACCGCCCCGACGCTGATCCGCACCATGATGAAGTGGGGCGACGACATCCCGCAGGGTTACGACCTGTCGTCGCTGCGGGTGCTCGGCAGCGTCGGTGAGCCGATCAACCCCGAGGCGTGGATGTGGTACCGGGAGCACGTCGGCCGGGACAAGTCCCCGATCGTCGACACCTGGTGGCAGACCGAGACCGGCGCCATCATGATCTCGCCGCTGCCGGGGGTGACCGCCACCAAGCCGGGCAGCGCCATGTCCCCGCTGCCGGGGATCACCGCCGACGTGGTCGACGACCAGGGCGAGTCGGTGCCGAACGGCGGTGGCGGTTACCTGGTGCTGCGTGAGCCGTGGCCGTCGATGCTGCGGACCATCTGGGGCGACGACGACCGGTTCATCGAGACGTACTGGTCCCGGTTCCAGGGGATGTACTTCGCCGGTGACGGGGCGAAGAAGGACAACGACGGGCACCTGTGGCTGCTCGGTCGGGTGGACGACGTCATGCTCGTGTCCGGGCACAACATCTCCACCACCGAGGTCGAGTCGGCGCTCGTGTCGCACCCGTCGGTGGCCGAGGCGGCGGTGGTCGGGGCCACCGATCCGACCACCGGTCAGGCGATCGTGGCGTTCACCATCCCGCGCGGCAACGTCGACACCGCGGGCGAGGCCGGCGAGGCGCTCATCGTCGAACTGCGCAACCACGTCGCCCGTACGCTCGGGCCGATCGCGAAGCCGCGGCAGATCATGCTCGTACCGGAGCTGCCGAAGACCCGGTCCGGCAAAATCATGCGCCGGTTGCTACGGGACGTGGCCGAGAACCGCTCCCTCGGTGACGTCACCACGCTTCAGGACTCCTCGGTAATGGAAATGATTTCCTCGGGGTTGCAGTCCGGCAAGTCCGACGAGGACTGACCGGCAAGGGAAAGACCCGGATGGGCGCGGCTCCGCGAGGGGCCGCGCCCATTTCCGTACGGTGGTCCGGTTGCTGTCAAGTTGATCGATTTAACGGACTGCACATTCCGACGACTTGCCCCACCCGGCGTGAGTCCGGGTAAACATCGCAGCACCATCGATCTCGAACTCGTGACATCGGTGCATCGATCTGCAAAGGTAGTCACGATCATGAGTGACAGGTGTCGCGCCCTGCGCCGAGTTCCTGTCACATTCCACGAAGGGAGGAGGACCCTTTGAGGAGAGACGTCAAAGCAGGCATGGCGAGCGTTGCCGCAGCCGTCCTGGCGGCTGGTTTCGTTTCCGTTCCGGCGTACGGCGCACCCAAGCCGTCGCCCACGTCGTCCGCACGGGTAACCGGCGCCGATGGGGACCCCACTGCGGTACACCGCGAGGACAACCTGCCCCACCCGCTCGGTGACCAGCAGGACGCCCTGCGTCGCGAGGCGATCGCCGACCTGCTTTCCGGCAAGTCGGCACCGCAGCAGCGCAACGGCTCCGAGGTCGTCAAGGTCAAGGGCAACCGCTGGGTCGAGGTGAAGAAGAAGCCGGCCAAGGTCGACCCCATCTTCTCCATCCTGGTGGAGTTCGGCGACCAGGTGAACCCGCTCTACGGCGGCGACGCGGGCCCGAAGCGCAACGAGATCGCCGAACCGGACCGGGTCTGGAACGGCGACGCCACCGACAACAACTCCACCATCTGGCAGGAGAACTTCAACCGCCAGAGCTACCTGGACCTCATGTACTCCAAGAAGAAGGAGTCCATGGCCTCCTTCTACCTGGACCAGTCCGGGGGCAAGTACACCGTCGGTGGTGACGTCAGCGACTGGGTCACCGTGCCGTACAACGAGGCGCGGTACGGCAGCAACAATGTCGTGGAGTCCGAGGGCGAGGTCTACTGGCCGTTCGTCGAGGACACCGCCCAGGCGTGGTACGACTCGCAGCTCGCGGCCGGCAAGACCAAGGCCCAGATCACCGAGTACCTGAAGCAGTTCGACATCTGGGACCGGTACGACTTCGACGGCGACGGCAACTTCAACGAGTCGGACGGCTACATCGACCACTTCCAGGCGATCCACGCCGGTGAGGGCGAGGAGGCCGGCGGCGGTGCCCAGGGTGAGGACGCGATCTGGTCGCACCGCTGGTACGCGTACCCGACCCGGATGGGCGACACCGGCCCGTCGTACAACGAGCGGGGCGGCGTGCCGCTGGGCGACTCCGGGATCTGGATCGGTGACTACACCACCGAGCCGGAGAACGGTGGCCTGGGCGTGTTCGCGCACGAGTTCGGCCACGACCTCGGTCTGCCGGACCTGTACGACACCACCAACCGTGCCGAGAACGGCACCGGCTTCTGGTCGCTGATGTCCGGTGGGTCGTGGCTGAACAAGGGCGGCGACAACATCGGCTCCACTCCGGGCTACATGGGCCCGTGGGAGAAGCTGACCCTCGGCTGGCTGGACTACAAGGTGGTCAACCAGGGCGACGGGGCGAAGTACGAGATCCTCGGCCCGGCGGGTGACAACGACGGGCTGCTGCCGCAGGCCGTGGTGGTCAACCTGCCCACCGCCCGGAAGTACATCGAGTACAACACCCCCACCTCCGGACAGTACGAGTGGTGGACCGGCAGCGCCGACGACCTGGACATCAAACTGACCAGGGACCTCGACCTGACCGGCGCCACCACGGCCTCGCTGACCACCAAGGCCTGGTACGACATCGAAGAGGGTTACGACTTCCTCTTCGCCCAGGTGTCGGCCGACGGTGGGGAGAGCTGGATCCAGGTCGGTGACCGGATCGACGCGAACTCCGGTGGCTGGCAGGACCTGAGCTGGGACCTGTCCCCGTGGGCCGGTCAGTCGGTCAAGTTCCGGTTCCGTTACTACAGCGACGGCGGTTACCACCTGGCCGGCGCCTTCCTCGACGACATCAAGCTGTTGAAGAACGGCGCGGTGGCGTGGAGCGACGACGTCGAGTCCGGTGACAACGGCTGGACCCCGGCCGGCTGGAGCCGCTTCGGCGGGACCGTGGACGAGCAGGTACCGCGTTTCTACATCGCGGAGAACCGGCAGTACATCGGTTACGACAAGGGGCTCAAGGTCGGCCCGTACAACTTCGGTTGGTCGACCACGAAGCCGGACTGGGTGGAGCGCTTCCCGTACCAGGACGGTCTGCTGGTCTGGCAGGTCGACTACAGCCAGGAGGACAACAACACCTCGACCCACCCGGGTCAGGGTCTGGTGTTGCCGATCGACGCTCGGCCGGCCCCGATCGCGTGGCCGGGCACCTGCGCCGTGACTCCGTACAACCCGCAGGGGCTGTGCCTGCTGGCCAACCGCCGGCAGCCGTTCGACGCCACCTTCGGGCGGCAGAAGACGGACGCGCTCACCCTGCACCGCCTCGGGGTCCCGCTGGCGATCCCGTCGAAGCCGGGCATCCCGACCTTCGACGACTCGGACCCGAACCGCTACTGGTCCGCGGCGAACCCGACCGGCTCGGTCAAGGTTGCCGGCACCGGCACCAAGATCGAGGTTGTGCTGGAGCTGGGCATGCCGATCGGTACCAGCCTGATCAAGGTGAGCACCCCTCGGCGCTGACCCCCGTCAGGTAGAACCACCGGTTGAGAACCACAGGGCCGGTGCCGCGTACTGCGGCACCGGCCCTGCTCGTCATCGAGGCCGGTCAGCGGGTCAGGCTGAGCCAGCCGTACTCGTGGCCGCACGGCGGTCCGGCGGCGATCCCGAGCCGTAGGTCGTCCAGGTCGAGCAGGACCGAGTAGACGGTCTCGGACCGGTCCGCCACCGCGTCGCGCTCGTCCACGTGCCGGCAGATGGCGTGCGGGAAACTGGCGTGGTCGCCGAAGAGTTCGGCCAGGTCGTCCTCGGTAACCTTGCCCGCCAGGGCTGCTGGTCCGAGCAGTCGCCGGGCCCGCGCCGAACGGAACATGGACGAGCCGCCGTAGTCCTTCATGGTGTCGTGCACGCGTACGCCGGACTCCAGGTGGTTGGCGTGCGTCAGCACCCCGTCGACCGGATGCAGCCAGCCGGCGTCACCCGGCACCAACTCCAGGTCGATCAGCTCACCACCGGACTCGCCGGCCTGGCCGAGGAGCAGGTTGATGGAACTGTTCCGGGTGCCCCGCATCGCCGCCTTGAACGCCCCGGCCAGGCTGTCCGCCTCCAGTGCGGCCCGCAGGAGCACGTGGTACGGCACCCCGGGCGGCGTACCGTCGGTCGGCAGGCCGTCCCGGTCGCAGCCGAGCATGTTGACGCAGACCCCGACACCGGCCGAGTTGAGCCCGGTCTTCGCCAGCATGCCCGCCTCGGCCAGGGCGAGTACGGTCAACCCCCGCTCGTCACGGGTGGCGAGCAGCACCATCGCCTCCCGCTGGTCCGGATGCCAGTCCCAGTTCTGCCCGAGCAGCAGATTCCCGCTGGCGGTGTGGGTGCCGAGTACCCCGGCCGCGGTGCAACCGCCGTCGCGACCGTCCACCACGGCCGGTGCGGTCGTGGTCCCGTAGATCAGCTCGGTACGGGCGTTCAGCGCGTAGATCTCGCCCACCCCGACCCCGGCGCCCTCGGCCACCCCGTCGAGCATCTGCGCCACCCGAGGGTGCAGCTCGACGGTCGTACGCCGGAACGCCTCACCGGCGGTGCGAACCGCCGCCAGGTCGAGTCCCGCCTCGACCCGGAACCTGCGCAGGTAGAGGTCCAGGTTGGCCCCGATCAGCGCCTGGGCGGCGACGCCGTACTCGAAGCCGCAGTACTCGGGTGTGCCCTGCACCCGGATCACCGGCACGGGCAGGTAGGAGAAGGTTCCGTCGTCAGCGGAAATCATGTCCGCACCATATCCGCATCGGCCGAAGACGTTCACCCGGAAAATCCGGCCCCGTTTCCGTGACATCTCCGACGATCCCCTGAACTGTCCCGCCGTACGGGACGCAGTCGCAGGTCCGGGGCCTAGGCTGTGCGACATGAGCGATCAGCGAGGCGGTGGCCGCAAGCCGGTCGTCGACGAATCCCGGGTGCTGGTGGACGGGCCGTGGACGCATCGCTTCGTCGGCGCGAACGGCAGTAGGTTCCATGTGGTCGAGGCGGGCAGCGGTCCGCTGGTTCTTTTCCTGCACGGCTTTCCGGAGTTCTGGTGGGCCTGGCACGAGATGCTGCCCGCCGTCGCGGACGCCGGCTACCGGGCGGTCGCCGTGGATCTGCGCGGTTACGGTGCGAGCGACAAGCCACCCCGGGGGTACGACGGCTACACGCTCGCCGCCGACGTGGCCGGACTGATCCGGTCGCTCGGTGAACGTTCCGCCGTGGTGGTGGGTGCCGGTTTCGGGGGCATGGTCGGTTGGACCACCGCGGCGTTCCATCCGGGTCTGGTCCGCCGGCTGGTGGTGCTCGGCGCACCGCATCCGCTGCGGCTGCGTACGGCCGTCTTCGCCGACCCCCGTGGTCAGTTCCTCGCCTCGACGCCCACGCTGAAGTTCCAGCTCCCCCGCTACGAACACGTGTTGACCAGGGACAACGCCGCCCTGGCCGGCGAGTTCCTGCGCCGGTTGGGCGGCGAGCGGTGGGTGGCCGGCGACTCGTTCGAGGCGTACGCGGACCGCTGCCGGGAGGCGATGCAGATCCCGCAGGCGGCGTTCTGCGCGCTGGAGGGCTACCGCTGGGCGTTCCGTTCGGTGCTGCGGTTACAGGGCTACCGGTTCGTCCGGCTGATGCAGAAGCCGCTGGTCACGCCGACCCTGCAACTGCACGGCGCGCTGGATCGAGGCATACTGCCGCGTACCGCCCAGGGCTCCAGCCGCTACGTCACCGCCGCGTACGAGTGGCGCCTGCTGGACGACGTCGGCCACTTCCCGCATCTGGAGGCACCCGACCTGGTCCTAGGCGAAATCCTCCGCTGGGCCAAATCCTGAGCGACGCTTCAACGAGTGAACGTCATCCTCCGGTTCTTCAGGTCGGAGGATGACGTTCACTCGTTGACGTAGTTCGGTGTTGTCGCGCTCAGTGCCGCTTTGCCAGGCTGACGAACGCGCGCCACGACTCGGGGCCGAAGCTCAGGGCCGGGCCGGACGGGTCCTTGCTGTCCCGCACGGCCACGACGCCGGGCAGGTTGTCCGCGACCTCGACGCAGTCGCCGCCGCTGGTGCCGCTACGAGTGGACTTACGCCAGGTGGCGCCGGTCAGATCCATGGCTTCAACACTTCCTTGATCAGGTCCAGCGACTGCCGTCGTGACAGCGCCTCGTTGCGCACGCTCTCCCACCGCTCCAAGAGAATATCCAACTGCTCCGGACGATGCACCACGTTGCCGCCGAGCTGGTTTTCGAGTTGGCCGACCCAGGTGCCGTCGGGCAGCCGGGCCAGAGAAACCGGTCCGGACAGTCCGGCGTGAAGGACTACGTCGAGCGGCAGGATGTGGACGCTGACGTTGGGACGCTCCGCGCAGGCCAGCAGGTGCACCATCTGCTCAATCATGACCTTCTCGTACGCCCCACCGATCCGCCGGATTGCCGACTCGTCGATCACCGCGATGTACTGCGGGACGGGCTCGCGCAGCAGAATGGACTGCCGTTCGATCCGCGAGGCCACCTTCTGTTCGAGCTCGTCGTCGGTGAGTCGGGGATCGAGTCGCAGCACCGCACGGGCGTAGTCTGCCGTCTGGAGCAGCCCCGGAATCAGGTTCGGCTGGAAAGTCCGAAGCTGGGTGGTCGACTGCTCGGCCTCCAGCCAGGGTTGGAACCATTCCGGAGCACCGAACCTGCGGACCAGCCGCTCGTAGACACCCCCGGTGTGTAACGCCCGATCGCCGCCGCGAACGAAGTCCATGGTCAGTGCCCGCGTGCCGTTCTCCACGGCACTCACGTGCGACGCGCTGAAGCCGGCGGCCTTGCCGAACGCCTCCTGGGTCGTACCGGCGGCAGCTCGCCCTCTGCGTAGCTCCCCAACGATGAATTCGGCAAGTGGACCCGGTACGTCAGTCACTCAGCTTCCCCCAGACTATGAGATCAACTATTCATGCCACCGCGCGCGTACTCCTGATCGTGCGGCAGCACCCCGTTGCTCCGATGCCATCTGAGGGTAGGCGTATCCATAGGAGACTGTCATCGATAGAAGCGCTCGAAGTTGTCGGATCCCATGATCCCGGAGAGTTTGGCCGGCTATAGCGAGCCGAACTCTCCGGGATCATGCGGAGCATTACCGATGCGGCGGATCAGCCGGAGATGATGTGCGAGCACCTGCTCGGGTTGGTCAATGGAGTCGCCCAACCCAGACACACATATACGGAAGGGGAACTGCCACCCGCCCATAGCGGCTGGGAGATGGAAGCCCCCGTGGAGGTGGAAGTGTCGTCGGTGGCGTACTGCCCCGACTCGTACCTTTCCGGGCCGATGTAATAGGTGGCCCAGGCGCGGGCCGCGTAGCCATCGGCCTTCTGGTCCTTGACGTAGTTGTAGTACGTCGGGTCCAGCCGGTAGCTCCAGTTGTCGTAGCAGATCTTGGCCCCGGCCGTCGCGCCGAGTCCACCGGTCGGGCTCGGCACACTGGTCGATCCCGTCCAGCAGGTGGCGGCGCTGGCGGCCGACGGAGCGACGAACACGGCCGTCGCCGCGAACACGACTCCGACGACGATCCGGAGCATCGTCGATCCCAGGTGACGCCGCCGGGACGAAACAGAAGCGTCGGACGCGATCAGTGCACGGACTGCGGGCGGTCTCTTTTCCATGTTGCCACCTTTCGATCGCGGGTAGCGATCATGAGTGGCGCCCAAGACAAGATGGCTCTCACTGGCAGATCCATGGTTCACACGTCAAGGGCGCACAAGATACCTGATCGAGGATTCTCGACCGGGTTGATGAGACGGAGTTTGGCCGCGTACCGCACCGTCGGGCAATCGAAAAGCTGTACGGGACAGTCCCGTACAGCGCCGGTGGGCCGTTGCGCTAGCGGATCAGCGCGTTGTACTGGGGGGAGGTTAGGAAACGGCGGACGACGTCGTTTACGCCGGGGGTCATCTGGCGGGTGAGGATTTCGGGCGGGGACAGGAAGAGCATCGCCGCGCCCTCGCCGAGGATCACCTGATCCTGGCGGGCGCGGGTGGGCGCGTAGTAGACGTGCCAGTGGCCGTTGTCGTTGAGCGCCGGGCCGCTCCAGAACAGTTCCAACCGGCCGTCGACGCGCAGACCGGTCTCCTCCAGCAGTTCCCGGTGGGCCGCCCGCTCGGGTGTCTCCCCCGGTTCGATGTGCCCACCAGGACACCGGCGAGCAGGTGCACCGGATCGGACACGATCGCGGTCAGGCCCGTTGTTCGCGCAGGTCGATGACCTCGGCGGCGGGGGCCCAGCCCTGGTAGACGCCGAAGTCGAACGCCTCCAGGCCCATCGCCTCGGCGATCGGCCAACGGCCGCCGGTGTACTCCACCCGCAGCCAGGTGTCGTGTTCGGCGAGCACGATGAACGGCTCGCCCTTCCACCAGCAGGTGGTACGCACGTACGCCAACTCGTCGACCTCGGCAGCCGGCACCACCCGGACGAACCGGCCGGGACGTACCTCGGTGAAGCCGTCGGCCGGCACGCTCTGGTAGAGGCGGATCTCGTCCTGGTCCGGGCTGACCTCGTACTCCTGGCCGCGCCAGCGGGCGACGTAACCGTCCCGCATCACGGTGCCTCCACCCGCTGCCAACTCGGTGCGTCGCCGTCGAAGGTGGCGATGAGCTGTTCGGTGCCGTCCGAGCCGATCCGCCACAGTTCGGCGCCGTGCGGCAGCCGGGCACTGTCCACCTTGAACTCCGCCACCACGTCGCTGCTCTCGCCGGGGGCGAACCCGTTGCCCCGGAACGGGGGCCGCTCGATCACCCAGCCCTCCATCGCCCGCATCGCGGCCTCGTTCTGGCCGCCGTACGGGATCCGGTAGAGACTCGGCCGGTACGCCGGCCACCGCAGTACGTAGATCTCGTCGGCGTCGCGGGCGAACGGCGAGCCGGCGTAACCCAGCCCCAGCGCGGCGTGCAGCTTGGCCGGGGTGTTGAGGTGTGCCACCTCGGGGGCGCGGTGCACGAAGCCGGAGACCCGGTCGTAGCCGCGTTCGAGGTAGTAGATGACCTGGCTCGGGGCGATGGTCTTCTGCATCATCGTCGGTCGGCCCGGATCCTCCTGCGCCGGCGCGTACGTCGACCGGGGCGTCTCCTCGACCGGGGACGCGGTCGGCTCGATCACCCCGGTGTCGTCACCGAGGCCCACCTCGGCGGCCCAGTTGGCCAGCGCAACGATCTGCGTACCGGGGAGTTTCGCACCGACCGGCGTGCCGGGGTTCACCGCGAACGACCACTCCATGTCCGGCCATTTACGGATCATCTGTACGAACTTGACGCTGATCGTCTCGACCGGGATCTCCGGGTGGTGGTCGGCGATCCGCTCCGGCGAGGTGAACACCACCACGTACGTCTCGCCGTCCATCCGCTCGGTGTTCCACACGAAGCCGTCGTCACCGGGTCGGCTGCCCGGCACGGCGGCGGCCGAGACCGGCAACAGCACCTTGGCCAGCAGTAACGTGGAGAGGAAGGTGTCCGTGCTGCCGTCACCGGCGGCGGTGAGCAGACTCTCCTCGACATCGTTCGCGGGAATGAAGTCCGGCGGGAGCGGCTGGGCCGGTGCGACCGGCTCCGGCTGTGCCGGGGCGACATCGGAGTACGGCGCGGCCACCGACGAGAAGTCCGGGTAGACCGGTTCGGCCGCTGGTGCGGGCGTGACCTGGGTGTGGTCCGCTCCCACCGGATCGATCCGGGCATACTCCGCGGTTCCGGGGTCGGCCGGGGTGTAACCGGCCACCGCGGGCGGATAGCCGGCCGCCGGGGCCTGCACCACCGGCTCAGCCGGCACGAGGTCGGTGACGCCCTGCTCGGCTGGTGCGTAGTCCGCCGGGGCCGGGTCGGGGACCGCCGGGACGTAGTGATCGGGGACCGCCGGGGCGTAGTCCGCGTAGGCCGGATCGGGGACCGCCGGGGCATAGTCCGCGTAGGCCGGGTCGGCCGGGGCGTGGGGCGTGACGGTGTGGTCGGTCGGGGCGTAGTCCGCGAAGGCCGGATCGGCCGGGGCGTAGTCGCGGAGGACCGGTTCGACCGGGGGTGACTCGGTGAAGGCCGACCCGGTGGGGGCGTACTGCGCCGGCATCGGCCCGACCGGGGACCCGGCCGGCACGGGACGGGTCGGCAGGGGGCGGGCGAAGGTGGGCGGCGGATCGGCCGGTGCGGGCTCGAAGTGAACCGGGGCGGCCGGCGGCGGAATGGCCATCGTCGCCTCGGCCTCGGCGGGGGGACCCGTGACCGGGGTGATCGCCGGCAACATGGTCGTGCCCGGGTCCGACGCCTGAACCTGACCGGTCGACTTCGCGGCTGCCGCGTACCAGCCGGACAACTCCTGGGTGACGGCGGCGGCCGGGGTCACCGGCGGGGGCGGCGGGACCCTCGGCTGGCGCGGCGCGGAGGTGAAGAAGTCCGTCGTACGTTCCGGAGCGGCGGGACCGCGCCCGTTACCGGACGTGGCGAACCCTCCACCCGGCGCGTACCCGGAATCGGGTCGCTGGCCGGCGTAACCACCGTTCGTACCGTTGATGCCGTCGGCGATTGGTTGCCGTGCCGGCAGTGCCGGTTGCTGGTCCGATGCCGCCGGAAGCTGCTCGGCCTGCTCGTGCGGCGGGCGGCCCGGTACGACCGCGGTCGCCCGTGCCCGTGCGGCGCTCTCGGCCCGCTCCAGCCGCGCGCGGGCACCGATGGTGCGCCCCGGCAGCCGGACGTCGCCCCGGGCGAGTTGCGAGACGAACCAGGCGGGCAGATATCCCTCGACCGGCAGGCCGGGGTTCACCGCCAGCCACCACTCCAGATTCGGCCAGTTACCGGCCAACTCGTGGTACGGCGTACGCCGGGTGGAGCCCGCGTTGTCGCCGAGGCAGGCGCGCAACGAGTTGACGGACGTGAACGCGAGCACGTGCGTCCGCCCACTGGTGGTCCAGGTGCCCCAGCCCATCGGCGCGTGTCCGGCCAACGCGTTCGCGGAGACGGGTAACAGCAGCTCGGTACGGGCGAGAATCCGGAAGTAGCGCTCCTGGTCATTCGCGCGGAGCGCGTCCCGCATTGCCGCCTCGGCCTCGGTGGCCGGCTCCCATTCCGTCACGGCCACCTTCCTTTCCACGAAGAGGCCACAGGCATCGCGTACAACCTACAAGGTTGGAACAAGATCACGATGTCAGCCCGGCGGTGGGTGCCGCGCACAGTGGCACACAGATAGCATCCGGTCGCGAAACCGACACACATTCGGAGGCGGACGATGCCGGGGCGCGGATCATTTCTCGCACTCACGTACGTCGCCCTGGCGGCGGTGGTGCTCCCCGCCGCCCCCGCACCCGCGGCAGCCGCACCGGTTCCGGTGAACCGCCGGGCCGCGCCCCAGTGCGACACGAGGGCCGACCCCGCCAAGTTCGTCGCCGAGGATCCCTGGGCCCAGCGGCGCTACCCACCGGATCGGCTGGCCTCGCTCGCCACCGGCGCCGGGGTCACCGTCGCCGTCATCGACTCCGGGGTCGACGTCGACCATCCCCAGTTGCGCGGGCGGGTGGCCGACGGCACCGACCTGCTCGACTCGGGCGGCGACGGCACCCACGACTGCGTCTACCACGGCACGGCCGTCGCCAGCATCATCGCCGCGACCCCGCGCGACGGCGTACGTTTCCACGGGCTCGCCCCGCTGGCCACGATCCTGCCGGTACGGGTCAGCGAGCAGCAGGACCTCGACGGTGAGCAGAAGGCGCGCAACGTCACCCAGCAGGAGTTCGCCCAGGCGATCCGGTGGGCGGTCAACCACGACGCCGACGTCATCAACCTCTCCGTGGTGCTCTACGAGGACAACCCGGCCATCCGCGACGCGATCGGTTACGCGCTCGGGCGGGACGTGGTGGTGGTCGCCGCCGCGGGCAACCGGTACGAGAAGGGCAACCCGCGCCCCTACCCCGCCTCCTACGACGGGGTGCTGGGCGTCGGTGCGATCGACGAGAACGGCGTACGGGCCTCGTTCTCGCAGACCGGGCCATGGGTTGACCTGGTCGCGCCCGGTGTCGGGGTGCTGGCGGCGACCGCCGGCCCCGGACACAGCAAACACGACGGCACCAGTTACGCGGCACCGTTCGTCGCCGCCACGGCCGCGTTGCTGCGGCAGTACCAGCCACAACTGTCGGCCGCCGAGGTGGTCGCGAGGATCGTGGCCAGCACCGATCCGGCACCGGACGGTGGGCGCAGCGACGCGTACGGCAGTGGCGTGCTCAACCCGTACCGGGCGCTCACCGACACCAGGCCCGCCGGGGCGGCGCCGACCGCCGCGGCGCTGCCGGTGGAACAGGGCGATCCGGTCGCCGTCGCGGCGCAGCAGCGACGCGACCGGGCCGGGGAGCGGTCTCTATGGGTGGCCGGGGTGGCCGGTGGGCTGGCCGCGCTGGCCCTGTTCCTGGCCGTGGTCCTGCCCCGGGGTGCACGGCGGGGCTGGCAGCCGGCCGGCCGCGGATAGCGACGCCGGCCGGTCCGCCAATCCGCCTACTGGAACAGGCTGGTGTTCTTCTTCTCGGTGCTCTGGTAGTCGGCCGCCGAGTCGTCCACCGCGATCTTGATGTCCCGGAGCATGCTCTGCAGATCCTGCGAGGCCGAACGCCAGGCCGCCTGCCGCTGCTCGTAGGCCTCCTTGGCCTCGCCGCTCCAGGTGGAAACGAGCGGCGCGGCGTCGCGCTCGAGCTGGCCGAGCTGCGAGTCGAGCGTGTTCAGCGCCCGCTGGATGTCCGCGCTCGCCTGCTGCAACGCGGTGAAACTGACAACAAGTACACCATCGTTCATCGGTTTTGTCCTCCCCCGAGGATCAGAGCGGCAGCGAGATGCCGCGGTTGGTGTTGGCGACCCGGCTGGCCGCCTCACTGTCGGACGCGTCGTACTGCTGACCGGAGGTACGGACCGCGCCCGCCGTCTCCCGCAGCGCCCGACCCAGCTTCGCCTGGTCGCTCGCCCACTGCTGCTTGACCTGCCCGAACGAGCGGCCACCGGCGCCCTGCCAGGCCTGCTGGAGCCCTTCCAGCTCGCTCATGAGGCTGTTGAGCATCGACTGGAGAGACTGGTCGACCTCTTCGAACTTCTTCGCGGTCTGTTGCATCACCGCGGCTTCTGCCTGCGTCTGGGACACCCCGGACGTCACCCCGTTCCCTTGATCGTGGCAACCCCGGCGACCACTGTGGACGCCGCGGCGGATCGGTCCGCCCATCGACCGGCACCCGCGCCGGTACGGCGAACTCCGTCGCTGACCGTAGCGGGCCGGGACCATGCCCGGTAGCCCCTGCCTGCGGCCTGTGGAAAACTCCGGCCCTGATGGGCGGCTCAGTCCTGGGTGGCCGGTGACCGTGCCGCGGCCGGATCCAACGCCTTGCCCGCCGGGACCAGCGCCACCAGACTCGCCGGCAGGCGCAGGGGTTTCGCGTTGCCGAAGCCGAGCATGCCGAGCACGTCCGCACCCGTCACCGCGTGCCGCCGGCCCAGGTCGGTGACCACCGAGATGGCTCCACCGGACAGCCCCGGTGCCGCCACCGCCTCCACCACCGCGCCCCGACCCGGCTCGACCAGGATGTGGTCGGCGAGCGCCGCGCCCTGCGCCGACTGGGCCGCCGTACGCGCCGCGTCGGTGAGGTTCGGCAGGTTCGCCCCGACCAGCATCTGCTGTACGCCGCTGTCGTCGCGGACCTGCGCGCAGAGCCCCCCGCTCTCGGCCGGCACCAACTCCGGCCGGTTCGCCGGGGGCGCCCCCGGATCCTCGGAGACCAGCGAGTCCACCTTCGGGACCCGGGCGTACGTGCCCTGGGACATCGGCGTCGGATCGTCCTGCCGCCCGGCGGTGAGCAGCAGGTCCGCCTGTACCTGGGTGATCCCGGCCAGTCCCTCGCGCTTGGCCACCGCGTACTGGCGGCCACCGCCCTGGCTCTCCACCACGAAGACCTCACCGACCCGGGCGTCGTCCACCCCCTGCGACTCCCGGCCCTGGTCGGCGATCGGGACCCGACCCAGGTCCGAACCGGCCGGCAGCGCGTTGAGCAGCGCCGGGGCCACCGGCACCGGACGCTCACTGGCCCAGGTCAGCGCGGGCAGCACCAGGTCGGAGTCCCGGATCAGGTGCCGACGGTTGTGCCAGACCAGGTACAGGCTGCCGTCGGGGTGCCGGACCAGGACGCCGTTGTCGCCCAGTGGCGTACCGTCGGCGACGTCGCCGCCGACGAGCAGCGCCGAGCGGGGTGCCACCGGGCCGTCGCCGGTGACCAGGGTGGAGCAGACCGTCCACGGTGCGGTGGAGAGCCGGTCGGCGGCCGGCAGCGAGTCGGGGGCCCCACTGATGCCGAGCGTGTTCCCGCGCGGCACCCCCTCGATCGACTTACGCGACACCAGTACGGTCTTCGGCTGCGCCCCACCGACGATCAACAGGGCGGACGCGTAGTTGAGCACCAGGTGGAGTTTCTCCTCGCGGAAGACGTACCGGGCGCCGGACTCCTTCTCGACGATTACCGCGGAGGGGTCGCGCCAGCTCTTGCCGCCACCGCCGACGATCGCGCCGTACACGGTGACCCCGCCGAGCGCGATCGCGGCGATCAGCACGCTGGCCAGGGTGGCACCGGCCGCCCGCCGGAACGGTGACTGCGCCGGGTCGGTCTCCCGCATGACCAGTGCGGCCACCACGCGTTGGACCATGAACTGGTAAGAGTGCAACTGGTCCTGCCGAGACGGCATGCGGGCCCCTCCCCGGTGTGTCCGGCCCATACGATAGGCCCCTGCGGGAGTGTCGCGGGGGGACGCCCGTGGGGCGGGCCCATGCACGGGAGGCTATCGCGGTGACGGTGAGTGTGGCGGATGACGTGGCCCGTTCCGGCGGGTCCGGCGCGACCGGCTGGAGCGGTGACCCTCGGACGCCCGACCCGGTCCGCACCCCCACCGCGTCGGGCCCGGTACGCCGCCGGTCGTTCGGTGTCCGGGCGGGACAGGTCGTGGCCGCCCAGACCGCGGTGGCCCTGCTGCTCGCCGCCGCCGGACGCGGACCACTCGTCATGGCTGCGGCCGTGTTCGGCGCCGCCGTGCTGGTGCTCACCGCGTGGCTGCGGCTGCGCCGCCGGTGGCTGTTCGAGTGGATCCGGATCGGCGTGCGTTACTCGCTGCGCCGGCACGCCCTCGCCCCGTCCGCCGAGCCCGAGGCCCTGCTCGACCTGCTGATCCCGGGTGCGCGGGTGTTCCCGGCCGAACTCGGGGGCGACGCGGCGGCGGTGATCAGCGACGGGTACGGGCTGACCGCCGTACTCGAACTCGGGGATCCGACCGGGCTGCTCGCCGACACGCCCCTGGCTCTGCCCAGTCCGGCGAGCCTGCTCCCGGCGGCCGGCGCGCAGACTCCACCGATCCGGATCCAACTGGTCCTCACCGGAGCACCGGCGCCGACCCTGCGTGCCGGTGCCGGCACCCCGGCGACCTCGTACCGGCAGCTCACCGACGGGCGGCTGCTCGGGCACGAACGGGCCCTGCTCGCGGTCCGGGTGCTGCGGGCCGAGGGGTGGTCCGAAACGGACCTCCGCCGGGCCCTGTCCAGCACCGTTCGGAAGGTGTGCCGCCGGCTCGCCCCGGTGCCGGCGCGCCCGCTGGGGGATCGGGCCGCGTTGGGCGTACTCGCCGAACTGGCCCACCACGACGGCGCGTCACCGGCCCAGGAGAGCTGGCAGGCGGTGCGGCTGGGCGGGCTGTTGCAGACGACGTTCCGGCTGCGTCGCTGGCCGGAGGCCCGGTCGGAGACCGCTCGCCGGCTGGTGCCTCGGCTGCTCGCCCTGCCGGCGACCGCGACCACGGTCTCGGTGAGCGCCGGTCCGCGGGTCGGCGCCGCCACCGACCCGGTCCCGCTGGACCTCACCGTACGGCTGGCCGCCGAGAACGCGGCCGGTCTCTCCACCGCCATGCAGGCGATGCGGCGGCTGCTCGCCGCGGAGAACGCGACCGGTCGGCGACTCGACGGCGAGCACCTGGACGGCTTCGCCGCCACCCTCCCGGTCGGTACGGCCGAGACCGGTCCACCCCGGCAGTCGTCGAACGCCCTGCTGGACGTCCTCGACCTGCCGTTCGGCACGGCCGGGCTAATGATCGGCGCGAACCGGCACGGTGCGGCGGTGACGGTCCGGTTGTTCCGGGCCGAGGCGACCCGGGTGATGTTGATCGGTGGGGTGGCGGCGGCGCAGCTCATCGCGCTGCGGGCGATGGCCCTGGGTGCGCGGGTGGTGGTGCAGACGGCGAGGCCGCGCGCCTGGGAGCCGTTCGTCCGGGCGGTGAGCGCACCGGGTGAGACGATCCCGCTGATCCCGCCCGGCCGGCAGGTCGGCGGAGCGGCCGGCACCCCGCTGCATCCGCTGCTGGTCGTGGTCGACGTGGGGCCGGTCAACGCGGACGCCCAGCCCGGACCGGGTTGGCAGGCCACTCTGGTGGTCCGGGACGGACTGACCCCGGCGGACACCGATGCCGTCTCCCGCGCCGACCTGGTGGTGTTGCAGCCGCTGCGGCCGGACGAGGCGGCCCTGGCCGGGGTGGCGCTCGGGCTCGGTGACTCGGCGGAGTGGCTGACCCGGATCCGTGGCGACATGGTGGGCGTGGTCAACCGGCGGGTGCTGCGTTGGGCACTGCTGTCGGCGACCCCGATCGAGGTCCAGTTGATCGGCCCGCCCACGCGTCACTGACCCCGGCCGAGGCCGGGTCCAGGGCAGCGGATCACAGCTTGCCGTGGCACGATCCGCGGCATGGATTTCCTGACCGGGCTGCTGATCCGCCTCGCCACCACCGCGTTCGCGTTCTGGCTGGCGACGCTGTTCATTCCGGGCATCACCCTGGGTACGGACTCGATCGGCGAAGCGGTCCTCACCCTGCTCCTGGTGGCCGTGATCTTCGGGGTCGTGAACGGGGTGCTCCAGCCCGTCATCAAGACCCTGGGCTGCGGGTTCTACCTGCTCACCCTGGGTCTGATCGCGATCGTGGTGAACGGGCTGCTGTTCCTGTTGACGAGTTGGATCGCGGGTCAGTTGGACCTGCCGTTCTCGGTCGACGGGTTCTGGCCGTCCGCCGTACTCGGTGCGCTGTTCGTGAGCGTGGTGACCTGGGTGCTCGGGATGGTGACCAACCGGGACTGAGACGCCCCCACCGGTCCAGAGTTCGGGAATTGGCCTGGCGCGGACCACCGGTGGTGGCGATACGGTCTGCCGGTGTTGACCATCACCCGCAGCGACGGTTACGAAATCTCCACCGATCCCGACCGGCTCGACCTGGACCGGGTGCACCGGTGGCTGTCGACCGAGTCCTACTGGGCGTTGGGCCGGCCGTACGAGGTGACGGCTCGGGCCGTCGCCGGCTCGATGGTGTTCGGGGTCTACCGGCCGGGTGACGGGGTCCAGGTGGCGTTCGGCCGGATGATCACCGACGGTGCGACCTTCGCCTGGCTCGCCGACGTGTTCGTGGACCCGGAGCAGCGGGGGCGCGGGCTCGGCGGCTGGTTGGCCGAGACCGCGCGGGACGAGGCGACGAAGCTCGACGTGCACCGGATCATGCTCGTCACCGTCGATGCGCACGACGTGTACGCGAGGATCGGCTTCACCCCGCCGGCCACGCCGCACATGCTGATGGAGCTGATCCGGCCGCGCCCGGTGGACGGGCTGCCGGGGTCCACAGCGGATCGGGTGACGCCGGTCACCGATAAGGAGAGGACTGCGGGTTCACCCCTTACGGTGAGGGAGTGAGCCAGCTCCGCCTCGGCTATGTCTTCGGACTCAGCGCGTACGTCCTCTGGGGTTTCTTTCCCTTCTACATCAAGCTGCTCCGGCCGTCCGGGCCGGTGGAGATCCTGGCCCACCGGGTGATCTGGTCGGTGGTGTTCGTCGCGCTGGTCCTGGCCGTCACCCGGCACTGGGCGTTCCTGCGCCGGTTGGTCCGGCAGCCCCGGCTGCTGGCCGGGATCACCGCCGCCGCCGCGCTGATCGCGATCAACTGGGGCACCTACATCTACGGGGTGAACTCCGACCGGGTGGTGGAGACCGCGCTCGGCTACTTCATCAACCCGCTGGTGGTGGTTCTGCTCGGCGTCACCGTGCTGAGCGAGCGGCTCCGTACGGTGCAGTGGACCGCCCTCGGCATCGGCGGCCTGGCCGTGGTGGTCCTCGCGATCGACTACGGTCAGCCGCCGTACATCGCGCTGACCCTGGCCCTCAGCTTCGGCGGCTACAGCCTGCTGAAGAAGCGGCTCGGGCTGCCCGCCGCCGAGGGACTGTTCGTCGAGTCCGCGCTGCTGGCGCTCCCCGCCCTCGGTTACCTCGGCTGGCTCACCTGGCACTCCGGGTCGAGCTTCGGCAACGGTTCGACCGGACACACCCTGCTGCTGGTGTTCGCCGGTGCGGCCACCGCCATCCCGCTGCTGCTGTTCGCCGGTGCCGCGAACCGGCTGCCGCTGACCAGCCTGGGCGTGCTCCAGTACACCGCGCCGATCCTGCAACTGGGCCTGGGCGTACTGGTCTTCCACGAACCGATGCCGCCGGCCCGGCTGGCCGGCTTCGCCCTGGTCTGGCTGGCACTGATCGTCTTCACCGTCGACGCGGTCCGCAACGCCCGCCGCCCCGCCCGGTCCGCCGCCCCGGTCACCCCGGTCGCCGAACCGGTTTAGCCGTCGTCCCGTGGACCCGGATTCCCATCCGGATCCACGGGCAACCCGGCCGGGCTCACTGGCCGGGTTCGTAACCGAGGTTGGGGCGCAGCCAGCGTTCGACCTCCGACAGGTCCATGTCCCGCCGCTTCGCGTAGTCCTCGACCTGGTCCCGGCCGAGGCGACCCACGGTGAAGTACCGCGACGCCGGGTTGGCGAAGATCAGGCCGCTGACGCTGGCGGCCGGGGTCATCGCGTACGACTCGGTCAGGCCCATGCCGATGGCCTCGGCACCGAGCAGGTCGAACAGCCGCTGCTTGAGGCTGTGGTCGGGGCTGGCCGGATAGCCGAGCGCGGGGCGGATGCCCCGGAACCGCTCGGCGTGCAGGTCCTCGATCGCGGGCTCGGCGTCCGGCTCGAACCAGTCCCGCCGGGCGCGCAGGTGCAGGTACTCGGCGAACGCCTCGGCGAGCCGGTCGGCCAGCGCCTTCACCATGATCGCCCGGTAGTCGTCCTGCTGGGCCTCGAAGGTCGCGGCCAACTCCTCGGCACCGTGTACGGCCACCGCGAAGCCGCCGAGGTGGTCCCCGGCCGGAGCCAGGTAGTCCGACAGGCACCGGTTGGGTCGGCCGGTCGGCTTCGCCGTCTGCTGGCGCAGCATCGGGAAGTGCGGCCCGGCGAGCCCGTCACCGTGTTCGGTGAGCACGATGTCGTCGCCGTCGGCGTACGCCGGCCAGAAGCCGTACGAGCCCTCGGCGCGCAGGGACCCGTCCCGGATGATCTGGTCGAGCAGGGTGTTCGCGTCGTCGTAGAGTTCCCGCGCCACCGGCTGGTCGAGGATCGCCGGGAACTTGCCCTTCAACTCCCAGGCGAGGAAGAGGAACTGCCAGTCGATCATCTCGCGGAGTTCGGTCAGCTCCGGTCGGACCGTACGGGCGCCGGTGAACGCGGGTACGGGCAACTCGTCGTACGGCACCTGTTCCCGGTTCTCCCGGGCCTGGGCGAGGGTCAGCAGGGCGACCCGTTCCCGTCCCTCGTGCTGCACCCGCAGCCGCTCCTGTTCGGTCCGGTTGCGCAGGTCGAGTTCCCCGGCCCGCTCCGGGTGCATCAGGTCCGACACCACCCCGACCACCCGGGACGCGTCCAGCACGTGCACGGTGCTGTGGTCGTACGCGGGCGCGATCCGTACCGCCGTGTGCTGGCGGGAGGTGGTGGCCCCGCCGATCAGCAGCGGGAGCTTGAGCCCTCGGCGCTGCATCTCGGTGGCGACCGCGACCATCTCGTCCAGCGACGGGGTGATCAGTCCGGACAGGCCGATCACGTCGGCGCCCTCGGCCACGGCGGTGTCCAGAATGCGTGCGGCCGGCACCATCACCCCGAGGTCGATGACCTCGTAGTTGTTGCAGCCGAGCACCACCCCGACGATGTTCTTGCCGATGTCGTGCACGTCGCCCTTGACCGTCGCCAGCACCACCTTGCCCTGGCCTCGTCCGGTGTCGACGCGCCCGGCCAGCCGCGCCTCCTCCTTCTCCGCCTCCATGTACGGCTCCAGGTAGGCGACGGAGCGTTTCATCACCCGGGCGCTCTTGACCACCTGCGGGAGGAACATCTTGCCGGCGCCGAAGAGGTCGCCGACGACCTTCATCCCGTCCATCAGCGGTCCCTCGATCACGTCGAGGGGGCGGGTCGCCTGCTGCCGGGCCTCCTCGGTGTCGGCCTCGATGAAGTCGACGATGCCGTGCACCAGCGCGTACGACAGGCGTTCGCGTACCGGCGTCTCGCGCCAGGACAGGTCCACGGTGCGCTGGGTGCCGGAGCCGGTCACCGTGGAGGCGAACGTGACCAGCCGGTCGGTGGCGTCCGGACGGCGGTCGAAGAGCACGTCCTCGACGAGTTCGAGGAGGTCGGCGGGGATGTCCTGGTAGACGGCGAGCTGGCCGGCGTTGACGATGCCCATGTCCAGCCCGGCCCGTACGGCGTGCAGCAGGAACGCGGAGTGCATCGCCTCGCGTACGACGTCGTTGCCCCGGAAGGAGAAGGACAGGTTGGAGATGCCGCCGCTGGTCCTGGCCCCGGGGCAACGTTCCTTGATCAGTGGGAGCGCGTCGATGAACGCCTTCGCGTACCCGTTGTGTTCGGCGATTCCGGTCGCCACGGCCAGGACGTTCGGGTCGAAGACGATGTCCTCGGGGGCGAACCCGGCCTGCTGGGTGAGCAGGTCGTAGGCGCGGGCGCAGATGGACACCTTGCGGTCGACCGTGTCGGCCTGGCCGAGTTCGTCGAAGGCCATCACGACCACCCCGGCACCGTAGTCCCGGATTCGGCGGGCCTGGGCGAGGAACGACTCCTCACCCTCCTTGAGGCTGATCGAGTTGACCACGCCCTTGCCCTGTACGCACCGCAGCCCGGCCTCCAGCACGCTCCACCGCGAGCTGTCGATCATGACCGGGATCCGGGCGACCTCGGGTTCGGTCGCGATCAGGTTCAGGAAGGTGGTCATCGCCCGCTCGCTGTCGAGCAGGTCGGCGTCCATGTTGACGTCGAGGATGTTGGCGCCGCCGCGTACCTGTTCGAGGGCGACGTCGACGGCGCCCTGGTGGTCGCCGGCCTCGATCAGCCGGCGGAACCGGGCCGAGCCGGTGACGTTCGTCCGCTCCCCGATCATCACGAACCCGGTGTCGGGGCCGATCGCGAACGGCTCCAGGCCGCTGAACCGGGTCTGGGCCGGCGGTGCCGGCACCGGCCGGGTCGGGCGCCCGGCGACGGCGGCGGCGACCTGCGCGATGTGTGCCGGGCTGGTGCCGCAGCAGCCGCCGACGATGTTGACCATCCGGTCGTCGGCGAACTCGCGCAGCAGCCGACCGGTCTCCTCGGGCTGCTGGTCGTACCCGCCGAAGGCGTTCGGCAGGCCGGCGTTCGGGTGGCAGGCGACGTAGGTGTTGGCGAGCCGGGACAGGTCGGCGACGTGCGGGCGCACCTCGGCGGCGCCGAGCGCGCAGTTGACCCCGACCACCAACGGCTCGGCGTGCTCGATCGAACTCCAGAACGCCTCGACGGTCTGCCCGGACAGGGTTCGGCCGCTCAGGTCGACGATGGTCACCGAGATCCACAGCGGCAGGTCCGGCGCGACCTCGCGGGCCGCCGCGATCGCCGCCTTCGCGTTGAGCGTGTCGAAGATCGTCTCGATCATCAGGATGTCGACGCCACCGTCGGCGAGCGCCCGGATCTGCTCCGCGTACGCGTCCCGGACCCGGTCGAACGTCACCGCCCGGTACGCCGGATCCTCCACCCGGGGCGACAGCGACAGGGTCACGTTCAGCGGGCCGACCGAGCCGGCGACGAACCGGCCGCCCAGCTCGTCGGCGGCCTGCCGGGCCAGTTGGGCACCGCGCAGGTTCATCTCCCGGACCAGCGACTCCAGGCCGTAGTCGGCCTGGGCGATGCTCGTCGCGGTGAAGGTGTTCGTCGTGGTGATGTCCGCGCCGGCCGCCAGGTACTGCCGGTGTACGTCGAGGATCACGTCCGGCCGGGTCAGGTTCAGCAGGTCCGGGTCGCCGGTCACGTCGTGCGAGTGGTTCGGCAGCAGGTCGCCCCGGTAGTCCGCCGGGGTGAGCCCGGCGCCCTGCAACATCGTGCCCCAGGCCCCGTCCAGCACCACGATGCGCTGGTCCAGCAGCTCCCGGAGCGCCCGGGTACGGGACGCCCGGTTGTTGTCGGGGCTCGAAGACGTGTGCATAGGCCACCTCCGCTGTTCAACGGAGGCGCCCTTGCAGTCTGCGGTGAAGCTCCGGGTCGAGCGTGGCGGGCGTCTTCGCCCGTTGCAGCGCCTCTCGACCTGAGAGATCCAGGGTACGGGATGCAACGCCGGGACGCCGAAACTCGGCATTCCGTGGGACGGCGGATTCGACGGAGGGTGGAGCGGTTCAGCGGACGTCGTAGCCGAGCAGCGGGGTGCCGTTGGAGCGGAGGACCTCCAGCCGGACCAGGTCCATGCCGGAGAACCGGGTCGCCCCGGTGAAGGTGACCTCCTCGCCGGGGGCGGCCAGCCAGGATCCCACCTGCTCGGCGGCACCGTCCGGCCCGTACGCGACCAGGCGGTAGGTGTAGGTCCTCGGGTGGGTGCCGCTGCTGACGTACTCGCAGCGCATGATCACCTCGGTACCCCATCTGGTGCCGTTGAGTCCGATCTCGGCGCGTACCGGCACGGCTCCGGCCACCGGCTCCATCGCGACCATCCGTACCTGGACGTCGGTGGTGGTCGGGGTGGCGCTGGGCGGGGCGGCGGCGGGGGTCCCCGGATCGCCGCCGAGGAGCCGGTCCGTACCCAGCCCGAGCACGACCGCCAGGCAGGCGGCGGCGAGCACGGTTCCGGCGTACCGGGCGCGGGTGACCCGGCGTTGGCGGCGTTGCGCCGTCCGGGCGGCCGTCAGCAGCTCGGGCAGTCGGGACTCGACGGTCGGCGACGGCGCGGTGATCAGCGCCAAGCCGTCGGCGTCCAGCCGGCTCAGCAGCCCCGGCAGGGCGGCGATCTCGGCGACCGCCTGCCGGCAGGACGGGCAGCTCGCGAGATGACGTTCGTACGCGGCGCGGTCGGCCGGAGCGAGCGCACCCAGCACGTACGCGCCGTCGTCGAAGGCGAAGTCACACCGCTCGTCGCGCTCGCTCATCTATTGGGTCACCCCCATCTCCGCCAGCACCAACCGTAGGGATCGCAACGCGTAGTGCGTCCGCGACTTCACCGTGCCCGGCGGTACGCCCAGCCGCGCCGCCGCCTCGGCAACCGACCGCCCCTGGTAGAAGCACTCCACCAGCACCTCGCGGTGGGTGGAGGAGAGCCGGGCGAGGGCCTCGGCGACCATCCACGCCTCCACCGCCCGGTCCGCCTCGTCGGTCAACTGCGGCGGCTCGGGCAACTCGTCGGTGATCACCTCACCGATCCGGGACGTACGCCGCCGCCAGGCGTCGATCGCCAGGTTGCGGGCGGTGGTGAAGAGCCAGGCCCGGACCGAGCCGCGCTCCGGATCCAGCGCCTCCGGATGGCGCCAGGCCCGCAGCAGGGTCTCCTGAACCAGGTCCTCCGCCCGCTGGCGGTCGCCGTTGACCAGGCGCAGGGAGTGCGCGAAGAGCGCCTCGGCGTGCTCGTCGTGCAGCGCGCGCAGGAGTTCGGCGTCCCGGTCGCTGATGGCAACCTCCTCGGTGCCGCACCCGGCGCCGGCGCTCCCGACACCCTTGCGAACTGTTCCACGTAATCCACGGGCGATCGGTTCACCCGGACCGCCGGTGGTCCACCCTGTCTCCCGCTCGCGCACTTGTTCATGTGGGGTTCACCACAGCGCTGACAGGCGCTCACGGCGCACTCCTAGCGTGCGGCTCACCCACCTGCGCGCTTGTCACCGGGTGCGGCCAGCACTTTTACGTGTAAATGCCTTGATCACTGACAAAGCGCCCCACCCGATCGTCTGATCCAGCCAAGGAGGCCATCCCACATGAGCGACCGTCCCCGGCTGCTCCCCCTGCTCGGCCAGACCGGCCCCCACGGTGGCCGCGACGCAATGACCTGCCTGTACCGCTGCGGCAACGCCTGCGACCACCCGGTACCGAACGAGTCGGACAACGAATACTTCGGTGACGTGGTCAAGGCCGAGGTCACCCGCCGCGGTGTGGTCCGGGCCGGCGCGGTCGGTGCCCTGGTGCTCGGCTTCGGCGGTGCCGCCGCCGGTGCGCTGGCCGGCGCGGCTCCCGCGCTCGCCGCCCCGGGCGGAACCCCGGCCCTGCCGGACGTCGAGTCGTTCACCGCCCGCAAGCCCCCGGCCGGCAACGGCGCGCTGACCTTCAAGGCGATCCCGCCGAACAAGCTCGACACCCTGGTGGTCCCGAACGGGTACGACCACGCCGTGGTGGCCCGCTGGGGCGACCCGGTCGTGCCGGACGCGCCCGAGCTGGACGTCCACCACCAGACCGCGGCCCGGCAGTCGAAGCAGTTCGGTTACAACAACGACTTCGTCGCCGTCCTGCCGCTGGACAACAAGGGCAACCGGGCGCTGCTCGTGGTCAACCACGAGTACACCAACGAGGAGCTGATGTTCCCGGGCTTCACCTCGCTGGACGCGCTCACGGTCGAGCAGGTCCGGGCCACCATCGCCGCGCACGGTCTGTCCGTGGTGGAGCTGGAACGGGTCGACGGCACCGGCGAGTGGAAGCTGGTCCGCAGCGGCAAGCGGCCGTACAACCAGCGGATCACCGCCCTGAACACCCGGTTCGACTTCACCGGCCCGGCCGCCGGCTCGGCCTGGTTGAAGACCGCGGCGGACCCGCGCGGCAAGGTCGCCATCGGTACGCTCAACAACTGCGCCGGCGGGGTCACCCCGTGGGGCACGGTGCTCTCCGGCGAGGAGAACTTCAACCAGTACTTCGTCGGCGGCGACGGTGCGCCCGAGGCGCTCAAGCCGAAGCTGGCCCGGTACGGCATCCCGGTCACCGAGCGCTACCCGAGCGGCAGCCGCAAGTGGGACCGCGCCGACGAGCGCTTCGACCTGGCCAAGAACCCGAACGAGGTGCACCGGTTCGGCTGGGTGGTCGAGGTCGACCCGCTCGACCCGGAGGCGAAGCCGCGCAAGCACACCGCGCTCGGCCGGCTCAAGCACGAGGGCGCGAACGTCATCATCGCCAAGTCCGGCCACGTCGTCGCGTACATGGGTGACGACGAGCGGTTCGACTACATGTACAAGTTCGTCTCCGACAAGAAGTACCTCAAGGGCAACTCCTGGACCGCCCGGCAGCACAACCTGACCCTGCTGGAGTCCGGCACCCTGTACGTCGCCAAGCTCGACTACACCAGCGCCGACGAGATCGACGGTTCGGGCAAGCTCCCGACCGACGGCGCGTTCAACGGCCGGGGCCGGTGGATCAAGCTCGTCCGGGGCAACACCTCGTACGTGCCCGGCATGACCGCGGCGGACGTACTGACCTTCACCCGGCTCGCCGGTGACGCGGTCGGCGCGACCAAGATGGACCGGCCGGAGGACGTCGAGCCGTCGCAGGTCACCGGCAAGATCTACGTCGCGTTGACCAACAACACCAACCGGGGTGTCGGCACGAACCCCAAGGTCGACGAGGCGAACCCGCGCAACGCCAACAAGCACGGGCAGATCCTGGAAATCGTCGAGGACAAGGGCGACCACACCGGCGAGAACTTCGCCTGGTCGCTGCCGATCGTCTGCGGCGACCCCACCGACCCGTCGACCTTCTTCGCCGGGTACGACAAGACCAAGGTCTCGCCGATCTCCTGCCCGGACAACGTGGCCTTCGACGGCGCGGGCAACCTCTGGATCTCCACCGACGGCAACGCGCTGGGCAGCAACGACGGCCTCTTCGCCACCCCGATCGAGGGTCCGGAGAAGGGTCACCTGAAGCAGTTCCTGACCGTACCGATCGGTGCCGAGACCTGCGGCCCGTTCATCAGCACCGACAACCGCTCGGTCTTCGTCGCCGTACAGCACCCGGGCGAGATCAGCGGGGCCTCGATCGAGAAGCCGGCGTCGAACTGGCCGGACGGCGACTTCGCCAAGCCGGGCGTGGTCGTCACCTGGCGCCTGGACGGCGGCCCGGTGGGAAGCTGATCCACCGAAAACTGATCTGACCGACCCCGCCCGGACCGGCACACCGCCGGCTCCGGGCGGGTTCGTGTTCGCGGTCGTCCGCGGTCGGTGTTCGGCTTCGACGCACCGGGCGCCACCGTCGGCGCGGGGGGCCGTCCCGGTCAGGTCTCGGTGGCGAGGCCGTCGGCGACCGCGCGGGCCACCGTCAGCAGCTTGGCCCGGACCACCCGCGCCGAGGTCATCATCTCCGCCGCCGGCAGGGCGCAGGCCAGCACGACCCGGCGTTCCATGTCCTTGTCCGGGGTGACCAGCACGGCGGCGCAGGCGACCCCCTGGCGGTACTGCCCCAGCTCCAGGTGCATCCCCCGCCGGTCACCGGCGGTCAGGTCGGCCTCGAAGGTGTCGGTCGCGGTCAGCGTCGCGGTGGTGAACGGGCGCATCCCGTACTCCCGGAGGTACCGGAAGCGCTGCTCGGGCGTGAGCGTGGCGAGCAGGGCCTTGCCGAGGGCGGTCGCGTGGGCACCCTCGTCGAAGCCGGGCACAAGATCTTCGAGGTACGGCGACCGGGGACCCTCCGCGACCGCGGTGATCGCCACCTGCCCGCCGACGAACCGGCCGAGGAAGTGGCTGTAACCGCTGTCCGAGGCGGCCCGACGCAGCGCCTCGCCGACCACCGGCGGCCCCCGGAACGCCGTCACCAGCTCCCGGTAGCGGTCGGCCACCTCCAGTCCGACGATGTACGTGCCGTCCTCGCGCCGGATCACATAACCCTCGTACGCGAGCGTGCGCACCAGGTGGTAGGTGGTGGCGACGGTCAGCTCGCAGCGCCGCGCGATCTGCTTCACGGTCAGGCCCTTGGGGGCACGTCCGACCGCTTCGAGGACACGTAGCGCACGCGACACGCTACGGATCAGGTCCGAAGGTTCCGCCAGAGGGTCGCGCACAACCACCTCCGCCGCTGGGGATTACACCATATGAAAAATCCGCCGACTACGAAATGCCCGTTCGGATCGAGGATGCCAGATCTACGGCGACAGTGCGTGCAGCGACAGACACGGTAAGTCCCTCCGCTCGGCTTTCCCGAGCGCTCCCGCACCGCCCGGAGGGCCCGTGTCCGGGGTCACGTCAACCCGCCGCAGCCCCGCCCGCGTTGTATCCCCGTACGGCGGGAGGGAGCAGGGATGGGGACGGCCAAGGATCCGGCCGCCGCGCGGGACCAGGGCTTCCGGGACTTCTACCTCGCGCGCGGCGCACGTCTGCGCGGCACCGCCTACCTGCTGTGCGGCGACTGGCACCTGGCCGAGGACCTCGTACAGGCTTCCTTCACCAAGCTGTACCTGGCCTGGCCCAGGATCTACCGGTACGAGCACCTCGACCAGTACGCCCACCGCACCCTGCTGAACACCTTCTTCAGCGAACGACGCCGCTCCTGGCGACGGGAGGACCCGGTACGGGAACTTCCCGTCACCCCGGCCACCGCCACCGGCGGGGACACCGAGGCCCGGCTGGTACTGCTCGGAGCGCTCGCCGGCCTGCCGGACCGGCAACGCGCCACCCTCGTCCTGCGCTTCTTCGAGGACATGTCGGTCGAGCAGACCGCCGACCTGCTCGGGATCTCCCCCGGCGCGGTCAAGACACACACGTCCCGGGCGCTGGCGACACTGCGTACCCGGCTGGGCTCGCTGGCCCTGGTGCCGACGGAGGAGAGCCGATGACCGAGACCTCGATCCGGGACCTGATGGCGCGGGCCGTCGAGGATGGACCGCCGTCGGGCATCCAACTGCCGGTCGACGACGTACTGGCCCGCAACGCGCGGATGTTGCGCCGTCGGCGGATCGGCCAGGCGCTCGTCGCGGTCGTGCTGCTGGCGGGCGCGGCCGGGCTCTCCGCCCTGCTCCCCGGCCGACCACCGTCGGCCCTGCCACCACCGGCACCGGCCGCCACCGGACCGCTCGTCGTGACGCCGACACCGCCGATCGACCTCGAAAGCCGGGCGAAGGCCGCGCTGGGCCTGCTCGTCGCCGCCGCACCGCCCGGATACCGGGTCCAGAAGGGCGAGACGGCGCCCGGTCCGGGCGGGAGCACCTACGCGGTACGGGAAACGAGCTGGCGCGGCCCGGAGCGGCCGTTCAAGGAGCTGTACTGGGCGTTGCTCGAAGTCCAGCTCGACGGCCGCGCGGCCGTACTGACCGTACGGGTCACCGATCAGGTCCCCGTCGACCTGCTCTCGGCGGTCGATCCCTGCGCGGTCCGGATCAGCGCGGACGAGCAGAGCTGCCGGGTGGTGCTCGCCTCCGACAACACCCCCGTACGCATCGCCAGTTGGCATCCCGTGACCGGGCCGGTGGACGAGGCCAGCCGGGTCGTGAACGGCGTGCTGGTCACGGTCCAGCAGGCCGGTCGGCCACGCCCCAACGTGTACGCACTCGGCCGTCCCGTCCTGGACGACCGGCAGTTGGCCGACCTGACCACCAACCCGACCCTGCTCCCCTGATCCCACCCGCTCCGCGCCCGTCCCACCACCCGAAGGGCTCCGCCACCACCCGCAGCACACCGCACCGACCGGCCTGACCGGTCCCGCCCCGGCACCACCCGAAGAACCGACCCGACCGACACAACCGGGCCGGACGGTCCCGCACGCCCACAACCGGCCGCGGCACCGTCGCCGGTCGACCCCGTACCCCCGAGGAGCAGCAGATGTCCGCCCGCCGTACCGGATCCGACCAGCGTTCCGCCAGTCGTCGCCTGCTGCTGCCCGCGGTGGGTGCGGTGGTGATCGGCCTGGTGGTCGCCCTCCTCGGGGTGGCCGGCGAGGCCGGCGGCAAGCCCGACCCCGCGCCCACCGGTACGACGAACGCCGTCACCGCCGAGCCCTCGCCGGCCGGTCCCGCCCCGGAACCCACCACACCCCGACCGGAAACCCCCGTCACGCCGCCGGTGACGTACCCGGAGAGCGGACCCCGGACCTGGCACACCGCCGACGGCCGCAGTCCCGTCCTCGGGACCTCGGGCCAGCTACTGCGCTTCCGGGTGGCGGTCGAGGGCGGGATCACCGGTATCACGCCGGCCGCGTTCGCCGAGGCGGTGGTGACCACCCTGGGCGACCCGCGCAGTTGGACCGGGAACGGTCAGCGACGGCTCCAGCGGGTCGGCCCGAACGAGGCTGCCTCGTTCACCGTCTACCTCGCCACCCCGGCGACCCGGGACCGGCTCTGCGACGACGGTTATGACCGCTACACCTCCTGCCGCAACGGCAACCAGGTGGTTGTCAACGTCGCCCGCTGGGTGCACGGTGTCCCGAACTACGGCGCTCCCCTGGCCACGTACCAGCAGTACGTCATCAACCATGAGGTCGGTCACCGCCTGGGTCAGGGCCACCAACTCTGTCCCGGCCCCGGCAAACCCGCCCCGGTCATGCAACAACAGACCCTGGCCCTACACGCCTGCACCCCAAACGCGTACCCACTGCTGAACGGCAAGTTCTACGCCGGCCGCTCCGGCCAGTACAACGACCCCGTACCCCGCTGACCCTTCCCCGCGATCTTGCAGTTGTGGCGCCCCGAATCACGGTGTTGACCCCGATTTGCGCGCGACCACAACTGCAAGATCGACGCGCTGCCCGCCGCGCGGGAGGGGGTTAGCTCGTGCGGTCGGCGATGAAGTCGCAGAGGGATTCGAGGGCCTGGCGGGAGGAGCAGTTGGGCAGGGGGGCCAGTTGTTCGCGGGCTTCCTCGGCGTAGCTGCGTACGGTCTCGCGGGCGCGCTTGAGGGCGGGTGACTCCCGGAGCAGGCCGAGGGCCTCGGCGTGCAGGGCGTCGTCGGTTACCGGGCCGGCGGAGAGGATCTCGCGGAGGCGTACGGAGGCCGCGTCGGCGTCGTCGGAGGCGAGCGCGTACAGCACCGGCAGGGTCGGTACGCCCTCACGCAGGTCGGTGCCGGGGGTCTTGCCGGACTGGACCGACTCCGAGGCGATGTCGAGCAGGTCGTCGGAGAGCTGGAACGCCACACCGATGGTTTCGCCGTAGCCGGCGAGGGCCTCGGTGTGTGCCTGGGTGGCGCCACCGAACATGCCGCCGAACCGGGCCGAGGTGGCGATCAGGGAACCGGTCTTCTCGCTGATCACGTGCAGGTAGTGGCCGACCGGGTCCTCACCGGCGCGTACGCCGACGGTTTCCGCGATCTGGCCGTGCACCAGCCGGGCGAAGGTACGGGCCTGGAGGCGTACGGCTTCCGGGCCGAGGTCGGCGGCGATGTCGGCCGCTCGGGCGAAGAGGTAGTCGCCGACCAGGATCGCCACCGAGTTCGTCCACCGGGAGTTGGCGCTCGGTGCGCCCCGGCGCACCGCGGCCTCGTCCATCACGTCGTCGTGGTAGAGCGTCGCCAGGTGGGTGAGCTCCATCACCACCGCGGCCGGGACCACCAGCGGATTGGTCGGATCGCCGAACTGGGCGCCGAGTGCGACCAGCAGCGGGCGGAACCGCTTGCCACCGGCCTCCACCAGATGCCGGGCCGCCTCGGTCACGAGCGGGTCCGCGCTCGCCACACTGGCCCATAGCTCGGTCTCGACCGAGGCCAGGACCGCTAGGGCCGACGCTTCCACTTCAGCGTCGACAAAGTCGAGCCCAATCCCCGTCAGGCCGTCAGCCGGTCTCCCCACGCTCTCAACCATGCCACACCGGCCCGACCACCCCTGGCCGGGGGCGGTCGGCGGCCTTCGTGCGCTGGTACGGGGCCCGGGCGGTGGTGCCGATCACTTCACGAATTCTGCCGCGCCGTTGGCAAGGTCCAGCAGCGGTGCCGGCACCACTCCGAGGGCGAGCGTGGCCACTACGCCGATCATGAGCGCGGCGGAGGTCAGTCCGCCCGGGATCGAGACCGTCGGGGTGGACTCGCCGGGCTCGGAGAGCCACATCATGACCACGACCCGCAGGTACGGGAACGCCAGGATCATGCTGGTCAGCACACCGGCGATCACGAGCCAGGTCTGCCCGCCGTCGAGGGCCGCCCCGAAGACCGCGAACTTGCTGGTGAAGCCGCTGGTCAGGGGGATGCCGGCGAAGGCGAGCAGGAGGAACGTGAACACCCCGGCGAACAGCGGGGACCGCTTGCCCAGCCCGGCCCAGCGGGACAGGTGGGTGGCCTCCCCGTCGGCGTCCCGGACCAGGCTCACCACGCCGAACGCGGCGAGCACGGTGAATCCGTACGCGACCAGGTAGAACATCGTGCTGGACAGGCCGTCGCGGGTGAGCGCGAGTACGCCGACGAGCAGGTAACCGGCGTTCGCCACCGACGAGTACGCGAGCAGCCGCTTGATGTCGGTCTGGGTGACCGCGAGCACCGCTCCGACCAGCATGGTCAGGATCGCGACGGTGCCGAGGATCGGGGTGAAGTCCCAGGCGGCCCCGGCGAACGCCACGTAGAGGACCCGGAGCAGACCACCGAACGCGGCGATCTTGGTGCAGGCGGCCATGAAGGCGGTGACCGGCGTCGGGGCGCCCTGGTAGACGTCGGGGGTCCAGACGTGGAACGGCGCCGCGGCGGCCTTGAACAGCAGGCCGATGCTGATCATCGCGATTCCGGCGACCAGCAGCGTACGGCTGGCGGTGGAGTCGGCGACGGCGGCGCTGATGGTCGCGAAGTCGACACCGCCCGGCTCGTCACCCGGCTGCCCGTTGGTCACACCGGCGGTGAAGCCGTAGGTGAGCGCGATCCCGAAGAGGAAGAACGCGGAGGCGTACGCGCCGAGCATGAAGTACTTCAGCGCCGCCTCCTGGCTCAGCAGCCGCCGCCGACGGGCCAGCGCGCAGAGCAGGTAAAGCGGGAGCGAGAAGACCTCGAGCGCGATGAACATGGTGAGCAGGTCGTTGGCGGCGACGAAGAGCAACATGCCACCGACCGCGAACATGGTCAGCGGGAAGACCTCGGTCGACCCGCCCTCCTCGGCCGCCTGCCGGCGGTCCTCCTCGGACCCGACGGTGACCGCGGCGTGGGCCACGAAGGGTCCGCCGTGCTCCAGGGTGCGCTCGCCGATCATCAGCAGCGCCATCCCGGCGAGCACGATGATCGCGCCCTGGAGGAACAGGGTCGGACCGTCGACCGCGACCGCCTCACCGGCGGTGACCGTCTGGGTGGTCCGTTCGACCACCACCACGATCAGCGCGGCGACCAGGGCGGCGAGGCCCAGGACGAGCTGCACCACGTGCCGGAAGCGCCGGGGGACGAACGCCTCGACCAGGATCCCGACACAGGCCGCGCCGACCAGGATCAGGATCGGTGCGAGGGCCGCGTAGTTGATGGAGGGCAACTGCAGCGTGTTCATTTAGCGGCCTCCGGAAGGTGCCCGACCGTCGGAGCGGGGTCGGTCTTGCCGACGTTCTCCATCGTGGCCTGTACGGCGGGGTTGATGACGTCGGTGACCGGCTTCGGGTAGAAGCCGAGCAGCAGGAGCAGCGCGATCAGTGGCGCGACCACGACCTTCTCCCGCAGGGTGATGTCACGCCGCATCCCCGGCACCTCGGACAGCTCCGGGTTCAGGGTTCCCTGGGTGGTGCGCTGCACCATCCAGAGGACGTACGCGGCGGCCAGGATGATGCCCAGGGTGGCGATGATCGCGACCGGCTTGTTCACCGTGTAGGTGCCGACCAGCACCAGGAACTCGGAGATGAACGGGGCCGTTCCGGGCAGGGCCAGCGAGGCCAGACCGGCGAAGAAGAACACCCCGGCCAGCACCGGAACCAGCTTGCCGGCGCCGCCGAAGTCGCTGATCAGCGCGGAGTTGCGGCGGGCGACGAACATGCCGACCACCAGGAAGAGCAGGCCGGTGGCGAGGCCGTGGTTGAGCATGTAGAGCACCGCACCGGTGCCGGCCTGGCTGGTGAAGGCGAAGATGCCGACCCCGATGAAGCCGAAGTGCGCGATCGAGGTGTACGACACCAGGCGCTTCAGGTCGTTCTGGCCGACCGCCAGCAGCGCCGCGTAGATGATGCCGATCACCGCGATGGCTATCGCGTACGGGGCGAACCAGCGGGACGCCTCGGGGAACAGCGGGAGGCAGTACCGGAGGATGCCGAACGTGCCGACCTTGTCCATCACGCCGACAAGCAGCGCGGCGGCACCGGCCGGAGCGGCGCCACCGGCGTCCGGCAGCCAGGTGTGGAACGGGAAGAACGGCGCCTTGATCGCGAAGGCGATGAAGAAGCCCAGGAAGAGCCAGCGTTCGGTGCCGGTGGAGATGTCCATGTTCGGCAGCGTCTGGATCAGCGTCTGCCAGTCGAAGGTCTTGCCGCCGACGACCCAGAGGCCGATCACGGCGGCGAGCATGAACAGACCGCCGACCAGCGAGTAGAGGAAGAACTTCACCGCGGCGTACTGGCGCTGGTGCCCGCCGTAGCTTCCGATCAGGAAGTACATCGGGACGAGCATGACCTCGAAGAAGACGTAGAACAGGAACACGTCGGCGGCGGCGAAGACGCCGATCATCGTGCACTCAAGGAGCAGCAGCAGGGCGAAGTAGACCGGGACCGACCGCTTCGACTTGTCCGCGTCGTGCCAGCTCGCCAGGATCACCAGCGGCACCAGGAGCGCGATCAGCATCAGCATGACCAGCGCGATGCCGTCGGCCGCGAAGGTGAAGTTGACGCCCCAGCGCGGGATCCAGGAGTACGACTCGCGGAACTGGAGCCGGTCACCGCCGGCCTGGAACGCCACCCACATGAAGATCGAGAGCACCAGGACCGCGACCGACCAGACGAGCGCGACCCGCTTGGCCAGCTCCGGCTGGCTACGTGGCAGGAACGCCACGATCACGGCACCGACCAGCGGCGCCAACGTCAGTACGGAGAGGAAGGGAAAGTCCCCCATCAGGCCAGCCATCCCATCTGCAGGGCCAGGAACGCCGCCACCACCAGCAGGGCGCCGGTGAGCATCGACATCGCGTACGACCGGACGAACCCGGTCTGCAGCCGGCGCAGCCGGCCGGAGCCGCCGCCGACCGCCGCGGCGAGCCCGTTGACGAGCCCGTCGATGCCGCGGTTGTCGAGGTAGACCAGGGCCCGGGTGAGGAAGATGCCGGGCTTCTCGAAGACGGCCTGGTTGAACGCGTCGGTGTAGAGGTTGCGCCGTGCGGCCCGTACGACCGGGCCGACCGGCTGCTCCGTGAGCGCGGTGCCGTTGCGGAACAGCAGCCAGGCCAGTCCGGCACCGAGCACGGTGAGGATCAGCGACAGCGCGGTGATCACCCCGTGCGAGAGCACACCGTGTACGCCCTCCTCGGCCTCCGGCAGTACGGCCGGGGCCAGCCAGTCCGGGACCGAGGTGGCGAGCAGCGCACCGGCGCCGAGCGACCCGATGCCGAGCAGGATCAGCGGGATGGTCATCACCGCGGGCGACTCGTGCGGGTGCTCGATGTCGTCGGTCCAGCGCTTCGGGCCGTGGAAGGTGAGCACGAACAGCCGGGTCATGTAGAACGCGGTCAGACCGGCGCCGAGCAGGGCCGCGCCGCCGTAGAGCCAGGCGGTCCAGCCGTGCCGCTCGAACGCGGCGGCGATGATCGGCTCCTTGGAGAAGTACCCGGAGAACGGGAACATGCCGATGATCGCCAGCCAGCCGGCCCCGAAGGTCAGCCAGGTGATCTTCATGTACTTGGCCAGACCACCGAAGCGGCGGATGTCGACCTGGTCCTTCATGCCGTGCATGACCGAGCCGGCGCCGAGGAACATGTTGGCCTTGAAGAAGCCGTGCGCCAGCAGGTGGATGATCGCCAGCGCGTACGCGCCCCCGCCGAGCCCGACGCCGAGGAACATGTAGCCGATCTGGCTCACCGTCGACCAGGCGAGGACCCGCTTGATGTCGTCCTTGGCCGCGCCGATGATGCAGCCCATCAGCAGGGTGAGCGCACCGACGCTGACCACCACGGTCTGCAGCGTGTGGTCGGCGGAGAAGATCGGGTTGGACCGGGCGATCAGGTAGACGCCCGCGGTCACCATGGTCGCGGCGTGGATCAGGGCGGAGACCGGGGTCGGGCCCTCCATCGCGTCGGGCAACCACGCCTGGAGCGGGAACTGACCGGACTTGCCGGCCGCGCCGAGCAGGAGCAGCAGCCCCATCACCAGTACGGTGCTCCCGGCCAGCGAGCCGGCGTCGATGCCGCCGATCACCCCGTTGAAGACCTCGTTGTACTGGGTGGTGCCGAAGGACGCGAACATGATGAAGATCGCGATCGCCAGGCCGGCGTCGCCGACCCGGTTCATCAGGAACGCCTTCTTACCGGCGGTGGCCGCGGACGGCCGCCCGTACCAGAACGAGATCAGCAGGTACGACGCCAGACCGACGCCCTCCCAGCCGAAGTAGAGCATCACGTAGTTGTTGCCGAGCACGAGCATCAGCATCGCGGCGACGAACAGGTTGAAGTACGCGAAGAACCGACGCCGGCCCGGGTCGTGCTCCATGTAGCCGACCGCGTACACGTGGATCAGGAAGCCCACGCCGGTGATCAGCAGCACGAAGACCCCGGACAGCGGGTCGAAGAGCAGGCCGAAGTCGACCTTGAAATTGCCGACCGAGATGAACTCCCAGAGGCTGCTCTCGACGGACTTGTTGTCCAGGCCGCGCAGCTGGAAGAAATAGGTCAGGCCAAGTACGAAGGCGGCACCGATACTCGCCACGCCAAGCCAGTGACCCCACCGGTCGGCCCGCCGGCCGAGCAGCAGGAGGATCGCCGCGCTGGCCAGCGGGATGGCCACCAGCAGCCACACGCTGCTCAGTAGCCCCGTGGCCTGGGCGTACTCCACAGTCTCTTCCACTCCAGGGCCCCTTTAGTACTTCAGCAGGTTGGCGTCGTCGACGCTCGCGGAGCGTCGAGTCCGGAAGATCGACATGATGATCGCGAGCCCGACGACAACCTCGGCCGCGGCGACCACCATCACGAAGAACGCCATGATCTGGCCGTTGAGGTCGCCGTTGATCCGGCTGAAGGTGACCAGCGCCAGGTTGGCGGCGTTCAGCATCAGCTCGACGCACATGAACAGCACGATCGCGTTGCGTCGGATCAGGACCCCGACCGCGCCGATGGTGAACAGCACCGTGGCGAGGACCAGGTAGTAGTCAGGACTCATTTCTCGGTCCCCTTCAGCGCGGTCTCCGACTCGGTCATCTCCCGCGTCGGAAGGATCTCGGGCACGCTGCGCTCGCTGAGCGTTCCGTCCGGCAGGCGGCCGGGGGTGGCGACCGAGCTCGAGGTGGCGAAGACACCGGGGCCCGCCTTCGGGCCGGGGTAGTTACCCGGTGCGAAGCGCGCCTTCATGGTCGCCACCTGGTCCATCCGCTCGCCCTTGCGCCGCTCGACGTGAGCCAGCACCATCGCCCCGACCGCCGCCGTGATCAGCAGCGCCGAGGTGATCTCGAAGGCGAAGACGTACTTGGTGAACAGCAGCGAGGCGATGCCCTGGACGTTGCCGTCGGCGTTCGCCTCCTCCAGCCCGACCGCCGTCGTGCCGTGTACGGCCCGGTAGACCCCGGTCCCCAGCAGCGCGGCGAAACCGAGGCCGAGGGCGATCGCGGCGACCCGCTGGCCGCGCAGCGTCTCGATCAGCGAGTCCGAGGCGTCCCGACCGACCAGCATCAGGACGAACAGGAACAGCATCATGATCGCGCCGGTGTAGACGATGATCTGCACCATGCCGATGAACGGACCGGCCTGGAGCACGTAGAACACGCCCAGGCAGAGCATGGTCAGGACCAGCCAGAGCGCCGAGTGGACGGCGTTGCGGGCCGCGACCATGCCGATCCCGCCGATCAGGGCGAGTGGGGCGAGGATCCAGAAGGTCACCGCCTCGCCGGTGGAGACGTCACCGGCCGCGGCGAGCACCGTCTGCGTCGTCATTTCGTGTCTCCAGTCGCGCCGGAGCCGTCCACCGTGCGGGTTTCCGACCAGGGCGCCCGTTCGGCGCCGGCCGACGTACCCGGATTGGTCAGCGCACCGACGTAGTAGTCCTTCTCGGTGTCCCCGAGCCGCATCGGGTGCGGCGGCTGCTCCATGCCGGGCAGCAGCGGAGCGAGCAGCTGTTCCTTGGTGAAGATCAGGTCCTGCCGGTTGTCCCGCGCCAACTCGTACTCGTTGCTCATCGTCAACGAGCGGGTCGGGCAGGCCTCGATGCAGAGCCCGCAGAAGATGCACCGGGCGTAGTTGATCTGGTACGTGCTGGCGAACCGCTCACCCGGCGAGAAGCGCTGCTCGTCGGTGTTGTCGCCGCCCTCGACGTAGATCGCGTCCGCCGGGCAGGCCCAGGCGCACAGCTCGCAGCCGATGCACTTCTCCAGCCCGTCCGGGTGCCGGTTGAGGATGTGCCGCCCGTGGTAGCGGGGAGCGGAGACCGGCGGCTTGAACGGGTAGTCGGTGGTGACCACCTTCTTGAACATGTGCGAGAAGGTGACCCCGAAACCCTTGAACGTGCCCGAGATCGCGCTCACGTCACACCTCCTTCTCGTCCGCGCCGGCAACAACGTTGGCCGGCTCCCGCTCGGCGACCGCGCGCTTGAGCCGCGGACTCGGCGGGACCTGCAGGTCCATGGGCGGCAGCGGGAAGCTGCCGGTGGGCCGGTTACGCACCTGCTGTTGCAGGGTCTCGGTCGGTTCCGGCTTGCGGCTCGGCCAGAAGAGCACGATCAGCAGCAGGACCAGCAGGACCACCCCGAAGATGATCCAGCGGTCGGTCGCGCCGCGACCGTCGACCGAGCGGATGCCGGCGAGCGCCAGGATCCAGACCAGGTTGATCGGGAGCAGCACCTTCCACCCGAACCGCATGAACTGGTCGTACCGGAGCCGGGGCAGCGTGCCGCGCAGCCAGACGAAGACGAAGACCAGCAGGATGACCTTGGTGAGGAACCAGAGCAGCGGCCACCAGCCGGAGTTGGCACCGTCCCAGAAGGTGATCGGCCAGGGTGCCCGCCACCCGCCCAGGAAGAGCGTCACGGTCACCGCCGACATGCTCACCATCGCGACGTACTCGGAGAGCATGAAGAGCGCGAACTTCAGCGAGCTGTACTCGGTCATGAAGCCGGCGACCAGCTCCGACTCCGCCTCGGGCAGGTCGAACGGCGCCCGGTTGGTCTCGCCCACCACCGCGATGAAGAAGATGATGAAGCTCGGGAAGAGCAGCAGCGCGTACCAGCTCGGGGCGGTGGGGTGCCAGCCGAAGATGTCCCAGCTCGCCGCCGAGTTGCCCGACTGGGCGGCGACGATACCGCTGGTCGACATGGTGCCGGCGCTCATGAAGACGGCGACGATGGAGAGCCCCAGCGCGATCTCGTACGAGATCATCTGGGCACTCGACCGCAGACCGCCGAGCAGCGGGTACGTCGAACCGGAGGCCCAGCCACCGAGCACGATGCCGTAGACGCCCATCGCGGAGCAGGCCAGGATCACCAGGACGGCCACCGGCACGTCGGTCACCTGCAGCGGCGTCCGCTCACCGAAGATGCTGACCATCGGTCCGAACGGGACCACCGACAGCACCGTCACCGCGCTGATCACCGAGATGGTCGGCGCGAAGAAGAAGACCACCTTGTCCGACGCCTTCGGGAGGATGTCCTCCTTGAAGGCCATCTTGAGACCGTCGGCGAGGGTCTGCAGCAGACCGAACGGGCCCACCTGGTTCGGACCCGGGCGGACCTGCATCCGACCGACGACCCGGCGCTCGAACCAGACCCCGAGCAGGGTGGCGAGCACCGCGAAGACGAAGGCGAGAACAACCTTGAGCAGCACCAGCCACCAGGTGTCCTGGCCGAAGTCGGCCAGGGTGGGGTCCTGGGCCAGATAGTCGAGCCTCACTGAGCACCTCTTCCACTGCCTGTGGACAGCCGGACGACCGCGCCGGAGGTGGCGCCGAGGCTGCGCCGGACCGTCGAGCCGGGCGAGTTGGTCGGCAGCCAGACCACACCGTCGGGCATGTCGGTGATCTCCAGCGGCAGGGTCAGCGCGCCCCGGTCGGTGCCGACCGTGACCGCGTCGCCGTCGGCCACCCCGAGCGCCTCGGCCGCCGCCTTGCCGAGCCGGACGACCGGCGGGCGGGCGGTGCCGCCCAACTGCTCGTCGCCCTCGGTCAGGGTGCCCAGGTCGATCAGGTGGTGCCAGGTGGCGAGCACCGCTTCGTCCGTACCGAGGGTGGCCGCCTCGGCCGGCCCGACCGCCGGGCTGGCCGGGCGTTCGGCCCGGGTCACCGGCAGTCCGCCCAGCTCACGGCGGATGCTGTTCACGTCGCCCGCGTTGAGGTTGACGCCGAGCTGCGCGGCGAGCGCGTCGAGCACCCGGGCGTCGGTCATCGCGGTGGTGTCGAGCACGGCCTCGAAGGTACGCAGCCGGCCTTCCCAGTCGAGGAAGCTGCCGGCCTTCTCGACCACCGGGGCGACCGGGAAGACCACGTCGGCGCGCCGGGTGACCGGTCCGCCCTTGATCTCCAGGCTGACCAGGAACTGGACCTTCTCCAGGGCTTCCTCGGCCAGCCGCGGGTCGGCCAGGTCGGCCGGGTCGACCCCGGCCACCACCAGGGCACCGATCTTGTCGGCGGCGACCGCGGCGATGATCTGGTCGGTGTCCCGACCGGTCTGGCTCGGGATGACCCCGGCGGCCACGTCCCAGGCGCCGGCCAGTTCGGCCCGCGCGCCGGGGTCGGCCACCGGGCGTCCGCCGGGCAGCAGGTTGGGCAGGCAGCCCGCGTCGACCGCACCCCGGTCGCCCGCTCGCCGCGGCACCCACGCCAGCTTGGCACCGGTACGCTCCGCGACCGCGGCGGCGGCGGAGAGCCCGCCCGGTACGGAGGCGAGCCGCTCGCCGACGAACAGGATCGCTCCCGGCTGGCTCAGCGCGTCGGCGACCGTGTCGTGCTCGGCCAGCACCTGCGCCTCCTCACCCGGTACGACCCGGGCAAGCTTGGCGCCGAGCTTCTCCAGCCCACGGGTGGCGAACGGGGCCAGCGCGTAGACCTTGAGGCCCTTCTTCTGGTACGCCTTGCGCAGCCGGAGGAAGAGGATCGGGCACTCCTCCTCGGGCTCCAGCCCGGCCAGGACCACCGTGGACGCCCGCTCGATGTCGGCGTACGTCACGTCGGTCACGCCGGCCACGTTGCTCGCCAGGAACTGGGTCTCCTCGGCGGCGACCGGGCGGGCCCGGAAGTCGATGTCGTTGGTGTTCAGGGCCACCCGGGCGAACTTCGAGTACGCGTACGCGTCCTCGACCGTGAGCCGGCCCCCGGTGAGCACCCCGACCCCGTACGCGCCGTCGCGGGCCAGGCGCAGTCCCTCGGCGGCGAAGGCGAACGCCTCGCTCCAGGATGCCTCGCGCAGCTCACCGGTCTTGGCGTCGCGGATCAGCGGGTGGGTGAGCCGCTCGGTGGCGGTGCTGTAGCGGAAGCCCCAGCGGCCCTTGTCGCAGTTCCACTCCTCGTTCACCGCGGGGTCGTCACCGGCGAGGCGGCGCTGGACCTTGCCCCGGCGGTGGTCGGTGCGCTGGGCGCAACCGGCGGAGCAGTGCTCGCACACGCTCGGGGTGGAGACCAGGTCGAACGGGCGGGCCCGGAACCGGTACTGGGCTCCGGTCAGCGCGCCGACCGGGCAGATCTGCACGGTGTTCCCGGAGAAGTACGAGTTGAACGGGACGTCGCCGACCCCGCCCGCGTCCCGGCCGCTGCCGTCGCCCTCGCCGCCGTAGACCTCGTCCCGGTAGACGTTGATCTGCTCGCCGGAGGAGCGGTCCATCAGGTCGATGAACTTGTCTCCGGCGATCTCCTCGGAGAACCGGGTGCAGCGCTGGCAGAGCACGCACCGCTCGCGGTCGAGCAGCACCTGGGAGGAGATGTTGATCGGCTTCTCGTATTCCCGCTTCGTCTCGTGGAAGCGGGTTTCGGGGCGGCCGGTCGACATCGCCTGGTTCTGCAGCGGGCACTCGCCGCCCTTGTCGCACATCGGGCAGTCGAGCGGGTGGTTGACCAGGAGCAGCTCCATGATCCCCTCCTGCGCCTTCTTGGCGACCGGAGAGGTGAGCTGGGTCTTGACCACCATGCCCTCGGCGACCGTCTGGGTGCACGAGGCAACCGGCTTGCGCTGGCCCTCCACGTCGACCAGACACTGCCGGCACGCCCCGGCGGGCGCGAGCAGCGGGTGGTCGCAGAACCGGGGGATCTCGATGCCGAGCTTCTCGGCGGCCCGGATGAGCAGCGTGCCCTTCGGCGCGGTCACCTCGATGCCGTCGATGGTCAGGGTCACGGTCTCGACCGGCGCGACGGCGCCGGCCGGGTTGACAGCCTTCAGGTCGGTCATTAGTGCGCCCCCACCAACTGCTTGTCCGACAGCTTCGGCGCGGTGCGCCCCTCGATGTAGTCGAGGTAGTCCTGCTTGAAGTACTGCAGGGACGAGGTCACCGGGCTGGTCGCGCCGTCGCCCAGACCGCAGAACGAGCGGCCGAGGATGTTGTCACAGGTGTCGAGCAGGGTGTCCAGGTCCTCCTGGGTGCCCTGTCCGGAGAGGATCCGGCGGTAGACCCGGACCATCCAGTAGTTGCCTTCCCGACACGGGGTGCACTTGCCGCACGACTCGTGGTGGTAAAACTCCAGCCACCGGTAGGTCGCGTAGACCGGGCAGTCCTGGTCGGAGAAGATCTGGGTGGCGGTGGTGCCGAGGATCGAACCGGCCGCCGCCACTCCCTCGAAGTCCAGCGGTACGTCGATGTGCTCGGCCGCGAGCAGCGGCGTCGACGAGCCACCCGGGGTCCAGAACCGGAGCTCGTGACCGGGGAGCATGCCGCCGGCCAGCTCGATCAGTTCCCGCAGGGTGATGCCGAGGCCGGCCTCGTACTGACCGGGGTTGACCACCCGGCCGGAGAGGGAGTAGATCATCGGGCCGGACGACTTCTCCGTACCCATGCTCTTCCACCAGTCGGCCCCGCCGAGCACGATGTACGGCACGCTGGCGATGGTGCCGACGTTGTTGACCACGGTAGGCGAGGCGTACAGGCCGTGCGTGGCCGGGAACGGCGGGCGCAGCCGGGGCTGGCCCCGGAAGCCCTCGAGCGAGTCGAGCAGTGCCGTTTCCTCGCCGCAGATGTACGCCCCGGCGCCGCTGTGCACCACGACTTCCAGGTCGAACCCGGAGCCGAGGATGTTGGTGCCGAGGTAACCGGCCCGCTTCGCCTCAGCGATCGCGTTGCGCAGCCGCCGGGCGGCGTGCACCGCCTCACCGCGGATGTAGATGTAGGCCCGGTTGGCCCGGATCGCGTACGACGCGATGATGACGCCCTCGATCAGCGAGTGCGGATCGTGCGTCATCAGGGGCAGGTCCTTGCAGGTGCCGGGCTCGCCCTCGTCCGCGTTCACCACCAGGTAGTGCGGCTTGCCGTCACCCTGCGGGATGAAGCCCCACTTGAGTCCGGTGGGGAAGCCGGCACCGCCACGCCCCCGCAGACCGGAGTCCTTGATGAGCTGGATGAGGTCGTCCGGGTGGGCGGCGATCGCCTTGCGCAGCGCGGCGTATCCGTCGAGCTTCTGGTAGACGTCGAGTTTCCAGGCGTCCGGCGAGAGCCAGCGCTTGGTCAGCACCGGAGTCAGCTTCGCCACCGTCTCCGGTCGAGGCGTACTCATGATTGAGCCTCCTTCAACGAACGCTGCTGCTGCTCGGCGTCGTCGCCCGCCGGCTTGCCATCGCTGGCCGGCTTGTTGGCGGCGGTGCCGGCATCGGCGGCGGCCTTGGCGTCCGCCGGTGCCGGCGGTTCGCCGTCGACCGGGGTGGCAACCCCCGGCGCGTCCGGTGCCGGCGTCTTCGCGTCCGGCGCGCGGGTCTCCGCGGTACGCAACTGCGGCGACTTCTGGTCCGGTGCCGGCAGGTCCGGCGCGGTGGTGCCGGTGGCGGCGGCCGGTCGGGTGGTGGCCGGGGCCGGTGCGGCGGCGGCCTTCGTGCTCTTGATCGGGGTGTTCGGATCGAAGCCCGGCACCGAGATCCCGTGCTGCTCGGCCAGGCGCAGCCCGCGCAGCGTCGCGTCGCCGGCCGGTCCGTCGGCCACCGCGCCCTCGCGCTCGTCGGCGAAGCCGGCGAGTTGCAGCGACATCTCCTTGAGCGTGCAGAGCCGGGCCCCACGGGTCGGCATCGGCCGGTTACCGGCGCGCAGCTCGTTGACCACGCCGACCGCGCTGTCCGGGTCGACCTTGTCGAAGAAGTCGTAGTTGACCGTCATCACCGGGCCGTAGTCGCACGCGGCCAGGCACTCGGCGTGTTCGAGGGTGATCGTGCCGTCGGTGGTGGTCTCGTCGTGCCCGACGCCGAGGTGCTCGGAGAGGGAGTCGTAGACCTGCTGCCCGCCGAGCACGTTGCACATCGTGTTGGTGCAGACGCTGACCAGGTAGTCACCGGTCGGCCGACGCTTGTACATGGTGTAGAAGGTCGCCACCGCGCCGACCTGCGCCTTGTTCAGGCCGAGGACCTCGGCACAGAACGACACACCGGCCGGGGATACGTACCCCTCCTCGGACTGCACCAGGTGCAGCAGCGGCAGCAGGGCCGAGCGGGACCGGTCGGCCGGGTAGCGGGCGACGATCTCCCGCGCCCGCCCGTACGTCTCTTCACTGAAGGCCACTAGCGATCACACCCACCCATCACCGGATCCAGAGAGGCACCGCCCGCGATCACGTCCGCGATCAGACCGCCCTCGGCCATTGCCGGGAGGGCCTGAAGGTTGACGAAGCTCGGCTCGCGGTAGTGCACCCGGTAGGGCCGGGTCCCGCCGTCCGAGACCGCGTGTACGCCCAGCTCGCCGCGAGGCGCCTCGATCGCGACGTAGACCTGGCCCGGCGGCACCCGGAAGCCCTCGGTGACGAGCTTGAAGTGGTGGATCAGCGACTCCATCGACTGACCCATGATCTTCGCTACGTGCTCGAGGGAGTTGCCCATGCCGTCGACGCCGATGGCGAGCTGCGCCGGCCAGGCGATCTTCTTGTCGGCCACCATGATCGGGCCGGGCCGGAGCCGGTCCAGCGCCTGCTCGACCAGCTTGAGCGACTCGCGGATCTCGCCGAGCCGGACCTGGTAACGACCCCACACGTCGGCGTCGGTCGAGGTCGGCACGTCGAACTCGTACGTCTCGTAGCCGCAGTACGGCATCGTCTTGCGCAGGTCCCACGGAAGTCCGGCCGAGCGCAGCACCGGACCGGTGACGCCGAGCGCGACACAACCGGTGACGTCGAGGACGGCCACGTTCTTGGTCCGCTCGACCCAGATCGGCTGCCCGGAGAGCAGGTCCTCGTACTCCTTGAGCCGCTTCGGCATCATGTCGAGGAACTCGCGGATCTTGACGATCGCCGCGTCCGGTACGTCCTGGGCGACACCGCCGGGGCGGACGTACGCCATGTTCATCCGCAGGCCGGTGATCATCTCGAAGATGTCGAGAATGTACTCACGCTCGCGGAAGCCGTACAGCATGATGGAGATGGCGCCGAGTTCCATGCCGGTGGTGGCCAGCCAGACCAGGTGCGACGCGACCCGGTTCAGCTCCATCATCAGCACCCGGATGGTGGTCGCCCGCTCGGTGATGTCGTCCGTGATGCCGAGCAGCTTCTCCACGGCCAGGCTGTACGCCGTCTCGTTGAAGATCGGGGCCAGGTAGTCCATCCGGGTCACGAACGTCGAGCCCTGCGTCCAGTTGCGGTACTCGATGCTCTTCTCGATGCCGGTGTGCAGGTAGCCGACGACGCTGCGGGCCTCGCGGACCGTCTCGCCCTCGAGTTCCAGCACCAGCCGGAGCACCCCGTGCGTGGACGGGTGCTGCGGACCCATGTTGACCACGATCCGCTCGTCGGCGATCGGGTCGTGTCCGGCCACCACGGTGTCCCAGTCGCCACCGGTGACGGTGAAGACCCGGCCCTCGGTGGTCTCGCGCTCAGCCGCGTATCCAGGAGTGGTCATTACTGGTAACTCCTCCGCTTGTCGGGCGGTGGGATCTCGGCGCCCTTGTACTCGACCGGCACGCCACCGAGCGGGTAGTCCTTGCGCTGGGGGTGTCCCTCCCAGTCGTCCGGCATCAGGATCCGGGTCAGGCCGGGGTGGCCGTCGAAGACGATGCCGAACATGTCGTACGCCTCGCGCTCCTGCCAGTCCGCGGTCGGGTAGACCGTCGTGACGCTCGGCAGGTGCGGGTCCTCGACGCTCACGGCGGCTTCCAGCCGGATCCGACGCCGGTAGGTCATCGAGGTCAGCTCGTAGATGACGTGCAGCCGGCGGTCGTCGGTGCCGAGGTAGTCGACGCCGGAGACCGAGGAGCAGAGCTCGAACCGGAGTGCCCGGTCGTCGCGCAGCACCTGGCAGACCTCGAAGATCCGCTCGGGTCGTACGTGCAGGGTCAGCTCACCCCGGTCGACCACGATCTTCTCGATCGCGTCGGCGAACGCGGGGTACGCCTCTTCGAGCGCGTCCCGTACCTCGTCGAAGTAGCCGCCGTACGGCCGGGGGCTGTCGATCAGGCCGACGTGCCGGCGGACCAGGCCGCCGAAGCCGGAGGTGTCACCGGAGCCGTGGATGCCGAACATGCCCTGCCCGGCCGGGCTGGCCGGGGGGTGTTCGGCGGGGGCCCCGCTGGTCGCGCCGACCGGGGGCGCGGCCACCGGTACGCCGTTGCCGGGCTTGTCACTGGGCGTGGTCACGGCTTGACACCCCCGGTGATGTGGTTCTGTGCGTTCATCCAGTTCTCGATCCGGAGCTGTTCCTCGCGGCCCTCGCGAACCGCCTGCGTCCACTCGGCCCGCCGGGCCTTGTCGGACCGGTACGACGACGGCATCGAGCCGTACGGCACCACCGGGACGTCACCGCGCGCCTGCCGGGCCTCGAGCATCTTGCGGCCGTTCGGACCGAGCGGCTCGTGCATGATCTTCTCGCGGAGCTTCAGGATCGCGTCGATCAGCATCTCCGGCCGGGGCGGGCAGCCGGGCAGGTACATGTCGACCGGGACGATGTGGTCGACGCCCTGCACGATCGCGTAGTTGTTGAACATGCCGCCGCTGCTGGCGCAGACACCCATCGACAGCACCCACCGGGGCTCGGCCATCTGGTCGTAGATCTGGCGCAGCACCGGGGCCATCTTCTGGCTGACCCGGCCGGCGACGATCATCAGGTCGGCCTGGCGCGGCGAGGCGCGGAAGACCTCCATGCCCCAGCGGCCCATGTCGTAGTGCGGGCCACCGGCCGCCATCATCTCGATGGCGCAGCAGGCGAGGCCGAAGGTGGCACCCCAGACCGACGACTTGCGGGACCAGTTGACCAGCTTCTCCACCGAGGTGAGCAGGACACCGGCGGGGAGCTTCTCTTCGATACCCATCTGACGTCCTCCCTCAGTCCCAGTCCAGGCCGCCGCGCCGCCAGACATAGGCGTACGCGACGAAGACCGCGACGATGAACAGCACCATCTCCACGAAGCCGAAGATGGGCAGCGAGTCGAACACGACCGCCCACGGGAAGAGGAAGATGATCTCGATATCGAAGATGATGAAGAGCATCGCGGTCAGGTAGAACTTGATCGGGAACCGACCACCGCCCGGAGGCTGTGGGCTCGGCTCGATGCCGCACTCGTACGCTTCGAGCTTGGCCTTGTTGTAACGCAGCGGACCGGCGAACCGCGCGGCGCCGACGGAGAACAGCGCGAACGCCGCGGCGAGGGCCATGAGCCCGATGATGGGTACGTAAGGCGAGAGCGACATCTCTTCTCCTGCTCGTCCTTCCCTGCCCTCGGTCATTAACAAAATTCACACTATTCACAGTCCTCCGGGCGCCTTCGCCCGGGGGGCCGCTGCTCACACCGCTGGTGCCACCTTGGTCATCGCGTTGATCACCCGGTCCATCGCGTCCCCGCCGCGCGGGTCGGTCAGGTTGGCCAGCAGTTTCAGGACGAACCGCATCAGGGTCGGGTGCGGCATGCCGTGTTTGGTGGCGATCCGCATGATCTGCGGATTGCCGATGAGCTTCACGAAAATCCCGCCGAGCCGGTAGTAACCGCCGTAGCGGGCCTTCAACTCAGCCGGGTAACCGGCCAGCGCCCGCTCCCGGTCGGGTCCCTCGGCGCGGGCCAGCGCCTGGACGATGACCTCGGCGGCGAGTTCGCCGGACTCCATCGCGTACGCGATGCCCTCGCCGTTGAACGGGTTGACCATGCCACCGGAGTCGCCGACCAGCAGCACCCCGCGGGTGTAGTGCGGCACCCGGTTGAAGCCCATCGGGAGGGCGGCCCCGAGGATCGGGCCCTCCGCGTTGGTCTCGTCGGTCATGCCCCACTCGGGCGGGGTGTTCGCCAACCAGTCCGTGAGCATCCGGCGGTAGTTGGTCTTGCCGAACGCGGACGACGAGTTCAGTACGCCGAGACCGACGTTGACCCGACCGTCGCCCATGCCGAAGATCCAGCCGTAGCCGGGAAGCAGGTTGTCGCCGGAGTCCCGGCTGCGCAGTTCGAGCCACGACTCGAGGTAGTTGTCGTCGTGTTTGGCCGGTGACTTGTAGTAGCGGCGTACCGCCACCCCGATCGGCCGGTCCTCGCGCTTGGCCAGGCCCATGGCGAGCGGCAGTCGACCGGAGACACCGTCACCGGCCACGACCAGGGGCGCGTGGAAGGTCACCGGTTCCTTGCCCGGTCCCGCCTCGCCGGTGACCCCGATCGCCCGGCCGGTCCCGTCCAGGACCGGACCGGTGACGTTGACGCCCGTACGCAGCTCGGCTCCGGCACCGACCGCCTGCTTGGCGAGGAGGTCGTCGAAGTCCAGCCGGGTACGGACCAGGCCGTAGTTGGGGAAGCTGGCCAGGTCGGGCCAGTCGAGCTCCAGCCGCATCCCGCCGCCGATCACCCGCAGGCCGCGGTTGTGCAACCAGCCGGCCTCCGCGGAGGTGTCGACGCCGAGCCGGATGAGCTGCTTGACCGCGCGCGGGGTGAGGCCGTCGCCGCACACCTTCTCGCGCGGGAACTCGGTCTTCTCCAGTAGCAGGACCCGTAGTCCGTGCCGCGCCAGGTGGTAGGCGGTGGTGGAACCACCCGGTCCGGCGCCGACGACGATGACGTCCGCGTCGTACTCGACCGTGGCCATCAGCGCCTCCTTCCCGAGGTGCTCGTGAAATGCTTCACAAGCTGGTTCGGGAGGAGTCTAAGACCGCGTTAAGGGTGCCAGCGGGTTAGGTGAACCTAACTTCCCGAGGTGGGCGCGGTGAGCCTCCCGGGCGAGCGGACCGGTCGGATCAGCCCGATCCGGTGGGACGCTCCTCGGACCCGGCAGCCTCCAGATCGGACAGTGTCACCGGCGGCTCGTCCTGCCCGGTCAACCTGTTGGCCGGTGGCCCGTCCGGGTCCGCCGACGAAGTCGACTCCGCGTCCTCGGCGCCCGCCGGTAGATCGACCGGGGCGTTCTCGTACCTGTCGGGAACATCGACCGGCGGCTCCGCCCGCCCCGCGAGTTCGCCGTCACCCCCGGCCCGACCGGGGGCCGAACCCGCCGGCCCGTCGTATCCGGTCGCGCCGGGCAGACCGTTCGGCAACTGCTCACGCAACGCGCCGCCGGCCGCCCGGTCGAGCGCGGAGAGCACCTCGGCGACCACCTGCCGTACTCCGGCCGGGTCGGCGTCGGCAGCCAACTGCCGGATCTGTGCGATCAGTTCGGCCGCGTCCGTGTCGGCCGGCGCGCCGTGCTCCGCCGCTACCGACCAGTCGTCGCCGTCCGGCTGCCGCTGTGCCCCCGCCATTTGCGCAGCGTACTGCCCGAGAGAGCACGAAAAGGACGAAACGCGAAATGTTGCTCATCCGGGCGTGGCCGGGCCGTATCTATCCGACCCGCGCTACTACCGGACGGCGCGGTGCGGCGCCACTCCAGGACCGATCCGACCCGCGCTACTCGCGGACGGCGCGGTGCAGCGCCACGATGCCGCCGGTCAGGTTGCGCCAGCCCACCCGACCCCAGCCCGAGGCGGCGATCCGCGCGGCCAGCCCGGCCTGGTCCGGCCAGGCCCGGATCGACTCCGCCAGGTAGACGTAGGCGTCCGGGTTGCTCGACACCGTCCGCGCCACCGCCGGCAGGGACCGCATCAGGTACGACAGATAGACGGTACGGAAGACCGGGTTGGTCGGCGTACTGAACTCACAGACCACGAGCCGCCCACCCGGACGGGTCACCCGGGCCATCTCGCGCAGCGCCGCCTCGGTGTCGACCACGTTGCGCAGCGCCAGCGAGATCGTCACCGCGTCGAAGGAACGGTCCGGGAACGGCAGCCGCAGCGCGTCACCAGCCAGCAGCGGCACGTCCGGACGGGTCCGCCGCCCGGCCTGCAACATCCCGATCGAGAGGTCGAGCCCCACCGCGTACGCGCCCGAGTGCGCCAGTTCCTCGGTCGAGACCCCGGTGCCGGCGCCCACGTCGAGCACCCGCTCGCCGGGACGCAACCCGAGGGCGGCGCGGGTGGCGCGGCGCCAGCCCCGGTCCTGCCCGAAGGAGACGATCGTGTTGGTCAGGTCATACCGGGACGCCACGCCGTCGAACATCGCCGCCACCTCATGCGGCTGCTTGTCCAGGCTCGCGCGCTGTCCGTGCGGGGTACGGGTCACGCCGTACAACTCTGCCACCTCACCCTCCCCCACCCTCCTCCCCCCACCCCACCCCGCGCCCCTCCCGGGGCACCGGACGCGCCTCTTGTAGAGAAAGAGTGGCTATCCGCGACGGAATAGCCACCCCGTGCTCAGTCGGTGGAAGCAATCGGGCTGGTTAGTAGCTCGGCGAAGATTTCCTTGGGTTTCTTGTAGCCGAGGATGCGGCGGGGTCGGTTG